>JAYTQJ010000375.1:0-22159 GCA_043746775.1 Schlesneria sp.
TTCGAGAACGCTGCCGTAGCCCGCGACAGCCACAACGACATCATGCGTCGTCGTGCTGGAAACAACCGCCGCACCATTCGCATCGAGCTGCACCGACCGAACGCTCCGACCAAGTCCATCCTTAATCGAGAGCGTCCGCTCGCCCTCAGGATTGGTCACGAGAGCCGCGCTGCCATTGCAGCCTGCCCCCAAGTTCAGTCCCGCCAAGTGCTGGCTGAACTGCTGGTCCAACCCTACGCCATCGGTGAGATTGTCGTCGTACTGGTAGCGAGTCGTGATCCCCTCCGTCGCCGCGATGCCGTCGTCTCCCGCGATCGGTGGATCGGTAAAGACGACCGCCCCGCGCGGCGTGAGCCACACCGTCCGTGCGACAGGGCGGTTGCGCAGGTCGTACTTGGTCGTCACCTCTTGCAGCGTCTTCGCGTTGAGCGGATCAGACGTGTTCTCGTGCGACAGGACATCGGCGACGGTCGCCTGATGGACGACGTTGCCGTTCCAATCCGTCCGCGTGATCGTGCCGTGCCCCAGCGGATCAACGCTCAGTTGAACCCGACCACAACAGTTCGGCCGGAGCGTCTGCCACACATGGCCGCGAGCATCGGTCTTGCTGACCTGATGTCCAGCGATGTTGTAGGTGTAGGACTCGGTGGCGGCGGCGGCGGTGCCGGGAGCTTCGGTGCGCGTCTTCACGCGACCTCGGCCCGTGTAGGTCATGACGGTCTTCGCCGCGTTCACTCCCTGCGTGTCGTTCGCGTCGAAATAGCGGGGCGAACGAACTTCAACCACCTGTGAGGCGACGTTGTAGATCGTCGCGGTCTTGGCAGGAATCGGGGTCAGCGTTCCGCCCGCCAATACGCTGGCGGCCTGAACCTGCTCGACGGTTCGACCGCGAGAGTCGTAGGTCGTCGTGCTGGCGATGCCGCGCGGATCAATCATCGAAGTCGTCTGACCTTCGGCGTCGAGGACGTAGTCGGTGATCAAATTGGTGGAATTGGCGGCATTCTCCGCACCGCGAGTCGCGGCCAAGACGGCGGCTTGGTTCGCGAATGTCACACCATCCACCGTCGTCTGGACCGAACGAATCAGACGCCCGTCCGAGAGATCGTAGGCGTTGTACGTGCGACGACCGTAGGGGTCTTCCGTGGCGAAGAGCTGGTTGTTGGCATAGATCTGTTTCGAGACCAGCGTTGTTCCAGTGTTCGGTTTGACGCGGGATTCAATCACCCGTTGACGATAGTCGTAGGCGAACTCAGTCGTTTCGCCCGCTCGGGTCCGTGTGACGGGATTGTTCGTTCCGTTCAGGTAGGAAACGGTTTCCTCGAAGGTCACTGACGGATCGGAAATCGGAGTCTCGCCCCCCGCCAAGTCCATCACGCCCGCCGCAATGACGGAGTGGATTCGGCGTCCGGCCGAATCGTATTCGTGATTGGTCACGACACCTCGTCGATCCACCTGTTTGACCAGCAGATCAGCCGTGCCGCCCGTGCCGTAGAAGTACCGTTCCGACGAAGCATCGGCATACGAAATCTTCGAGACGCGATTGCTGACATCGTAGAAATAAGTCGTCTCGTGCCCTTCGGGATCGGTGACGACAGAGAGCCGTCCGACGGCATCGTAGGCGTAGAGCGTTTCCGGACGCGGTGCGCCAGCGGCATCGGCAGGTTGCATCACCTTGATCAGACGATGCTGCGCGTCGTACTCGTGATCTGTCCGGTTGCCGAGCGCATCAATGGAGGCCGAGAGCAGATTCTGTTGGGCATGACCGACCGGGAAATACTCCCACGTCATGATGGCGTAGTCGTCTGTCGGAGTATCGGGTTGTAGCGTGGTCGTTGGCCCGGAAGGATTTGAACCGTGAGAGTTGTGTTCGCCGTGAGGGTCGTGTTCACCATGCGAAGAACCTCCACCGCCCGACGAAGATCCCGAATAGACGTACTCCAGATTTCCATTGTTGATCTGAATCGTGACCGGGGCTTCTTGCAGCCCGACTTCCGTACTGATTCGATTGCCAGTGCTGTCATAAGTATGCCGGGTCACGTGCCCCTTGCGGTCCCGAATGCGGACGGGCTGCTTGCGTTCGTTGCGGACAATGGTCGTGAACGTGTTATCGCTGTGTCCAATCCCAATCGTCCACCCCTCCGCATCCAGAGCATAAAAACGGGTGATGCCGCTGGAACTCGTCGTGTACTGGGCAAACGACAGGCCAGTCGAGCCTACCGATTCATTCTCCAACTCGCCCACGACTTGGGCACCATACATCGCCCCCATGTAGGATTCGAGGTTGATTGTCGCCCCCGACTTGAAATGGGCCGATGTTCCGGCCAAAAAATCCGCCGGGCGCTGCAGCATCCGACCAGCACCGAGATAAATGTTGTTATAGCCAATACCTGAGGGGTCCGGGAAATTGAGATAGGCGACTTCACGTTCATTTCCTTGACCCGTCATCACGATACGGACCTGTTGCGCTGCCTGATTCAGCAGATACGCGGAATCCGGAGAAAGGTGGTGATACGTATTCGGCGAGAGATAAACTTCCTTGCGGGGATGGCCACGGAGGGTCGTCACGTCATTGATCGTGAGCTTGGTCTGCATGGAGGCCGTGTCAAACGTGTGGGCAAACGTGGAAATACCTCCCCCCGGATGTTGCACCGATTGCAGCATCCCGTTTCCGTAGCTGTAAGTAACCGCTTCCCCGTTGGGCAGTTGCACCTGACTGACAACCCAGCAACCGGCCACCTGTTGTTCCGCGTACGTGAAGGTGAGCGCGTCACCTGCATCGCCCAGCACTTGGGCAATTTGCCACTGCCGTTCGGGCGACTCGGTGATCTGTTCCGGCGTCCAAGTTCGATAATTGACGGCAAATCCGTAACCCGCACGGTCTCGATAACGTGTCAGCCGAGCGGCTTTTGAAGAAGACTGCCCAAACACTGCATACCCGAAGTCGAGGTCGATCACTTCGAACTCGAAGGTTGTTCCATCGTGGTTCGTCAGCTTCGCGGTCTTCGCAGCGGCAAAATACGTACTCGCGCTGGTGGTATTGGAGGAGTCGGTCAGAAGCTGCCCATTTTGGTCAAACAACTCGATTTGCTTGATAGCTCGGCGACCGTCGTGAAAGTGATCGCCGAAGAATCCCAATCGCACCGCAGCCAGCCGTGTGGGATCAATCACATCAATTTGCTTGGACGAACTGTTCCAGTCCAGGAAATGCAGCCGGATTTCATAGTTGTGAAAGAATCCTGCACCGAAGCTTCCCAGATGAGTGAGATCGCGGCTGCGATAGAAGCGGGCAAATTTGAGAGGTTTCGCGCCGGTTCCGGTCCCGAGAGGACTTCGGCCGGTCGAGCAAGAATTGCAGGAGTCGCCCCCCGCTGCGGCAATACCCCCGGCATAATCGACGGCCGTGTGAATGTATCGAAAACTGATATGGTCGATTGTGGAGAATCCGGGCACGACGGTCCCCTCAACACACTCTGGAGAATCGGGGGTAGCAGCCGTCGAGGCAACACCGGGATCGCCATCAGCGCAGCCATCGGGGCAGACATATGTGCCACCTTGCATGTTGGCGCAGCCCGTAATGGGCGTCAGTGGAACAAGGCTTAACGCCTCCGTTGGCGAGATCAGGATTGGCATCGAAGTGCTTCCCCCCGATCCTCCGTCGGGAGGAGTTTCATCTCCATACCCTCCTGAACCTTCGCCACCAGACCCACCCTCTCCCGATCCACCTTCTCCATGTTCCGACTGAGCCAACGCCCTGTTTTTCTGCTGGCGCTGCTCGACCAACACGACGGTGGCAACGACGCAGATCAGGCCAAACAAGACCAACGACCAGAATCGCGACCTTTTAATCATTTGGGCAACCATGATGCTCAATCCTTATTGGCAGGCGGAAACCGAAAAGCTTTGAGGGAGAAAACTTCGACCACGTGAGATGTCATTCAGGCGCTATGGCATCGAGTCAATTCTTGAACAGGACGTTGGCGGTCGCGAACGACACGCCGTCACTTCTTTGGGGATGTTGTGGCGCTCACCAAGGGTGACTTTCGTCCGAGCGTGATATTCACGACATATCGCAACTGGCCTGACGTTGCGGGCGAGGCGGCGAGAATATTCACATCGTTGATGGTTCCTGTGGTTCCAATGAAAGTCGCCTTGGCAACACCCTTCTCATCCGCCTTCACCGTGATGCTCGTCAGTTGATTGTCGAAGGCACCGCCATCAAACGAAGTGAAGGTGACCGGGGCGTCTGGTAAGGCTTTCACTGAAAGCGTCGTCGGCTGTCCCTGCTCAGCTTCCAAATACTTCGCGGAGACACTCCCAATCCTCGACACGCCCGGTCCCGGTTGGGCTGGTTGCCAAACACGGCCCGGTTCCACGACGTTCAGGTAGGCGATGGGGTTCGCCTTATACGCCGCTGCGTCGAAGGGCTGCGGCAGGACCATCGCCGAAATCCGTTCCGGATGTTTTCCATCCCGAAAAGCCTCGACAACCGACTTCACCTGCGGATTCGCATCGGGTTCGATCTTGGGAAATGTCCCATAGTCCGCCCCCTTCTGCCGTTTGGATTCCAAAGCGGCGATCTTGTCACGTTGACGCTTCACATCAGAGATGGGCCGCCTCACGCCACCGACTTCGACAAACTGATCGCGTGTGATCCGCTTCGGTTCCGGTCGAGCTACGTCTTGGTTCTGCGGTCCAGAACGAAAGAGCCAGACACCCATCGCCATGAGCATCACGACACAGACGGCGATCACGATCCAATCTCGGCGAGCCGCGCCGCGACGGAGAGTCGGTTCGAGTGGATTTGTCGAACCGAAGTTGCTGGCTGAGGAACCGCTGTTCGCGAGCGGCTCAGTCGGAGTGTTGACGAACGCTTCAGACGCACTCGCGTTCAGCGGCGCGGCCTGTTCGGAAGCGGAGGCCGCAGGGGGAACCGGAGAATGGTTTAGGTCGTCCACAAGTCACCTCATCGGGGGTTCGAGTTGGTAGAGCCGGTTGCTGACGGAGCAGATTGTCGGAAGCAGGTGTTGCACAACGAAGCGTCAGCGAGTGCTGAGTGCTGAGTGCTGAGTGCTGAGTGCTGAGTGCTGAGTGCTGAGTTGTTCGGAAAAGACGCTTCACCAACTGGTCGGCATCAGACTGCCGAATCGAAAAGAAACGCTGGTGAAGCAAGCTCATGAAGAGCGGGCGGGATTCCACCGCGTTCGATTCTGAAAGTCAAACACAATTCTCGGAAAATTGTTTCGCGGCTCAGACAAAGTTGTGGTGCCTCCAAGGTTGACGGAACGAGGCTGCAAATGGGAACAACAAACCAAGCACCGAGAGTTAAACCCAAAGCTCTAATTCCCCGTCACTGCCTGGCCGCTGAATCACGGCGGGTAATCATTGCATGGACATCAACTCGATGCTGGCATCGACGAATCCGGTACTTTGATTTCAAGAGGCGGGGATTCTGAACCTTCGGGTAGGGGTATCGCCAACACGTTGGATTCGGTCTTCCTGCCCTCTTCTGAATGCGTTTGTGGGGTATGGCGGGGCCACGGGTGAGATCCCATTCTGAATGCCGCCTTGGATTGGTTCGGCTGGGTTCGGAATGGTGATATGGGGAATTCGGCTGGGTGATCAGGGGATTCTCCTCAGATTCCGGCTCGGCAACTTCTGGGGAAGAGGTTCTTGTGGCTGTCATTCCGAAACTTGTACGGCGGCGCGTCGGTGGGCTTTGGGATGGGATGACGAAGGACTGTTTACCTTGTGAGTTATCCACAGCCCTCCGTCGTTAAGCAGGTTAAATAGCTCTTGAGGTTAAACAGTTAGGCTCGCGGAAAGCTGTTGAAACTCCACGGGAATGTTGCTGTTCGTGCGCCTAATCGGCCGTGTCTCTGCGCTCAATCGACCGTGCCTCGTGCGCCTGATGGGCCGTGGGGTTTGCGCTTATTCGACCGTGGTAATTCACAGGGGGCGCAGTCGTGCTGGAGTTGTCATGACTCGCCATGTGCGGCCTCGAAGCGTGCGCTTAATGGGCCGTGTTGCTGCTCGGGTCAAGCCTCGACGGGTTTGATCGCCATACTCGGCACCTGAATCAACAGCCAGTGTGACTCGGAAAAAGTAAACGAGCGGCTTCGAGAGAGCTGGTGCGCTCAATTGGCCGTGTTTTGCTGTCATTCAGTGACTGCGATGCGCTTGATAGGCCGTGTGGTTAGGCTGCTGAGTCGTTGAATTTGATGGACTTTGATGTCAGGCCACTGGCGAGTCGGCGGCGGCGGTGGCGTGGGGTCTCGAAACGCGGATCCGTGACGCTCAGTTGGCTGCGGCGGATGAAGTGGACGATTTCGTCGCCTTCCGTGTTCTTGCGGATCGTCAGGGCGTATTCGGGGAGCGAGTCTTCCTCGACGACGCGGCGCACGTCGATGGCGAAGTCGGAGAACCGCGAGCTGGCTCCGGACTTTTCGTAGAGCTGACGCATGGTGAACTGCCAGCCGATTTCCTGATGTCCCGCGTGTTTGCGAGCGACTCGATAGAGCCAGCGTTCGACACCACCTGTCAGCAGAAAATAATCCTCGTGAATGGTGAGGACTCCTCCTTTCATGACGACACCTTGAAACAGCCAGTCGGGCAGCGTGAGTGTCATGCCGGACGTTTCGCCAGTGGCTTCGTCGATCACCTCGGTCCAACTTTCGAGCCAGTGAAACGAAGCCGCCTTCTTGCGACCATCGGCCCTGATGTTTGTGCGAACTGCGGTGTGAGTCAGGCGGTCCAGGGCGGCTCGCAGCCGCCGGTAGTGTTCCCCGCCGGTGGCGCGACGGATCGACTTGAGCAAGTGATGCGGATGAAAGTGAATCACACGGTTCGGGGCCATGCCGCGATCCAAAGCTTCGGTCACTTGCGTCGAGGCCCAAATCAAAATATCGGCATCCCAAATGGTGGCCAAGCCGAACTTCGAGTTGGCACTGACCTCCACCCAAGTATCGCCGACGTGATATTCAATGGGCGTGAAGCGCGGCTTCTTGGCAAGACTAAAGAACGGCCGCTCCATCGTGTCGCGTTGGTCACGGATGGGGATGTCCGCGAAGTTCGCCGCGAACAGGTCCGGTTGCTGGTCTCCTCGGGGTGGCAATCGTTGGGTCATCGCATTTACGACAAATCGTGTAATCGTGTTTCTGTATCAGTTCGGGCAGGCATTTGTTTCCAGCCCCCTTCCCTCTTACTCCGGATTGAAGTGTCGTTCAAGCAGTTCTCGCATGACATCGGCCATCTTGTCCCCCTTCATCGCGCACTGACTTTTGACCCGTTGATGAAGTGACAGCGGCACGTCGATCGTGAGCCGCTTCATTGGTTCGCTGCTGGCTTGGCGGTCGGTCACCCAAGCATCCGGTGAAGCGTGCCCCGGCGACGCGGCGGGCTTAGTCCCGAAGGTAATCTTCTTCATTTCGCGAACTCCATCAGTTCCTCGACCAGTGCCAGAATCTCTTTCCCCGCCGGATTGTCCGGGGCGGTCTCAAACACGGTCTGCCCCTGAGCGGCCGATTCCGCGAGGGCGACACGCTGGCAAATCGCCGTCTTGAATACGGGGATCGGATAGTCGGTCAGAGCATCGACAACATCTCGACCCAACGCCGTATTGACAATTTTACGATTGATCGCAAATGCGGATTTGAGTTGGGGTTTGAAGACAGTGGCCTCGTGCAACATGTCCACGATCTCTTTCGCGGCCCACACGTCGTAGGGCGATGGCTGCACGGGAATCAGCACGAGGTCGCTCGCCATGATGGCGGACCGGGCCACGTCATAGACTCGCGGCGGACCGTCGATGATGACGACATCATAGCCCTTGGCCAGAGTCGGCAGCTCCTTGTGGATGGATGCTCGCGGCAGTCCCGCGACCGGAAAGAGTGGTTCGCCCCGACGTGCGGCGGCCCAATCGAGTGCCGATCCTTGCGGGTCCGCGTCGACCAGCAAGACCCTTTGCTTGCGACGCGCCAAGGCGTCAGCAACATGAACGGCAAGCGTGGTTTTTCCGACGCCCCCCTTCTGATTCAAAAACCCGACAACGAACATAATGACCTACATGAAACACGATTTTGCGGAATTGCGATTTCACGACTATCACGGCTTACAGAATTGGTCAAACACTGTTTTACGACTTGTCGTGAAGTCGTTTTTCTGTGTTTCCGCAAAATCGTATTTCCGGATTTTCACCGTGAAAATCCGCCTAAGCAGTGCTTAGGGGAGATGTCTGACAGAATTTTTGCTTCCCTGCCGCTCACGAGGGGCGTTTTTTCGGGCGTGCAAAACGGGCGTTTTCAGGGGCGTTACAAGGGGTGTTTTTCGGGTGGTGAGGGTCGCGGCAAAGTGTTGTCGAGGGGTTCGGCGAGTGTTCTTCCGGGCGTTAACGGATTGTTTAACGACCTGTCGTAGACTGAAGGGACCGACAAATGTCGGGGACTTCAACGACTCAACAACAACTCACGGAGGAGAACATGACGACGACCACACGCAGACCACGGAAGAAGAAGGGAGCGGTGACTATCGCCGAGACGAGTGCCGAACCACTTGGCGAAGCGACCGGCACGTTGGCGGAACGGCCAGCCGACACGGTTGCAACAACGGGCATCGACACGGGCTTGATGGAGTGTCTGCCGTCGGCTCCGATGATTGAACAGCCACGGGTCGAGCAACTGCTGGTCGAGCCGCCGCCGTTTGAGCCAACCGGGACGTACACGCCGGGACCGGGCGATGCTGATCGCGGAACGGTCAGCGATGCGCCAGCGCCTCCAGCGACGACTGAACCACGACTGCGGACGTGGGTCGTTGATGAGGCTCGCGGTTACTGCCGCATGACCGATGAGGACTATCACCGGCTGGTCATCCAGTTCAGCAATAAGCCTCCCGAAGATGTGCTGACCGCCGTCAAAGGAGCGGGCTTCCGGTTCCAGCCCGACTATCGCGGTCAGAAGAGCGCTTGGGTCCGCCGCAACGACTTTGAAGGACGGCTCCAGGTTGAGGCCATCGACAAGCTCGTGACCGCCATGATTCCGGGACCGTCTTCGCCCGAACGCTGAGTCTGAACTCATGGCATGAGTTCGAGGCTGCACTCGAAGAGTCGCGATCACGTCGCTTGGTTCGCGAGGAAGAACGCTCGCGCGAATCCGGCGGGCGTTTGGCTTCTTGCTCGGGCACGTTCGGGGGACGGGGGCATCAGGTGCATTCGGCTTCCCTCGACCGGCTCGACTGGACTTTGCGGCAAGTTGGTCGAGAAACCCCAGCCCCACAGGCACGTTCGCTTCGTGTACGGGTCGCCGTAGTCGCACGGCTGGAAGGTCATGACGGGTGGACCAAGGAACCCGGTCAGTCGGCCGACGGGGTTTTCGAGCGAGAACCATTGCAGGCCGTGATCTCGCAAGCGGTCGGCCAAGCGGATGCAGGCATCGACCACGCTGAGGGCTTCGATCAACGCGGCGTCTCCCTTGGACTGCCACCAGCGGGCACCGCTTCCAGCGAGGTGCGTACAGGGCGGCATCGCGAACAGGCCGAAGGGCCGGAGCTTGCTGTCACGTAACAGCCGAACAAGTTCGTCGAGCCGAATGAGCCGCACGTCTTGACCGTCCTCAGCCAGATCGAAGCTGAGCGTCGGATAACCGGCCTCGGCCCACGGGCGAAGTGTTTCGCCCGACTGTTCGCACACGAACAGCACGGTCTCGGGACGGTTTCCCAGCGTGAGGCGAAATCGAAGCACGGGCCCTCGGTGAAGTGTGGAACGCCACTTCCGATAGCACGAGGCCACGCGACGGGCAACGAGAATGTAACGCTCTCCGTCAGCGGGGCATCACGAAGGCTTGCCCGAATCACGAACCGAGTGACGCTCGGCGAGCGCTTCCTCGTAGAGTTGGCAGGCTTTGCGGCGCGTGGCGGCTTCCTCCGGCACGCCACCGCTTGCGATGGCCAACTCGACGTAGGCTGTGAACGCAGCTCCATGAAACGTGTCGTCGAGGATGTTCGTCTCAGGTTCGGGTTCGAGGTTCATGAGGCGAACTCTGTGAGTTCCAGCTCGGGACCGAACAGCTCTTCGGCACGCGCGTCGAGGGCGTGCCAGTTGATGCCGTCGCCGGAGTCGTGCTGGACCTCGGCATATTCCAGCACGGTGAGTGCCTCGTCGCGGGTCAGGTCGGGACGCAACTGCATCACGTCCTCGACCGACCAGATGATGGCGATTTGACCGGCGGGGAGCAGGATCGGTTCGAGGTTGGTCAGTCGCGATAAGGTCTCTTCGGGATCGCGCGCGGCCACGACGGCGACGCTGTCGCTCGATGAGTTCAGCAGTTCGCCGAGGCCACTTCGCAGTTGATCGGTCAGTCCGCTGTAGAACTCAGTGCGACTCAGTCGTGACGCGACATCGAGCTTCAGCGTGACAGTCAGTTCAATGGTTCGAGACATAATCAGGCTCCTTTCATTGGGGCTTGGTGAAGATGGTGCAGACATCATGCAGCCCAGGGATGAATGACGAGCGATAGACCTTCTTCGAGCTGCTCGCCCCGTGGCTGAACCGGATGATGTCCGTACAGCACTGCCTCAACCCAGCGGCGAAGGCAAGCCGTTTTGTGTGATGAGTGAGTGGGACGAAGCCCTCGTCCTTGTCTGAGTAGTCGCCCATCAGAATCGCCAGTTTTCCGCCGACCTTCAGAGAGTTCGCACAGTTGCGAATGAATTGCCCGTAGCGGGTCAGGAAGTGGTCGAGAGTTGGAGAGCGAGACAGGTCCTTCAAATCCTCTGAGTACAGTTTTTGCCTCCAATAGGGCGGATGTGCCCAGATGAAGTCGAACGTCTCGTTTGGCCCGAAGCCTTGCGGGTCGCAGGCATCGACACCCTGATGAATGTCGAACGACAGGCAAGGGATGTTCAGTTCTCGGCACACGTCCTCACACGTTCCTGAGCCGCGCATCGGGTCGTAGACCAAGCCAGGTTTGAAGTACGTCAGCAAGTCCTTGATGAGGTTGCCTCCGCAGTTGCCGGGATAGCTCCGGTCGCCGTAGTCGCCTGCTCGATGGAAGTGGTACAGGCTCGTCAGGTGCGGGACGGGACTCGCGTTGCGTGGTGCCAGTGGGAGCCGTGCGTAACGTGGCTGCGACTCCTCGTGACGAGTCACGGGAACGATTGCTGGTCGGCTGCGGCGTGCCGCAAGGAAGGGGTTGATGGTGGTCATGGCTGGACCTCCTGCGTCGTCTGTTCGATGGCTCGACGAAGATGCGGCTCGTAGTGGTCTCCCCGCCACGAATTGCTGCCGAAAGCGATGTCGCCGAGGAAGAGCTTGTCGAGGTTGAAGGCTGCGACGTGGTACTTCTGGTCGAAGACGATGCCGAGCATTCGCCCGACTTCGGGGTCGCGAAAGATCAGGACGTGGAATGGTGCGCCGGAGATGCCGTTGCGGTGATGTTGAATTTGTTCGATGTGAAGTTTCATGGTGAGAGTCCTTTCTAGGAATTGCTGTCTTGCGTGAGGTCGAGATCGTCTTCAGCGAAGTCCGGTTGAGGGAAGAGGCTCGCGGCGACATCCTCAATGACCGTCCAGTTGATGCCGTCACTCGGGTCATAGCGACGTTGAACTTCCTGCAAGACTTCCCACGCCTGTTCTTCGGTGAGACCGTCGCAGTTCGACTGTACGTCTTCGGCGGACCAGAGATCGGCGATGGTGTGCTTGCGGGCCAGGTGTTCGTGAATGTCAAACTCGTGATCTGCCGTGAGTGCAGATTCATTGAGTGAATGCTTGGTTGTTGTCGTGTTCATGGTGAGAGTCCTTTCTGGTGAGAGTGAACGGGGCGAGCGTGTGCCCGCCCCGGTTGGGGATCATTCGGTCGGAGCCGGTTTGTCGGCGGGTTGGCAGACAATGCGGCCATCGAGCGGCACACACTCGAGTTGGACGGTGAAGCCTCCGTTCTTGTTGGTCCACGCAACACCGACGCGGTTCCAAAAGCTCTTCCCGTTGCCGGTCTCCCGCACGTGGTAGGCGTTGTGCGAGGGTTTCTTGCCATTGCTGGCGGTTGTTGTTTCTTCAGTCATAAAACGTTCCTTTCTGGTTGTTGAAGAGGCCACGACCACGGCGACCTCATGGCTGCGACCCGAAAGCCGCGAAGCCGGAGCAAGGCGTTCCGGGCAAGCAGAAAATCGGGGGAGACCTTCAGGGGGAACCGATTTTCTGCTGGCCTGGACCGGCTGCGGCTTTAAGCACGCCCATGATCAGGTCGCTGTGTTTGGCCACTCCACCAGAGAGTTTTTTTGTCGTGGATCAACACCGAAGACATGGCGAGACACTCGTCACTGCCGACCGTTGGAAGAGACTGGAGGGAAGATTTGAAACCGCAATGGGTGAGACGCGAGTAATTGAAGGTCTGACGAAACCGTTCTCGCGACATGCGATTCGCTTGGCCTTAGGCGGCATCGTCCCACAGTCCCGATTGGCGATGAACGTTCGACTCACGGAGGTCGAGTGCCCAAGAGTTCTCGCCGATTTCGGACTGCGACTCGAACCGGGACTTCCCTTCGATGTCGTCACCGCAATCATGTCGCCGCTGAATAAAGGTTGTTCGGCGTTAACTCTTTCGCAATCTCTCGCGGTCTATAATGAACCATGTTGCGGATCATTCAGAACACTTCGGCGGCGGGAGCGAAGAGCTATTACAGCACGGCCGACTACTACACCGAGGGGCAGGAACTCGAAGGCCATTGGCGAGGGCAGGGGGCGGCACGGCTGGGCTTGTCCGGCACGATTCAATCGGCGGCGTGGGACGCTCTCTGCGACAACCGGCATCCGCAGACGAACGAACCGTTGACGCTGCGTCGCAAGGAAGAACGTCGCGTTGGCTACGACTTCAACTTCCATGTGCCGAAGAGTGTCTCGCTGTTGTATGGACTGACGAAGGATGAACGGCTGCTCGATGCCTTTCGCGATTCGGTCGATGCGACCATGCAGGACATGGAAGCGGAGATGAAGACTCGTGTCCGCAAGCGGGGGCTGAACGAAGACCGCGTGACGGCGAATATGGTGTGGGGCGAGTTCATCCATTTCACGGCGCGGCCGATTGACGGGATTCCCGATCCGCATTTGCACGCGCATTGCTTCGTGTTCAACACGACGTGGGATGAGAAAGAGAACGCATGGAAGGCGGGCCAGTTCGCCGATCTCAAGCGGGATGCTCCGTACTTTGAAGCGGTGTTTCATTCGCGGTTGGCCAGTCGCCTCGGTGATCTCGGACTGCATGTCGAACGGAAGAAGTGGGGCTGGGAACTGGCGGGGCTGGACAAAGCGACCATCGACAAGTTCTCGCGACGCACGGCTCAGATTGAGGATGAAGCTCGCAAGTTGGGGGATGAACTCACGGCGAAGGGGAAGTCGGAACTGGGGGCGAAGACCCGCGAGCGGAAACAAAAAGACCTGTCGCTGCCCGAACTGCGTCACGAGTGGCGATCGCGGCTCTCGGACGATGAGTATCGCGCGGTGATCACGTTGGCCGACAAGATCGGTGGTCGTTCGGTGCCCGAAGATGCCGATGCGGCTCGCGAAGCGATTGAACGTTCGGTTGAACATGTCTTCGAGCGGAAGTCGGTCGTCCCTGAACGAGAGTTGCTGGCTCAGTCCCTCAAGCGGTCGGTGGGCCGCGCGACCGTGGCCACCGTGAAGTCGGCGTTTGGGAAACATGACCTCATTGCAGCGGAGCGACAGGGACGGCGGATGGTCACCACTCCCGCGATCATTGCCGAAGAGAAACAGATGATCTCGTTCGCCCGCAACGGACGAGGGTCGCAACGCCGACTTGGGTCTCGCGACCGCACGTTGAAGCGCACCTGGCTCAACGACGGGCAGCGACGAGCCGTCGAGCATGTCCTCGCGTCGCGCGACCGAGTGATCCTCGTGCGCGGTGCGGCGGGTGTGGGAAAGACGACGATGATGCAAGAGGCCGTCGAAGCCATCGAGGCCAACAGCCAGATGGTCTTCACGTTCGCTCCTTCGACGGCAGCGAAGAGCGTGCTGCAACAAGAGGGTTTCGAGCGAGCCGACACCGTGGCGCGCCTACTCGTGGACACCAAGCTGCAAGAGCAGGCGAGGGGACACGTCGTGTGGATCGACGAAGCAGGGCTGCTCGGCGCGAAGGCGATGACGCAGGTCTTTGAACTTGCGGAACAGAACAACTATCGCATCGTGCTGTCAGGCGACCGCAAGCAACATGGCTCGGTGGAACGGGGTGCCGCGTTGCGACTGCTCGAAGAAGAAGCCGGTCTGATCCCGGCAGAGATCCGCGAGATTCAGCGACAGTCGGGCCAGTACAAGGCGGCCGTGAAGTCCCTCGCGGCGGGAGAGACTGAACGAGGCTTCGAGCAACTCAACGACCTCGGTTGGATTCGGGAGACTCCCACGGGCGAGCGCTATCGCATGATGGCCACCGACTACATCGAGGCCGTTTCAAAGGGCCTCGATACGCTCGTCGTCTCGCCGACACATCTCGAAGGGGAACGAATCACGGCCGAGATTCGGAGCGAACTGAAGGCAACACAAAAACTCAGCGGAGACGAACGGACGTTCGCGGCGTTGGAGAACGTCCATCTCACTCAAGCCGAACGAGCCGAGCCGGAAAGCTATTTTCCCGGCGATGTGATTGTGTTTCATCAGAACGCCAAAGGCTTCACGAAGGGCCAGCGAGTCATTGTCAGTGATGAACCACTTCCCGCCGATCAGGCCAAGAACTTCCAAGTCTTCCATCCGACCGAGATCGCCTTTGCTCGCGGCGACAAGCTGCGAGTGACTCAGAACGGCAAGACGCTCGATGGCCAACATCGCCTCGACAACGGAGCGCTCTATCAAATCGACCGCTTGGACCGCGACGGCAACATCGTGCTGGAGAATGGCTGGACCGTCTCGAAAGACTTCGGCCACTTCACGCACGGCTACTGCGTGACGAGTCACGCCAGCCAAGGCCGCACCGTGGACCGCGTCCTCATCGGCCAATCGTCGGACAGCTTCAAAGCCTCGTCCCGCGAACAGTTCTACGTCAGTTGTTCACGCGGCCGAAAAGAAGCCACGGTCTATACCGATGACCGGGCCGCGTTGCTCGATGCCGTCCGTCGCTCCGATGACCGCCTCACGGCGACGGAACTCGTGGCCGACCGTGATCGCCCTGCCGTCACTCGTCGTGAACAAAGTCGCCGCGAACGGAACCGCAACGACCGAGCCACGGTCCTGCGACAACACTCGGCTCCCGCAACAAAATACCCCAACGAACTCCAACGCCGCCAATTCGAGGTGCCTCATGACCGATAGCCTGCTCAACAAGTACATCCAACGCGCACCGAACGATGCGACTGACAACTCGCTCCTCTCCGACCTCGAACCGCTCGAAGACCTCGGTTCGTTCGGCTGGCTACGCGGCGTCCGCGACCGAGCCGTCATGCTGGAACTCCGCAAGAAGGACGGCAACATCCTCGCCGTCGGTTACGCCTGGCTCGACAAAGCCGAGTTCGATCCGTCCACTGGCATCACCCTCCACATCGGTAGCCAGACCATCACGTTGCGTGGTCGGAATCTCAACACCGAAACCCGCCCCCACGTCCGCCTCTTCCAAGGCATCACCCGCCACCGCGTCCCGTGGATTCAAGAAGCCGACGAACCATCAGCAATGGAATCGCAGGGACAAGGGACACTCGTCGAAGAGATCGAATGGTGATTGATTCGCGAATCACCCGGCTTCAGGCAGTTCATCCCACCGTGTCGTGTACCGTGGTGAGCGGAACTCAAACCGCGTGGACCACTCGGGATGAATCCCTTCCGCTGCGGTGTGGATGGTTTGACGACCAAACTCGCGATTGATGCGGTCCATCACGGCGGAAACTCGATCATCGCGGGCCGTATCGGGACGATAGAACAAATTGGTTTGCCGGGCGGCGTCCGAGACGATTTCGTGAACCAAGACCCCCGCCTTCTTGTACCGGAACCCGTCACGAAAGAGTTGCTCCGTGGCGACAGCCGTCAGCCGAACCAGTTCCGTTGTGGCAGACGAAGGGACTGGCAATGAAAACGAGCCAAAGCGTTGGCATTGGGGATCGTCGTTGAACCGATTCGTTTCAAAGAAGACCCCCATCGCCACGGCCAGCGAATGCTGTCGCCGGAGCTTCTCGGCGGATCGGCTCGTGAAGAGAGCCACGGCCTGCTTCATCTCCGTGAGCGTCGTGATGGGACGCCCGAACGACCGGGAGACGCAGATTCCCTTCTTGGGGTCGCTGACCATAGTGAGGGGCAAACACGAATCGCCTCGCAGTTCGTGAACCAGCTTCAGCCCGACGATACTGAGTTGTTTCAAGACCCAAGCGTCTTCCGCATCGCGGAGTTTTGCCACGGTGAAAATCCCGGCATTCTTTAGCTTGCGAGCGGAAGCATTTCCGATACCCCACACGTCGGCGACATCCGTCGAATCGAGGATCGCGTCATGCGTTCCGAGTCGATGAACCCCTTGCGACTCCCGCCGTTTCTTGGCGATGCGATTGGCCAGTTTGGCCAGCGTCTTTGTCGGGGCGATGCCGACCGAGACTGGAATTCCGGTCCACTTTTTTACGAGGTGACGAATGCGGTTTCCAACCTCCAGCGGATCAGAGGCGGGATCGGGCAGCCGTAGAAACGACTCGTCAATCGAGTAGATTTCGACGTCGGGGCTGAACTGTCCCAAGACCTCCATCACCCGTCGGCTCATGTCGCCGTAGAGGGTGTAGTTGCTGCTGAAGATCGCGACTCGCTCTTTGGCCAGCTTGTCGCGAATTTGGAAGAGTGGTTCGCCCATCTCGATCCCGAGTTCTTTCGCTTCCGCGTTTCGGGCGATGATGCAGCCGTCGTTATTGCTGAGGACGACCACGGGCCGACCGTTCAAGTCGGGACGAAAGACTTGCTCGCACGAGCAGTAGAACGAGTTGCAATCCACCAACGCGAGGGTCTGATTCATCGTCGCCTCGGCGAGCTGATGACATGCACGACGACACCCCAAACCTCAACGCTGTTCGCGGCATCCACCGCGATGGAAGCGTGATCGGGACTCTCTGCCACGAGCCGCAATCGTCCTCCCGCATTCCGGTAGCGTTTTACGGTGAAGGCCCCATCGACGGCCGCCACAACGATGTCACCATCGGTCGCGTCCAGTGACTTGTCCACGATCAGCATGTCGCCGCTCTGGATTCCCGCATCGACCATCGAGTTGCCCCGCACTCGGACCAAAAACGTGGCGGCGGGGTTTTTGATGAGGTGTTCGTTCAAGTCCAGATGTTGGTCGAGATAGTCGTCCGCAGGCGACGGAAAGCCCGCCTCAACGGGCGACACGAAGAGCGGCAGCGGGCACGATGTCCCCAAGTCAACCGAGTAGATGGCATCCACGAAAACCGTCATGATGTTCCTTGTTCGCAGTGATCCAGCGCAATCTAGGGCACACGCTGCGATCCCACAACAGGGGCCAACGGAACGTGACGTTGCCTGTGGATACGACGCTTGGAATTGGGACTGACACCGGAGAATCCCGCATGTGTGGTCGATTTACGTTGCGGTTGCCGCCCCAAGCCTTGGCGGAGTTCTTGGACATGCTGTACGAACTGGAATCGCTCCGCGAATGGAAGCCCAGGTTCAACATCGCACCGACCACTCAGGTTCTCTGCGTGCGAGAGACCGCCCAACAGGGGCGGGAGTTCTTTCATGCCAAGTGGGGTTTGATCCCGAGTTGGTCCAAGGACGAGAAGATCGGGGTCAGTTGCATCAACGCCCGTGCCGAGTCGTTGCACACCAAGCCTGCTTTTCGATCTGCATTCCAACAACGCCGGTGCCTCGTGGTGGCGAGCGGGTTCTACGAATGGCAGAAGGTCGGCTCCCAAGACAAGCAACCTCACTACATCACGTTGAAGTCCGGCGATCCCCTGCTGTTCGCCGGACTGTGGGAGCGGTGGCAGCCGACTCCGCAATCACCCGCCATTGAAAGTTGCACGATCTGCACCACAAGTGCGAACACTTTCATGCAATCGTTTCATGAAAGAATGCCCGTGATACTTCCTCGTGGCATGGCCGCACCGTGGCTCGATCCGACCAACGACGAGCCAGACACGATCAAGCCATTGCTGGCTCAATTCCCTGCGGAAGAAATGCAGGCTTGGCCGGTCTCACCCCGAGTCAACAGCGTGCGAAACGACGATCCAAGTCTGACTCAACCTGTTCGCCCGCCAGCGAGTTTGTTTCACGAGTGAGCCGGGATTCCCCTCTTGCTCCTCATTTTTGTTCGTTCGCCGAACAGCGAATGCTTTCGGCGGACGGAACAAGAGACTCGCAGGAACGGGGGGAGGGCGGTCAAGGTGAGCGGGGTGGAGGGCACCCTGCTGCACGAGCGAGGCTTTGTGAGTGAGGAAGCTGGGGAGGAGCCGCCCCGCTCACCTTGACCGACCGGGGGATTCGCCCCCCTCTTCGTTTTGAAGAATCGGCTCACACTCGACGGCTACGGTTATCCCTCGGTGATCTCTGCTGTGCCCACCATGAGGATCGTGTTCGGCCCCGGCCAATGCCAGTGCCTCCACGTTCGCAGTCATCGTTAAACAAAAAGTAACGTTTCTCCTGTAGAGTCAGAAGGTGAAAGGGTTCCAACGAACGAGCAAGTGATGGCTACAAAAACAGCAGGACTGCGAGTCCCATATCGAGGCGACCACGACCACTTCCCTATGGAGCGGGCTTGGGATACCGAGGGTGGTTGACCATGCCTCGCAAGCCGCCTGACAAGAATCAGAAGTCGCTCTTCTCGTTCGATACAGACTCGGCGACAGAGAAACACGACTCGACGAACCCCACATCAGGAGGCCACCCCCATGCAGTACAAGACCATCGTTCTCGAACTCCTGCGACAGAACAAGCCGCTCCACGAACAGCTTCGCCGGAGCGACACGCTCTTGGAGACGATGACCGAGCAAGCCTGGCAACTGCGGGCGCGGCATCACGAGTGGATGGCGGTGCTGGCGGAAGCGACACCGGGGAGCGAGTCGAGCCAGTTCAAAACGACCGCGTTCGAGCTAGCCCTGCACGAATGGGAGATCTTTTTGACGGCGAGCGACTCGCTGCCGGAGCCACCCGAACCACTGAACCTCGACGACGCGATGGCGTACCTCCGCAGTCCTTCGTTCAACGACTAGCCCCTCAGCGTTATTCAGGCTCGCTGTTTGATCGGCCTCCGGTTCGTGCAACGGACGATTCATCGACCGGTGCCGAGAGAGAACATCCGCCTTCGGCCGTGACGCCAGATTCATCGAGTCCCGCTCACCGGCCTGACTCGGAATCCAGACCCTCCTCGCAGACTTCCGCGACGACCTCACCGCGCATCGCGAGCGGTGAGAAGTCGAAAGCCCGCGACATCCTCGCGGCGATTCGGACGCTCAAGACCATCGAGCATGAACGTCGTCCCGCGACTGCCGCCGAGAAAGAGACCCTCGCGCGGTTCGCAGGCTTCGGTCCAGTCGCCCTCTCGATCTTCCCCGATCCCGTCACGGGACAGTTCAAAGACGCGAGCTGGCAGACGCTCGGCAACGAACTGCGTGAACTGCTCACTCCGGACGAATACGACAGCGCGAAGCGGACGACGTTCAATGCCTTCTATACGTCGCCCATCGTCATCAACGGGATTCATGAAGCCATCACGCAGCTTGGCATCCCCAGCGGAGCAACCATCCTCGAACCGGGCTGCGGCGTCGGCAACTTTATGAGTGAAAGCCAACACGGCCATCGGTTCATCGGCGTTGAGATGGACTCCATCTCGGGTCGCATCGCACGAGCACGCTTCCCGGAGTATGACATTCGTATTGAGAACTTCCGCGACACCAAGCTGCCGACGGATCGCATTGATGCGGTCGTGGGCAACGTGCCGTTTGCTGATCTCAAACTCGACCATCGTGGGCAGAAGCTGGCTCTGCACGATTACTTCTTCGCCAAGTCGCTCGATGCCGTGAAACCGGGCGGCGTGATGGCCTTGGTGACGAGCCGCTACACGCTCGACAAACAAAACGCCGCCGTCCGTGAGTTGCTCGCCGAACAGGCCGACTTCGTCGGCGCGATCCGCCTGCCGTCCGATGCCTTCAAACGGGAAGGGACAGCCGTCGTCACCGATATCGTCTTCCTCCGCAAGCGTGCTCCCGGCGAACCGGCCAGTCATGTTGATCCCGACTGGCTCAAGACCTCACCGCAACACATGGACGGTCACGACATCCCGATCAACAGTTACTTCGTCAACCATCCCGAGATGGTCCTCGGTACGTGGTCCCGCAAGGACACGCTCTACGGCGAAGGCTTTTCGGTCATCGGCTCGGGAGACTTGGCGAACGATCTCAAGCGAGCGATTCATCGCCTGCCCGAGTTCGCCCCAATACAAGTTTATGCCCCATCGAAGGAGACCTTGGGGAAAGGAGTCCCACCACCCGCCTTTGTTCCACCGCCTCCCGAACGCCACGTCGGCGAAGGGAGTTTCTTTCTCGATACGAAGCGTGTGGTCCATCAGGTCGAGGGTGGCCAAGGCATCCCCGTCGTCTACGGCGGAGCGACACTTCGCGCCGATGGCACGATGACTGGCAAACGCTTGGTCGCCCTCATCGAACTCCGCGATCAAGCCCGCCGCGTGTTGCAGTCGCAGAACGACGGCTGGCCCGAGGAACATCGAGGCCAAGCCCGCCGCGAACTGAATCGGACCTATGACCGCTTCGTCAGCAACTATGGCCCGATCAACAAGACAACGTTTGGGAAGACGACCGACGGGACGACGATTCGTCGGATGCCGAACCTCGTCAAGTTCCGCGAAGACCCGGATGCGATGCTCGTCATGTCGCTGGAAGACTATGACGAGTCCTCCGGCCGAGCGACGAAAGCGGCCATCCTGCTGAAGGACGTGGTCGGCAAGACGCCGCCCGTCACGCATGTGAACAGCGCCGAAGAGGGTCTCCTCGTGTCGCTCAATCAACGGGGCGTGGTCGATCTGGCCTACATCGCGTCGCTCTATCAGAAGCCCGAGCCGCAGATCATTGAGGAACTCGGCGACCTCATCTATCGCGATCCCGCCTCCCAAACGTGGCAGACCGCCGATGTCTATCTCTCCGGCAATGTCCGCGAAAAGTTGTTGCGAGCCGAGCGAGCCGGTCCCGCCTTCGCTCGCAACGCCGCCGCTCTGCGCAGTGTCCAGCCGGAAGACGTGTTGCCCGGCGACATCGACGCCAATCTCGGCGCTCCGTGGATTCCGGCTCGTGACATCCAAGCCTTCGCCGCCGACTTGTTCCACGTCGAGTCTGCGGCGGTCCCCGTGGGGCACCTCGCAAAGGAGGCCGTCTGGAATCTCGCAGCCGACTATCGAGCCGAGCGTTCCGTCGCCGCGACCTCGGACTACGGGACGCCGCGAGCCAACGGAACGTGGCTGCTCGGATTGGCCCTCAACATGAAAGCCCCAACGATCTACGACACCCTCGACGACGGGGGCCGCGAAGTGAAAGTGGTCAACCCCATCGAAACGATGGCCGCTCGCGAGAAACAAAAACTGATCAAGGAAAAGTTTCGAGCGTGGGTCTTCACCGATCCTGATCGAACCGAGCGTCTCGTCCGCATCTACAACGACACGTACAACAATCTCCGTCCGCGTCAGTTCGATGGCTCGCACCTCGACTTCCCCGGCCTAAACCAGACCCTGCAACTACGGCCTCACCAAATCGATGCCGTCTGGCGCGGCATGAGTTCCGGCAATACGCTACTCGCCCACGTCGTTGGTGCGGGCAAAACATTCACGATGGCCGCGACCGGCATGAAGATGAAGCAAACTGGCCTGATCAAGAAGCCGATGTACGTCGTCCCGAATCACCTGCTCGAACAGTTCTCGCGCGAGTTCATGCAGCTCTACCCGAACGCCAAGCTACTGGTTGCCGCCAAGGAAGATTTGACCCGCGAGCGCCGGAAGTTCTTAACCGCCAAGATGGCCAGCGGCGAGTGGGACGGCATCGTCGTCACCCACTCGAGCTTCGAGCGGATCGGCATGTCGCGCGACTACCAGGAGCAGTTCCTGAACCAACAGATCAAGGAGTACGAACAACTCCTCCTCGACGGTGCAGGAGCGGGCGAGATCCGCGCCCACCGCAACCTTATCAAG
>JAYTQJ010000376.1:0-9281 GCA_043746775.1 Schlesneria sp.
CCCTCCCTTTTTCAACAGGCTGCTGACGCCCTCGCTCTCGCCGAACGTTACGTTCGAGGTAAAGACGTGAATTGGAGGAGCCTCTTCGAGCCGTGGGCCTGTTCGCGCGTTCTGATCCCGACCTATGCGTTTCATCGGCAGCGCTTCCCGTTGTTTCCCGCAGGTGGCTCCGTACACGAAGTGGAACTCAATTCGATGCCTGAGACAACGTCGTGGCTTCCCTCGCCGAATTCGATCGCGGGCCAAGTCGAACAACTGCGCACCGGTTTGGAAGATGAGTCGCACGCCTTGTCGCTGCGTCTGGACGAAGTGGCGCTTCGTTTCATCATCAATGCGCTGAGCAAACTGGGCGTGGACTGGCGGGTCGGCGGGCGGATCTCTGAAGACGAACTCGTGCAGCGAGTGCCGGTGCGGCATCGTCCCAAGGTTCTCCGCGTCCTGAGCCGGTTCGCCGAACGAGGTGTTCTGGAATCCGTTGGTCGTGAGTATCGCATCCGGATGCCTCTGCCGGATCGAACGGCCGAGACCCTGCTGCGAGAGATCGAACGGGATGGCTCGTATCCGGAGTGCGATCTGCTCGGCCGAGCGGGTGCGGTCTTGGCCTCAATTTGGAAGGGCGAAGTCGAACCGTTGACGGTGTTGTTTCCAGACGGTTCGACCGACAAGGCCGCTCGTTTCTATAGCGAGGGCAAATGTTTTGTGGGCTACAACCTGCTGGCCGCCGAAGTGCTGAAGAACATCGTCGCGACACAATCTGCTGGACGGACGGTCCGCGTGTTGGAGATCGGTGGTGGAACAGGTGGGCTGACGAGGCATCTCTTGCCGCAACTGCCGGCCGAACATTCCAAGTACGTCTTCACGGACGTATCGCCGCTGTTTCTGCGAGCGGCAAAAGAACGATTCCGTGACGCTCCCTTTCTTCAAACCGAATTGCTCGACATCAGCCAATCGCCCGAGGAACAGGGATTTGAACCCGGCTCGTTCGACCTGATCGTTGCCGCCAACGTACTGCACGCGACGCCGAGATTACTCACGACGCTGACGCATGTGCGGCGACTCCTGAAGCCCAATGGCTGGCTGCTGCTGTTGGAAGGAGCCAACCCGCCGTTGTGGGGGGACATGGTTTTCACGTTGATCGACGGCTGGTGGGGATTTGAAGACAAGGAACTGCGGCCCGACTACCCGCTGATGCGACGCGACCGCTGGTGCCGAGTGATGGCGGAAACCGGCTTTTCCAACATCGCCTGTCTGAACGACGCAAAGCTGGAAGACGATTCCAATCACACGCTGTATCTGGCGCAAGCGGGATCGAGCAACGCCGTCGAACAGACCGCCGCGTCGGCCACTGCTGCCATAGGCAATTCACAATTCAGTACTTCAAAATTCGTGGTGGACGCGGCCAGCGTCCGCCACCGTATTCCGGCAATGAGTCACCCCGACGCTGGCAGCGTCGGCCACGATGGCGCGAATCTGGAATCACCGAAATTGATCGAGCTGATTCTGAAGCACACCGCGAAAGTGATGTACTTGCCGGTCGAGGAAATCGACCCGAACCAGCCACTGTCCGATTTGGGACTGGACTCGCTGATGGCGGTCGAATTGCAGACGCGGCTGGAGCAGGCGTTGGGAGCCGGTGCCTCACTGAACCCGCTGCGGATGCGGCGCTCGATCGCCGAGATCGCGACCTATCTCAGCGTCCCCGATGCGCCCAGCGTCTTCAAAGAATCGACCGGAGATCGGCCAGCGAATCTTGAACTGGATGTGCCACGAGTTCACTTGGTGCCACTGCAACCGAACGGCAGTCAATCGCCGCTGTTCTTCGTGCCGGCGGGCTATGGAGACTTGCTCGCGTTTCAAGATGTCGCGCATGCACTCGGCTCCGATCAACCCGTGTACGGTTTGCAGCCAGCCAGCGCGAAGCAGGTCAAGACGATTCGCCAGATGTCGATCTATCGACTCGTGTCGGCCTATATGACGGAAATTAAGAAGGTCCAACCGACCGGCCCCTATCAGCTCGGAGGCTATTCGGTCGGCGGAATCATCGCCGTGGAACTGGCACGGGAACTGTTGCGTCAGGGTGAGAAAGTCGGGTTGCTCGTCGTCTTCGATCCCCCGTCTCACGTCCCGTTTTGGCTGGACTGGTTTTATGCGGCCCTCTATCGCCTCTGCTTGCTCACGCGACTGACCAGCCTCGTCCGCCCCATCCGTTCCAAGTTCATCCAGCGTCTCTTTCACGCGGTGTTTGACGAGGGATTGAGGACGCACACCACAGTGGCTCGTGAGCATCGCGTCGCAACCTATCCCGGTCGCATCACGCATTTTCGCGCGAGTCTGTCGCAGACCGGACTGGTGAGCCTGAAGCCGATGGGCTGGTTTTGGCGGAGGATTGCCCAGGACGGCGTCGAAGTTCACTGGATACCGGGTACGCACTACGGCATGTTGCGGGGCGCGGGGGCCGGAGTCGTCGTAGATGAGTTATATGACTGCCTGCGACGTGCCAGAATTCACGAACGAAAAGAGGATCGGACATTATGAAGCCACGAGTATTGTTGTTGTATTATTCATTCACCAACCAGACTCGCCGCGTGGCCCAGGCCATGGCGGAGTCCTTTCGCGCGCAGGGCTGCGAGGCGGACGAAGCGGCCATCGAGTTCGTCGATGAACGCTATCGGATCGAGTTCCCGCTGAAACCGTTCTGGCCCAAACTACTCGGTTGGTTTTGGCCGCAACTGTGCGGCCGGACGGGAGCCGTCCGGATTCCGCCGGAGATTCTGGACCGCGAGTACGACCTGATCTGTCTCGGTTCGCCCACCTGGTGGTTGAAGCCCGCGATGCCGATGGCTTCATTTTTGAAGTCCGAGTCCGCCAAGAAATTGCTCAGCGGGAAGCGTTTCGCCGTGTTCGCGGTCTGCCGTGCGATCTGGTGGAACAATCTGCGCATCGTCAAAAAGCTGGCCACTCGTCAGGGCGGGACGTTCGTCGAGGGGGCCGCGTTTTGTTTTCGGGGCAACCAACTGCAGACAGGATTATCCTTCCTCAACTACATGCGAACCCAGACCAACCCCGAGCGGTATTGCGGAATCAGAATCTATGAATTCGGCATCCCGCAGGAGGGGTTGGAGAAAGCGAAGGCGTTCGCGCAGCGACTCGCTTCGGACGCACCCGGTGGAAAGAAGTAACTTGGACGCCCTCGTCCGAGCGATTTCTAGTTGGAGACGGACGGACGAGGGCGTCCATCCTACGATGTTCAACAGGCGGTCAGAGACGTTGCCAAATCAACATGCCGACGATTTCTGTTCCGGCGGCGAGGAACGGCGGCGTCCGCAGCGTGAGAGTCTGCTGGTCGTCGGAGAATTCATAATAGCGGAGGTTCTCGTGCCCGATCCAATTGGGAAACAAACTCCCCTCGACGAGATAAGTCATTTCGCGCTTCGTCTCATCGACTCGATAGTTTCCCCAGAAGGCGACATATCCCTGATAGGCCGTTTTAATTTCTTCGTCCGTTCCACGGAGAATGTCGCCGCTGGCGAATTCTGGTCGTCCCACCCGCATCAAGTGTGCTGATAAATGTCCGGACGAGTCGAGCATGAGAGTCCCGGCACAATCATTTCCAAGCGGATAAAAAACGTCTCCTGTCGAGGTTCGCATTTCGGAACTGATCAGTTTCCACATTCCGGGGAAAAAACTGAGTGACATGGTTCAATCCTAAAAAGTGTTCAGCCGCGTGGGTTGAGGTGTTCCACGACGCCGTTGATGGGGATCGCCATTCGGCTCGTGTCTGCGGACACACGTATACCTCATGCGATAGAGATTGGCACGCCGCTCAACTCCCGCCAATCGCGGTGATTTCCCGATATTCCATTCACTGAAGATTCACTCCCAGGCACAAAGGAAGACGTTTTCCCATGATAGCCGCCATGGACACTCCATTGCCGGAAGAACTGATTCGTTTGGTTGCCGAAAGTACGTTGTTCCTGACTGTGGAACGCGCGCACTTGGACAATTTGCGAGGGGAATTGGCATGGGTCGCGCTCGGCGCGAACGAGGTTTTGTTTCGCGAAGGCGACGCCGTCGATGCGTTCTATTTTCTCGTCGCAGGCCAGTTGGAAGTGACCAAGGAACAACCGGACCTCGACGGCAAATCGGACAACAGCCGGTTGGTTCTGGCGGAAATCGGACCGGGGGCCACGATCGGCGAGATGCAGATTCTGACTGGCGGGACGCGCAGCGCCACCGTGAGTGCCAAGCAACCGAGCGGGCTGGTCAAGTTTCCGAAGCCCGCCTTCGACAGGTTGCTGGCGCGAGAACAGAGTGTCGTCGATGCGCTGACCAAGACGATCATGCCGCGTTTGTATCGCGATCAAATGGTCGCGGTGCTGCCCAAGCTGTTTGGTGAACTCGACGACCAGATGCTGCGCGACTTGGAAGCGAAGATGACGTGGGTGCATCTGCCACGGGGATACGTGCTCTGCTATCAGGGCGAACCGTCCGACAGCTTTTACGTCATTGTCAGCGGGCGGTTGGAGGTGTTGATCCGCACGGCCTCGGGCGAGTCGCGGCAGGTGGGCGAGATGTCCCAAGGCGAAGCGGTCGGTGAAATCGGTGTCTTCACAGGCGAGCCGCGATCGGCCACGATCTTGGCTTCACGCGACTCAGAGCTGTTGCGGTTCTCGAAGACCGAGTTCGATGAATTCACGCAGCGCTATCCCCAATTGATGCGGCACCTGACACGGCAGTTGATCAAGCGACTTCAGCGAGTTGATCGCGAAGCCCGGTCGTCCCATCTCAGCGCGAACATCCTGCTGGCACCGGCGAGCGCCGGCGCGTCCGTCGATGACTTTGCCAGACGCTTGCACGAAGCATTGCAGCGCACTCAATCCAAGGTCGCCTCCAATATGGAGCCGTGCCTGTTGCTTACCAGCGCTGAAATTGATCGTCGGATGGGCGTGCCGGGTGTGGCTCAAGCGACCGAGAATGAACCCAACGACCTGCGGCTGCGCTCATGGCTCAGTCAGCAGGAGAGCCGGTATCGCATCATCCTGTTGCAGACGGATGCGACCGTCACACATTGGACACGACGCTGCATCCGCAATGCCGACGAAATCATCTACGTGGCGGAGGCCGATCACACGCCGCGAGCATCGGACATTGTCCGCGAGATTCAGGAGACGGAATTCGCGAGTCAGACTCAACGACGACGAGCGGCCGTCCTGCTCCATGCCGATCAAACGGATCGCCCACGGGACACGCTGGCTTGGCTGAAAGAATTGAACCTCATCAAGTCGCCCGCTGATCGCCAGGCGCGCACCCGCCACTTTCATGTGCGCCGGAGCAGAGACAGTGACTACGAACGGCTGGCCCGGTATGTCTCCGGATGCGAAGTGGGATTGGTCTTGAGCGGCGGCGGGGCACGCGGTTTCGCGCATGTGGGCTGCATGAAAGCCATGCGGGAACTGAACATCCCCATCGACATGATCGGTGGAGTCAGCATGGGTAGCCTCGTATCGGCGGCCTACGCCTACGACCCAAAAAACTTTGAACAGACCATTGCCACGATCAAATCGAAGTTGAAGGGGGCGCTGTTCGATCTCACGCCCCCGCTGGTCTCGATCGCCCGCGGCAAGAGGTTTGATCAGCGTCTGCAAAGCTGGTTCGGCGACACATGTATCGAGGATCTGTGGGTGCCGTACTTCTGCGTCTCCAGCAATCTGACCGAAGCCAACATCGTCGTGTTTGACACCGACGCCTTGTGGTGGGCGGTCCGAGCGAGCGGCACGCTGCCCGGCCTCACATCCCCGATGATTCGCGACGGCTGTCTGCTGTTCGATGGCTGCCTGCTGGACAACCTGCCGATGGACGTGATGCGTGAGCGGCTGGGCAAGTCGAGGGTGATCGCCGTCGACGTGGTCCCCCCGCACGACTTGAAAGTCAACGTCACCGAGGTGCAAAGTCCGTCCGGCTGGTGGCTGCTCTGGAAAAAGCTGATGCCGTTCGGTCCCAAAGTCGAACTGCCGAGCATCCTTTCGATCATGCGCCGCGCCTCCGAGTTGGGCAGCGTGTACGGTCGGGAAACGCTCATTGCCAAGCGACTGGCGGACATCTATCTGCAACCTCCCGTCGATAACATCCAGATCATCGACTTCGGCAAAGTGGAGGAGTCCGCTCAGATCGGATATGAACATTGCAAAGAGAAACTTGCCGAGTGGTGGTCATCCCAAACTCAATAGCCTGCCGTGGTCCCAGTCTCTGTGACACATGCTGAACTCATCTGTCAGCCTGTTGAAAGTACACTCTGTTTTTTCAATGGACTGTTCTCCCGTTGATCGTGTGGCTCTGTCAGGAGTTCTCGACACCATGAAGATCAAGATTCTCAGTTCAGCGGTCGATGCGGATTTCCCAAGTCAGCAGTTTGCCGCGTCGTATGTCATCAATGGCAGTCTCGCCATTGATGCGGGTTCGATCGGGTTTCAGTCGTCGATTGAGGCCCAGCAGCGAATCAAGCATGTGTTCCTGTCGCACGGACACATGGACCACATCGCCTCACTGCCGATGTTTCTCGACAACGTCTACATGCCTGGACCGGACTGCGTCAGCGTCCACGGACCTCAGGCAACGTTGGACAGCCTCCAAACCGACATCTTCAACGACCGGTTGTGGCCCGACTTGGTCCGGTTGTCACAGGAAGAGTCTCCGTTCATCAAGCTGTTTCCAATGCAGCCAGGAGACACGGTGACGGTGGGGAATCTGCGGGTGACGGCACTGGCTTTGGATCATGTGGTCCCCACGCTCGGCTTCATCGTGTCCGACAATTCCGGCAGCGTGGCATTTGTCAGTGACACTCAGCCCTGCGAGTCGATCTGGCAGACGTTGAATGACCTTCCCGATTTGAAGGCTCTGTTTTTGGAGACGGCCTTCCCCGACCGAATGGGATGGCTCGCGGACCGGGCCAAGCATCTCACGCCAACGCTATTCGCAGAGGAGTGCCGCAAGCTGCGTCATGCCGTGCCGATCATCGCCGTGCATATCAAGCCCGCATTTCGTGAGGAAATCCTCCGCGAATTGGCCGCGCTGTCCATCCCGAGACTGGTGATTGGTTCGCCCGGTCACGACTACGAATTTTGACGATCCATGCCTCGCCGTTCGCTTCCCCGATGTCCTCGTCGGTTTCCCATAAATCAGAGAGATGATTCCCATGACGACGCAAGAGGCAACCGCCATGCAATTGACCGCTCTCGGGCCGGACGGTCAGCAAGCGCAGATCGACTTGGTGGAGGCGATGGTGATGCGTTTCGGCCGCGCTCCCAAGAGTGGCTGGGCGATTCCCTGGGATTTGCAAATCTCGCGCGAACATGCCGACATCCAGTGGACCGACGGGCGGTTGAAAGTGAACTGCACGACAGGTGCCGCCAATGCGATCATCTATGACGGGCGACTCCAGCGGGAAATCAACGTCGGCCTTGGAGAGACCTTCCGCATCGGGACCACCGAGTTCCGAATGGTGCCTCCTCGGCAGGCGTCTGAGGCACCGCAAGCCGCTGCCTCTCATACCTCGAACAGGCCTCAATCGAACCAAGTAACACTCGACGTGAGCGATGAGGACTCGGTCCACCTCAAACTCAACGATTCTCAAAAACCTCAAGACCAACCGGAGATCGAGTTGGCCGAAATTGCAGGTGATATTGAAGAGCATTCCTATGCCACCGATGACCTGAAGCACACGCAGTTCGCAGAACCGAAACGCCAGATGGAGTTGCTCGCGAATCTCCCCCGCATGATTACCGCTGCGGAGTCGGACGTGGAACTCGCCGTGAAGCTGGTGGGGTTGTTGCTCGATGCGATTCCACAGGCCGTGGCCGTGGCGGTCGTGCAGTACGACGAGTCCGTTGTGGCGCAGCTCAAGCAGTCCAAGTCGGAGCAGCCCGACCTCCCCAGGCCGGCGCTGATGCGCGTGCAAACTCGTGAGACCTACGAGGGGCGATTTGTTCCGAGCCGGCGACTGCTGAGCCGGGCGCTGAAACGGACCGAAAGCAACATGCACATTTGGGCCGGGGAAGCCGGTGGCACCGAGTTCACGATGAGCGGCAGTTTGAACTGGGCGTTCTGCACGCCGATCGCCGCCGAGTCCTGCACCGGCTGGTGCCTGTACGTGTCGGGTGAGGGAGGCAAGGACGGCCAGTCACTCGTTTCCGAAGACGACCTGAAGAGCGACCTGCGGTTCACCGAGCTGCTGGCTCAATTCATCGGTTCCATCCGCCAAGTCCGGCTGCTTCAAGAGCAGAAGACACAACTGAGTTCGTTCTTCTCACCCAAAGTGATTCAAAGTCTGACGGGGCGATCCGCCGCCGATGTGCTGAAGCCGTCCGAACGCGACATCACGGTGATGTTCTGTGACGTGCGCGGCTTTTCTAAAAAGGCCGAGCAGTATCGAGACAACCTGCAGGAACTGTTGAAATGCGTGCGAGCCGCGTTGAGTGCCATGACCGGCGGAATCTTGGACAACGACGGTACCATCGCGGACTTTCAGGGCGACGCGGCGTTGGGCTTCTGGGGCTGGCCGGTGGCTCTTGAGGAAGGTCCCATTCCCGCGTGCCTCGCCGCGCTGGCTGTGCGGACCGAATTCAATCGGATGCCCGAAGAGCAGGGGCTGTTGGAGGGATTCTCCGTCGGAGTCGGCATCGCTCATGGGCGTGCCATCGCCGGTCAAATCGGCACCCGACAGCAGGCCAAAGTGGGCGTCTTCGGACCGGTCGTCAACCAAGGTTCGCGTCTGGAAGGCCTGACCAACCAGTTTGGTGTCGGCATCTGCGTGGACGAAGCCACGGCCGAGTTCGTCCGTCGGCTGCTCCCGCGCAAGAAGGGACGCATCCGCAAGCTGGCCTGTGTGCGACCGAAGGGAATGGACACCGCCATCATCGTGAGTGAGTTGCTGCCACCGTTCGGTCATCTCTCCAAAGTCACGGACGCCATGATCGAACGGCACGAAGCGGCGGTCGAGGCGATCATCGCCGGTCAATGGACTGAGGCCCTCACAATTCTGGAAGCACTCCCCGCCAGCGGCCCCAAACAGTTCCTCTTGGACCACATGGCAGAATCTGACAACCGCCCTCCCCACGACTGGACCGGCTCTTTCTCGCTCACTCAAAAATAGTGCGAGAGAGATATTGGAATCATTCCAAGATGCGCCCGCCAAAAGTCGCCTTCCTCGCTCCGCGTGAAGAGAGCCGAACGCGGAATGACGCTGTTTCCCGCGTATTCGGGTCGCTGGTGACTCGGCTGACTTC
>JAYTQJ010000377.1:0-4064 GCA_043746775.1 Schlesneria sp.
CCACGTCGAAGCTCCGTGACCGTGGCACCCCAAATTGACAAAGGCGATGGCCGTGGTCGATGCTCGACAACGCGTTGCGGGAGCATGTGGCATGTGACATACTCCCGCCCGCTTTAAAGACCGTTTCCCGCGTCCAAGCGATTCAAGGAATTCACCCCGCTTCATGGCTCAACACGAAGTTCAAATTGCGACTCTCGCAAACGGATTGACCGTACTTGTCGAAACCATGTCGGCAGTGCAGTCAGCTGCATTCTCGATGCTCGTGCCGGGGGGAAGTGCGTTCGATTTGCCGGGGCATAACGGAACGGCGACGGCTCTTGCGGACTGGATTTCGCGCGGAGCGGGAGACCGTTCCAGCCGTGAAGTGCTGGCGGAACTCGATCGCCTCGGAGTGCAGTCTCGCGAGACCGCTTCGACGCACCACCTCGCCATCAGCGGGGCGTGTCTCTCTGAGAACCTTGCTCCCGCGCTGCGGCTCTATTCCGACGTGTTGCTCCGGCCCCGGTTTGACGAAAGCGAATTCGACGCCGTCTTATCCGGTGTCGAGAACGAACTCCTTTCGATCGAAGATGACCCTCAGAAAAAGGTCATGGTCGAGCTGGTGCGCCGTTGCTATCCGTTCCCGTGGGGGCAGCCCAATGAGGGAACGCTCGCCGATTTGGAGAACCTTTCGCCGGAGTCCGTTCGAGAACACTACCGCCGGGCAGTGCGACCAAACGGTGCCATTCTCGGGATCGCGGGCAACGTGACTCTCGCCGATGTGCTGCCGGTATTGGAACAGTCTTTCAGTGCGTGGAGCGGCTCCAACGAACTGGTCCTGATCGAGGGTCAGCGCGGGCCACATCGCGAGCATCTGCCGCACGAATCGTCTCAGACTCACATCGGCATCGCCTATCCGGCCATCGCTTATTCAGACCCGGACTACTACGCGGCTTGGGCGGCAGTCAGCGTTCTCAGCGGAGGTATGAGCGCCCGGCTGTTCACGGAAGTGCGCGAGAAACGCGGCTTGTGTTACTCGGTCTACGCATCACTCAATGCCATGAAAGATCGCGGCCAAGTCCTGTGCTACGCGGGAACCACCGCCGAGCGTGCTCAAGAAACGCTCGATGTCCTGCGAGGCGAACTCGTTCGCTTGGGAGACGGCATCGGCGAGGACGAACTCGATCGCTGCAAAGCGCGCGCGAAGAGTTCGCTGATCATGGCTCAAGAATCGGCAGGTTCACGTGCGTCGTCCCTGTCTCGAAATTGGTATCACCTCGGCCGCACGATCTCGCTCGATGAAGTCCGTTCTAAAATTGAAGCCCTGACGGTGCCGACCGTTCTTGATTACGTTCACGCTCACCCGGCGACAGACTTCACCATTCTGACCGTCGGCCCGGATGAGTTGAACTGAATGACAACCCGCGCCGAAGTCGCAATGCGATGATTGCCTCGTTTAACCGCGTGGGCAACGCCCCGCGCGTCGAGCGGTGTGGAAAGCGGTTTCGCCTTCGACGCGCGGGGCGTTGCCCACGCGGTTAAACGAGTTCTGACTCCCTCTACTTGATCCAAGCCAATGAACTTCCACCAAACAACTCTCCCCAACGGCCTCGAAGTAGTGGCCGAGTTGAACGACGACGTGTTCAGCGTCGCCTTCGGCTTCTATGTCCGAGCCGGTGCGCGGGATGAGTCCGCCACGGTCTCGGGAGTCAGCCACTTTCTCGAACACATGGCGTTCAAGGGAACGGAGCGGTTCTCGGCCGAGGACGTGAATCGCATCTTCGATGAGATCGGGGCCGACAACAACGCGATGACCAGCGAGGAAAGCACCGTCTTCTACGCGGCCACGCTTCCAGAATACCTGCCGAAGACGTTTGAGGTTCAGTCGAGCATCCTGTTCCCCACGCTGCGGCAGGACGACTTCGACATGGAAAAGAAAGTCATCATCGAAGAGATCGGCATGTACGAGGACCAGCCCGCGTCGGTGGCCTATGACCGCGCGATGCAACTGCACTTTGCCGGGCATCCACTCGGCCAATCGGTCCTCGGCACCACCGACAGTGTGTCGGCACTGACTTCCGAACAGATGCGCGGCTACCACGCGGAGCACTATCGCGCGGGGAACATCGTCCTCGCCGTGGCCGGACGGACCGAATGGTCCACCGTTTTGGAGCTCGCACAGAAACACTGCGGTCATTGGCCAGCAGGCGGCTCGCCGCGCACGGCCGTCCCCGCGCAGTCCGCACCCTCGACGAAGTACATCGTAAAAGAGTGCCAACAACAGCAGATGATTCAGATGGCCGCCGCTCCCTCCGGCAGCGACCCGCGCCGGTTTGCCGCCGAATTGCTCTGCGTCATCGTGGGCGACGACACCAACAGCCGCCTCTATTGGGACCTCGTTGATCCCGCGTTGGCGGAGTCGGCCGAGGTCGGCTACTACGAGTACGAAGGGGCGGGAACGTACCTGACATTCCTGAGCGGATCGCCCGAGTCGATGAAGTCGAACCTCGAACAGATTGCCCGCCAATATGCGGCGGTCAACGCGAACGGCGTGACGGCGGAAGAACTCGAACAAGCCCGCAACAAAGTCGCCACGCGCGTGGTCCTTCGCGGCGAACGCCCGATGGGCCGACTCAGTTCTCTGGGAGGCAATTGGCTGAGTCGTCGCGAGTACCGCAGCATCGCCGACGATCTGGCGATCCTGCGCGGCGTAACCCTCGAAGACATCCGGCAACTGCTGGTCGAGTTCCCACTCGCTCAAACGACGACGGTCGGAGTCGGGCCGCTGGCGGAGTGAGACGACACCAACCCGAAGCGTAAGTTTTTAAGTTGCGCACATTGAGTCGAGCAAAGAAATCCCAACTCAGCGCGAGCTGGCCCTTCGCCGACGAATACCGCCGCATCTCCCAAGCCGCCTTGGCCCACCCCCGCAGCCCGTAATCCTCGTCACCCGCCGCGCTGCCCAGGCCCCGACATCACCGTGGAACAACCCCTAGTGCCCCGTCAGGTCTTAATTGTGGGGTAGCGTTTTTTGAGTTTGGTTCAGGCGTCTTCGACTTGGAATTGCCGGTCGATGCCGCGTTGTTTGGCGTTGGTTTTTTGGGACCAGGTGGCGATTTCGGATTGGAGGAACTTGAGGCAACCGATGCGGCGGCCGGCGAGGCATTGGCTGGTCATACAACTGGGTTCACACTCCGCGCGGTGTTCATTCCACAGCCGGAGCCAACTGCCGTGCTTGGGGGTGTACACGAGGTTCAAACGCTTCACGTAGGCGCGGGCTTGATCGGGCGGGAATGCTTCGTAGAAGGCTCCCAGGGTGTGCGTGTTGAGGTTGTCGCTGACGAGCGTCACCTGCTCGCACTTCGCGTAGCGCGCGTCCAACAGATGAGCCACTTCCAACACCCAGTCGGACTTCGTTCGCTGCGGCCGCCTGACGGAACGCCGACAGTGGTTCGGCAAACATGAAAATGCTGGCGGTCCCGAGGCGTTCGGATTCGTAGTCCACGCGCTTAGCGTGCTGCTTCGTGGCGGCAATCGCGACGCGCGTTTCACCGATCAACTGCACCGGCTGCTCATCCATGCAGACCACCGGACATCGAGAATCGTAGGGTTGGGCGTAGATTTCCAAGACTCTCTCAATGTGCGCCGCGAACTCCGCATCGGCTTCCGATGGCAGTGTTCTGTTTCTAGGCCCAATACTCGATCTTGCGTTTCGTCATGCCGTTTTTTTAACACCTGACGGACGGTTTCGGGGCTGATCGACTCGACGATGTGGCTCGCCAGCGACTGCAACGTCCAGCGACCGTACCCCGCCGGAGGACTGCCCAACCGAGTCGCGATGACCTTTGCTTCCGCCTCACCATCCCAGATCGGGGCCGTCGGAGGCGTCTGCCGCTTCGCGCCATTCAAGGCCAACTCAAACCCGTCCAACACCAACCGCTGCCGCACATTCTCGACCGCCTGAACGCGACACCCATACGCCTCGGCAATCAAAAACAGCCGCCACAACATGACCGCCCTTCCGCCTCGCGAACCCTGCGCGAACACCAACCGGCGGGATTGTAGGGAGCATCGAACACATCGGC
>JAYTQJ010000378.1:0-4063 GCA_043746775.1 Schlesneria sp.
GCGTGTGTGCTGCGTCAAAAGGAACTCAGTCAGATCGTGGCCAAGAGCCTGCTGCACTTTGACGGAGTGCGTTACCACATGGGCGATTTCGTGGTGATGCCGAATCACGTCCATCTGATGGTCTGCCTGTTGGGTGAGACGGACATCGAAGCTCAATGCACGTCGTGGAAGCGCTTCACGGCCAAGCAGATCAATCAGGAATTGCAGGTCAAAGGCCGCTTCTGGCAGGAGGAGAGCTTCGACCACCTGATCCGCTCGCCGGATCAATTTGAAGCGATCCAACGTTACATCGCAGAGAACCCGCGAAACCTTCGTCCGGGCGAGTTTCATTTGTATGAACGCAAAGTAGCAGCCCTAGTAGCAGGCACATTCCATGTGCCGCCCGCCTCTTCCGCCTCTCCTCCCACCACCGTCGCTACATCGCCAACCGCAACAAGCGACGCCCCAGCATCAGACACTCTCCGAGTGCCGTCCGCTGCGTCTTCTTCCAAAAGCGAAGTCGCTCCAACGATAGGCGACGGCACATGGAATGTGCCTGCTACTTTGGAGGCCCGCCCATGAGCTTTCCGAGATACCCGAAGTACAAGGCCAGCGGCGTCGAATGGCTGGGCGAGGTGCCGCAGCATTGGTCTCTGACGCGACTCGGATTTCTCTGCGAGAAGATCGGGAGTGGCAAGACGCCATCCGGCGGTTCGGAAACCTACGCGAACGAAGGCGTCGTCTTCATCCGAAGCCAGAATGTTTACGACGAAGGTCTCTTCCTGGACGACGTCGTCTACATCACTGCCGAAACTGACGAAGAGATGGCTGGATCGCGAGTTCGCGATGGCGACGTGCTGTTGAACATCACCGGTGCGTCACTCGGTCGAACATGCCTTGTTCCCAGTGGATTCGCGGGCGGAAATGTCAATCAGCACGTCTGCATCATTCGTCTGATCGACCGCACGCTCCGTCAGTTTGTTGCAATGTTTCTGAAGTCGATTGGGATGAAGGCACAAATCGACGCCGCTCAGACCGGCGCTGCCCGCGACGGTTTGAACTTTGCGCAGATTTCAAAACTCGCTCTGACCCTTCCGCCAATCACCGAGCAAACCAAGATCGCGTCGTTTCTTGACCGAGAGACGTCGAAGATTGACGGGTTGGTGGGGGAGCAGCGGCGGCTGATGGAACTGCTGAAAGAAAAACGCCAGGCCGTCATCTCCCACGCCGTCACCAAAGGCCTGAACCCTCACGCCCCCCTGAAGCCCTCCGGCATCGAATGGCTCGGCGATGTGCCCGAACATTGGGAAGTTCGCCGAGTCAAAACCGTGAGCAGTTTCATTACGAGCGGACCACGAGGCTGGTCTGAACGCATCGGCGAAGCAGGCTCTCTCTTCGTCCAAAGCGGTGATCTCAACGACCGCCTTGAAGTGGAATTCGCTACGGCAAAGCGGGTGCAGGTTGACGACGACGCGGAATCCACTCGCACTCGATTGTTCGATGGCGACGTTGTCGTTTGCGTCACTGGCGCAAAGACGGGCAACGTCGCCGTGTGTGCCACGATCCCGGAGGCCGCGTATGTCAACCAGCACCTTTGCCTTGTCCGTCCGACCTCGGATGTCTTGCCGTTGTTCTTGGGCGTGTTGCTGAAGAGCAGGCTTGGGCAGACTTACTTTGAAGTCTCGCAGTACGGGCTAAAGCAAGGACTCAGTTTGGAAGACGTCAAAGAAGCGCCGGTCCTTCTGCCGTCTGTCGATGAGCAGCGAAGGATCATCGCCTTCATCGACACGGAAACCATGAAGATCGACACGCTCACCGCCGAAGCCGAGCGTGGGATCGAGCTGCTGCAAGAACGCCGGACCGCACTGATCTCCGCCGCCGTCACCGGCAAGATCGACGTGCGCGGGTTGGCCGAAACGGAGGACGTATGACAAAAGTAGCAGGCACATTCCATGTGCCGTCCGCTCGTCCCAGCGACAGCGTTGAGAGCAAGACAGGCCACGGCGGCTACGGCACATGGAATGTGCCTGCTACTTTGCGCGAGTTGGTCGCGATGGAGGCCGCTTGAAATGAAACCGTACATTCCCGAATCACTGCCACTGACGAACCTCGATCACGGACGACTGATTCGCCTCATCGGCCCGGCCAACGCGGCGCTCGCACGCTACGACGGACTGCTCCAAAGCGTCATCAATCCCAGTGTCATGCTCTCGCTACTGACCACTCAGGAAGCCGTGCTCTCGTCCAAGATCGAAGGGACTCAGGCCACGGTCGATGAAGTCCTCGAATACGAAGCGGGCATCGAGTTCGATCCCGAGAAGGTCAAAGACATCCAAGAGGTCGTCAACTACCGCACGGCCCTGACGCTGGCCAAGGAGACGCTTACGCAACGTCCTCTGAACTTGGCGTTGCTCCGGCAGATGCACGGCACACTGATGAGCAGCGTGCGCGGTGCGGACAAAAGCCCCGGCCAGTTTCGAGTCCACCAGAACTGGATCGGGCCGAGCGGTTGCACCATCGAGCAAGCCACATTCGTGCCGCCAGCACCGCTACAACTTCTGGATCATCTTGAAGCCTTTGAACGGTATCTCGCTGGCGACGATGTGGACCCGTTGATCCAAGTCGCCGTGGTCCATGCTCAATTCGAGCTGCTGCATCCCTTCAACGACGGCAACGGTCGCGTCGGTCGGCTGTTGATCCCGCTGTTCCTGTTCCAGAAGCGAGCGTTGGCCAGCCCGATGTTCTATCTCAGCGAATATCTGGAAGCGCACCGAGACCAATACTACGTCGGCTTGCGAGCCGTCAGTCAGCAGGGTGATTGGACCGGCTGGGTGGAGTTCTTCCTCTCGGCCATCGCCGAACAAGCTCAGGCCAACACGGTTCGAGTGCGCGGCATCTTGGAGCTTTACGACCGTATGAAAATCCAAGTCTCCGACTTGCTGAGGTCACAGCACGCCTTGAAGGTTTTGGATACGCTGTTCTATCGCCCGATCTTTCGGTCAAACGACTTCGTGGAACGATCGGGCATCCCGCGACCGACCGCCTTACCATTTCTTAGGAAGCTGCGAGAAGCTGGAATCCTGCATGCCCTACGGGACGCCAGCGGCAATCAGTCCGCTCTGTTTGCGTTTCGCGATCTCCTGAACTGTGCGGAAGGGCGAACCGTCCTCTGAGGATTTTGTGTATCACCTGCGATACGCAAAACCGTTTGTGTATCGTATTTCTCGTTTCGCCATCCACAAACTGGTTTGTGAATGGCAAAACAGACACAAAAAAGACCGCTGTTGCCATGACACTTCACCGTGAAATCAACCTCGAAATCGAAATCTGCGAACATCTTACGACGAACGGCTGGCTGTACTCGCCGAACGACGACGGCTACGACCGGGTACGGGCCTTGTTCCCCGAAGACGTGCTGGCGTGGGTGCAGGTGACTCAGCCCAAAGCGTGGGACGCGATCGCCAAGAATCACGGCACGCACGCCAATGATACGTTGCTGGATCGCTTGCGGGATTCGCTTGATCGGCAAGGGACGCTGGCTGTGCTGCGGAAGGGCATCGACCTGCTCGGCCTGCGGCAGTCGCTGTCGCTCGCCGAGTTCAAACCGGCTCTGGCCATGAACCCCGACATCGTGGCTCGGTACAACGCCAACCGGCTGCGAGTTGTCCGGCAGGTGCATTACTCGCAGCACAACCAGAACAGCATCGACCTCGTGCTGTTCCTGAACGGTCTGCCGGTGGCGACGGTGGAACTCAAAACGGACTTCACGCAAAGCGTTCAGGACGCGATCGACCAATATCGCTTCGATCGAAATCCCAAACCCAAAGGCCAAGCCGCCGAGCCGTTGCTCGCGTTTCCCAGCGGGGCGTTGGTGCATTTCGCCGTCAGTAACCGCGAGGTTTACATGGTGACGAAGTTGGAAGGGACGGACACGGAGTTCCTGCCGTTCAATCAAGGGGACAACGGAGCGAAGGGCAATCCGCTGAATGTCGGACCAAGATAGAAATGTCACATCTCGTCCAAGATAGAAATGTCACATTGATGCTGTTTCCGAGGGAGAGCGACCAATCCTTCTGATCGACCA
>JAYTQJ010000379.1:0-4062 GCA_043746775.1 Schlesneria sp.
CGACCGGCGGCTAGCGCCCTGCCGCTCACAAGATCAACCCCATCGTCTCGGTGTGACGACGCAATGAGACGCCTCAAATTTCGAAGACCATCTACGAAAAAACCCGCCGCGACTTCTGTCGGGGCGGGAGTATATCAACCGGTCAGACGCGGGGCATTCGACCCTGCAGGCACGATCACCTTCACCGCCACTTCGGTTCAAAGCCCTTCCTGTACGGCTTGGTCAGCAGGGCGTTGGCCTTGGCGTTGTTGGTCACGGTCCCCTTGACGGCATCCCACATGAGCGTCTCACCGGGAAGTCGGATCGCGACCGTGCCGAGCAACACGGTTTCAGTCAGCGGAACCGCATAGTCGAAGTGCGAGGTCGTCTGATCGGCACCTCGACAAGCGTCAGCCCAACTGACGTAGTGGTCGCGCGCGGGAACCTCTTCGATTTTGAAGTCGGCGAATTTCTCTTCGGGGAAGAGCTTCGGAGCCGCGACGTGAGGAATGACCAGCGTTCCCTTTTCGCCGATCAGGACCGAGCCGGACGCGGGCAGCTTGTAGTTGGGTGGCAAGCCGTGCGCTTCGCTTGACGGGAAGTGGCCGTCGCCGTCGTACCACGTCACTTTGATGGACCCGGCGACGGTCAATTCGGTCGCGGGGAACTCATACGAGACCTTCGACTTCTTGTACCAGACCTCGCGGTTCATCGCGGATGCTTCGGCAGTCACCTTGAGTGGCGATGACAACTTCAACGCCATGCTGACCGGATCGAGAATGTGGCAGCCGAAGTCACCGAGCTGACCGTTCGAGAAGTCCTGCCAGCCGCGCCAGTTGAACGAGTGATAAATCTTGCTGACGTACGGTCGTTCGGGAGCCACGCCGAGCCACTCGTCCCAATGGACGGTGCTGGGAACTTCGTCCTTCGTGGCCGGTCGGTCGTCGGCCAGAATCCAGCCCATGTGACCACTCTGCCACGCATGGACTTCCTTCACCTTGCCGATCGCGCCGTCATGCACCAGCTTCACGGCCGTCCTGTAAAACTGATGCGATTGAATCTGGTTCCCCATCTGCGTGACGACCTTGTACTTCGTCGCCGCCGCTCGCATCTGTCGCGCTTCGTGAACTGTGTGGGTCAGCGGCTTCTGGCAATAGACATGCTTGCCGAGCTGCATCGCGGGGAGAGCGATTGGCGCGTGCATGTGATCGGGGGTCGAGACAATGACCGCATCGAACGCTTTGTGGTTGGCATCGTCGAGTAGCTTCCTGTAGTCGGTGAACTTCGCCGCTGACGAGAACTTCTCGGCCGCTCGCCCCAGATGAGCCTGCGATTCGTCGATGTCGCACAGCGCGGTGACGTTCACATTCGGGCTCTTCGCCACCTGAGTCAGATCATCCCAGCCTTTGCCACCCGTCCCAATCGACGCCACGTTCAGTCGCTCGTTCGCGCCGTACACGCGACTCCAACTGGAGGCCGTCCAGCCAATGGCCACGCCTCCCACCAGAGACTGCTTCAGAAAATCGCGCCTCGTTGAAAGTCGTACCGAACTCTTGCTGTGCGTCATGAAAACCTTCCCGAAAAGCTGAGAGTGACCAAGGCTCAAAACCCGTCGTCGCAGTCCTGTCGAAGTTCACTTCGACCGACAATGACAGCGTGCGAGAACGGTAGTCACACTCATGGGAGATTACAAATCGAACGGTGTCGCACTCCGTCGCGCACCAACTGAAGTCCGGCTTTCAGAAAAGCCTGACTTCGTGGTGATTCTGGCAACGTGTCACTCCTCGTCGTGCTTCATCTGAGCGGAAGCGACGATCTTTTGCTGCTCGTGCGGTGGAACTTGTTCGTAGTGGCTGAAGCCCATTGTGTATGAGCCTTGGCCGCCAGTCATGCTTGAGAGGGCGCGGGCGTAGGTGGTCAGTTCGGCCAGCGGGGCGCGGGCTTGGACGATGGTCATGCCGCCGGCGAGCGGGTCCATCCCTTCCATGCGTCCTCGGCGCGGATTGAGGTCGCTGGTGATCGCACCGACGTGATCGCTCGGAACGCTCACCTCAATGTGCATCACCGGTTCCAACAGGCAAGGCTTTGCCTGCTGGAAGACATCGCGGAAGCAGCAGCTTGCCGCCGTGCGGAACGCCGCTTCGTTGCTATCGACCGGATGGTCCTTGCCGAAGAAGGCGGCGACGGCGAGGTCTTGAATCTGGTAGCCCGCGAGGACTCCCTTTTCCATCCGCTCGATCACGCCCTTTTCAATGGCCGGGATGAACTGGTTGGGAATGGTGCCGCCCGAGACGCAATCGAGGAACGCGAAGTTCAGCTCCTGGTTGTAGTGGTGCTCACGCAGCCCCTCGTAGTTGGCGCGAGTGAACTCGGTTTCGGGGTCGATGTCGCGTGACAGCGGGTAGACGCGCAGATGGACTTCGGCGAACTGGCCCGATCCACCCGACTGCTTTTTGTGGCGGTACGAACCTTCCGCGCGGCCCATGCACGCCTCGCGATACGGCACCTTCGGGGCGTGCGTGACGATGTCCACTTTGTCACGTTTGTGCAGTCGCTCGGTGACGATTTGCAGGTGCAGGTCACTCATCCCGCGCATGACCATCTCGTGCGTTTGAGGATCGCGCGTGATACGGAACGTCGGGTCTTCCTCCTCGATTTTGTGGAGGGCACTGGAAATTTTTTGTTGGTCGGCGCGACTCTTCGGTTCGACGGCAAGGCCGATCATCGGACTCGGGAAGTCGAGCGTCGGCAGTGTGAAATTGCGGTCGCTCGCCACGAGAGTGTCTCCCACTTGGAACTCGTCCACTTTCGAGACGACCACCACGTCGCCAGCGTGAGCCTCATCGACCGCCTCAACCTGCCCGCCTTGCACGTCGAGCAGTTGATGGACTTTGACCGGCTTCCCGGTCCGCATGTCCTTGACCATCGAGTCCTTCGTCATCCGGCCTGACAGGACGCGGATGAAGCTCATCTTCGAGACGAACTGGTCGATGCGCGTCTTGAAGACCTGCGCGACGAGCGGCCCGTCGTCGGACGAATTCACTTCCACATCATCGCCGCCATCGGACAGCGCGTGGCGAACGAGTTCACCCGGCGTGAGCGCGAAGTCGGCCACGGCGTTCATCAGTTCGGGAACGCCCACGCCCGTCTTGGCACTCACGCAGAAGATCGGGATCAGCGACCCCGATGCGATCGCCTTGTTCACTCCACCGAGAACCTCGTCCGCCGACAACGTCTCTCCTTCGAGATACCGCTCCATCAACTCTTCGTCCGCCTCGACGATCGCGTCCATCATCGCCGCGCCGTATGTCGAGGGATCGACCACCGCGCCGTTCTCTTCGGCATGAGACAAATTCAGCGTACTCTTCACTCGTTTGAAGGTCGCCCCCGCGCCGCACGGAACGTTCATCGGGATGCAGTTCGCGCCGAAGGTCTCTTGGATTTGATCGACGAGGCGGACGAAGCTGATGTTCTCGCCATCGAGTTTGTTGAGGACGATGACTCGCGCGAGATGGGCCTTGCCCGCCAGCTCAAATGTGCGTCGCGTGTTGGCTTCGATCCCCGCCGCCGCGTTGATCGTGATGAGAGCCGTCTCGGCGGCACAGACGGCGCTGATGACTTGTCCCACGAAGTCGGGATAGCCGGGCGTGTCGATCACGTTGACTCGCACGCCGTGATGCTCGAAGTGAACCATCGCGGCCGAGATCGAGAAGTGGTGCTGTCGGGCTTCATCGTCGGTGTCAAGCTGGCTGGTGCCATCATCGACAGACCCGGCTCGCGAGCCGACTCCCGCCTTGAACAGCATCTGATCCGCCAGCGTCGTCTTCCCGACGGCACCGTGGCCCACGAGCACAATGTTGCGAATTTTCTCCGAAGCATACTTGGACATACCGGCTCCCCTTTCGTCGAACGACAGTTGAGTTCCCACCAGCACGAACGCAGAACAGCGTCACCCAGAACGGGCATGGCGGAAATTGTACGACTGGCCAGCAGGGGATTGCCAGTTCGTATGCGCCGCTAACAGGGCCATCGCCTTGTTCAATCTGGGCGACTGGGTGCCACGGTCACGGAGCTTCGACGTGG
>JAYTQJ010000380.1:0-4060 GCA_043746775.1 Schlesneria sp.
ACAGACTCGAATGTCGCTCGACGCGCGGGGCGTTGCCCACGCGGTTAAACAACGCAACCGAACAACTTAAAGTTGGCGGACCACTACTCCTCCTTAACATTCGGCTTGCGGGTGGCTTCCCATTTTCGGCGGGCTTCCTCGACGAGCTCGCGCAGAGCCGAATCATTTTCGTAGAGGTCCACGATGCCTAACCAGATGGTCTCCGCTTGCTCCAGTTCTTCGTCCTCCAACTTCGCGGCCCGGTCGAGGGCTTCACGAATGAACGCGCGCGGATTGCTGGCACGTTGGTCGCGGATCGACGCCAGCAGACTATCGACGGCGCGTAGCGTACTGAGGTGACGTTCATCGTTGGCGATCAGGGGCCGCAGCGCGTCGAGCAACTGTTTGGCTCCCGCGAGGTCTCCTCCCTTTTTGCGGCTGCGGGCGATCTGCACGATCCGCTCGGGTTCGGAGATGGCTCGTGATTGTTGCGTCCGGCGGTCCGAGTCATCCGGCCAGAATAAGACGATGCCAACCAAGACCATCATCAGCAAACCAATCAGCACCCACGTGTTGTTGAAAAAGCGCTCCCAGAGCGAATCCGGTTCCTGCTCCGAAAGCTGGGCCTTCATGAAGTCGCGCATGAAGGTCGCGCCGATCGGACGTTGCGAGACGACGGGACCGTCCGCGCGAGTCTCACTGTCGGGCGACGACTGTGCCACGACGATCGACTGCTTCAACTCCATCTTGCGCAGCACTTCATTCAATCGCTTCGAGACGACGAACGCATCGGGCAGACGTTTCTCGGGGTCCTTTTCCAGCAACTGGCAGACGATGTCGTCGAGCCACGAGGGGATTTCGGGAACGTAGTTGCGTGGCGGATCGAAGCGGCCGAACCGTTGCTTCTGCATGATCTCGGCGGCGGTCCCGCCACAGAACGGCGGCTGTCCGACGAGCATCGTGTAGAGAACCGCCCCCAGCGCGTAGAGGTCGCTGCGGCGATCAGTGCGGCGGCCTTCGACTTGCTCGGGCGGCATGAACTCGGCCGTCCCGATGATCGCACCGGTCATGGTCAGGCGGTCGGCCGCGAAGACTTGAGCGACCCCGAAGTCGGTCAGCTTCAGATTGCCGTCTTTGTCGAGCAGCAGGTTTGACGGCTTGAGATCGCGATGAACGACACCCGAGTCGTGCGCGTGTTTCAGTCCCGCGCACATCTGGATGCCGAGCCGGATCGTCTCTTGCCATGAGATGCGTCGTTCACGCCGCAGCTTCGCGGTGAGCGTCTCTCCCTCGACGTACTCCATCGCGTAGAAGTAGGTCTCGTCGTTGTCCGTCCCTGCCTCAAACAGCTTGACGATGTGCGGGTTGTCGAGCTTGCGCATCGCTTCGACTTCGCGATTGAACCGCAGGACGAAGCCCTCTTCCCGCGCGAGCGATGCGGGCAACTCCTTGATCGCCGCGACCTGCCCCGTCTCACCGTGCTTGCCGAGATAGACGTTCCCCATCCCCCCTGCCCCGATCTTGCGGTCGATCACATACGGTCCGAGTCGAACAGGGTGCATGGAAAGTTGTGTCCTGCGCGTGGGAAGAGAGCGGGCCGAGTGGCATTGGGTGGCGAGCGTCAACTCGTTCTGAGTATTTCGGAGCGGGGCGGCGTCAGCCCCCTGGCTCTGACTTTGAGCGGCAAGGCGCTAGCCGCCGGTGTGAGGGAGTTGAGTTTCAATGCAAAGAACCGGCGGCTAGCGCCCTGCCGCTCACTGGTCGAACAATCAAGTGAGTGCCATCAAGCATCAGACTCCTGCCACTTGGGAGTTAGCCCTCGCTTACAGACCAAACAACCACTTCAAAAAGTCGTGTTCCGTTTCAAAGAAGGAACTGCACAAGGGAACGCGATCAACCAGCCAGATCAACGGGGCGTAGAAAACTTGAATCGCCATGTCTCCATAGGGAGCCATCAGCCCTGATTTTTCGAGGACCAGCACCGTGGGAACAGCTCCCAGCACGTAGCCCGCCATCATCAACACGACTGCCAGCGCGACGAGCCAGCCGCGACTCTCGGGGGGGAATTGGAGCAGCATCCGCCGCTGGCCCACTCGCACCGAGAGTCTCATCAACAGCCAACCGCGCCGATCACTCATGACTTCGCCTCCGTCGGCTGCCAGTCGATCAGATGGAACTCGACACTCTCGCGGCCTCGGAAGCGGTTGATCGTTGGTTGGAAGCAGATCGAAATCGGGCCGTTCACGGCGGCGATTTCATCGGCCCACTCTCCTTTGCCGAACGCGATGCCGCGCATCGTGACACCGAAGTGGCGGACTTGCAGCGACAGGTGACGCTCCCCCTCGCCCATCTTCTTCGGGGCACCAGCCAGTTCGCAGTGCGATGCGACGAAGACCGGTCGTCGGTTCTGGGCACCGAACGGGCCGAGCAGTTCGAGTTCGTTGATCGACTTCACCGTGAGGTCGGCCAGTCGGACTTCGGCATCAACGAGCTGTTCGGCCGTCCCCGGAAGCACGTCGTGATTGTCGGCCACGAATTGGCTAAAGGCGGTGCGGAACGGATCGATCCCGTCGGGCTGAATCTTCAATCCGGCTGCGGCATGGTGTCCACCGAAGCTGACGAGCAGGTGCCGACACGCTGTCAGACCCGCGTGCAGATTGAAGCCCGCGAACGACCGGCAGCTTCCCTGCGCGAGACCGTTCACGCCGTTCATCGCGATCATCACGGTCGGCTTCTGATAATGCTCGGCCACGCGACTGGCGACGATGCCGATCACGCCCGCGTGCCAGTCGGGATGAGACAACACCAACGCGCGGTCCCCTTCCCACTCGGGCTTCTCCGCGACGAGTTCCTTCGCCTGCTTGAGCATTCGCCGCTCGACCGTCTGCCGGTTGCGATTGAGTTCGTCGAGATACGTCGCCAGCGCGTTGGCTCGTTCGACATCGCTCGTCGTGAGCAGCTCGACCGCGAGCCGTGCCTGACCGAGTCGCCCCGCCGCATTGATCCGCGGCGCGAGGGCGAACGACACGTCCTCGGCTTGCAGCGACGTGCGATCCGTCAGACCGGCGATGCGCAGCAGAGCCTTCAAGCCGGGGTTCGATCGCTCGACCAGACTGGCCAGCCCAAAGTGAACGAGGATGCGGTTCTCATCGACCAGCGGCACCACGTCGGCAATCGTCCCCATCGCGGCGAGACCGATCGCGCTGAGTAGAAACTCGCGCATCTTGGGCGACGCCTTCTTGCCGTCACCGAGCCTCGCGCAGATCGCCCACGCCAGCTTGAAGGCGACACCGACGCCACACAGTTCGCCAAACGGATAGCTCCCTGGCAGGCGCGGATGAACGAGGATCGTCGATTCGGGCAACGTCTCATCGAACTGATGATGATCGGTGATGATCAGTTCCAGCCCGATCTCCTTCGCGACCGCCGCCTCTTTGCAACTGGTGATGCCGCAATCGACGCTCACGACCAGCCGCGTAGGGTCTTCCGAGTGAAGTTGCCGCAGCGCATCGCAGTTCAGGCCGTAGCCCTCTTCGAGCCGACTCGGGATGTAGTAATCGACGTTCGCGCCGGTCAGTTGCAGGCAATGCCAGAGCAGACTGGTCGAGGTCACGCCGTCCACATCGTAGTCGCCGTACACGGTGACTCGCCGCCCTGCTTGCACCGCCGCGACGATCCGATCCGCCGCTTGCGACACGCCGGGCAGAGTCTCGGGATCGTGCAAGTCGGTCAATTTCTTCGCGAGAAAAGCAGCACCCGCCTCGGGCGTCGTGGCCCCTCGCGCCAGAATGACCTGAGCCAGAAACGGTGACACGCGCAGCTTCGCGCTCATCTCCCGCACCCGCGCCACATCATGCGCCGCCACCCGCCAAACTCGATGCATTCCAGACTCCGTTCGATAAGACCCTCCGAACCGCGAGGGATTACAACGCCGCCCCGGCACGAAGTCAAAGCGTGTGTCTCATTGGTCTCAGCGCCATCGCCTAGTTGAATCAGGGAGATGGGGTGCCACGGTCACGGAGCTTCGACGTGGCCGTGTGATTGAGAAACAGTCTTCATGTCGTCAACACGGCCACGTCGA
>JAYTQJ010000381.1:0-1813 GCA_043746775.1 Schlesneria sp.
TCAGATCGAAAGCCTGCTCATGAAACCGACCGAAGCCGCGAAGCTCACGCCCGTCAAACCGCAACCGCCCGTCCCCGAGTTCCTCAACGAACCGGTCGCCGACTTCAGCCAACAGGACGTGCGCGCGGCGATGCAAGAGGCGCTCCAACAGGTCGCGGGGGAATTGAATCAGACGCACGCGATCAGCATTGGTGGGAAAGCGATTCACGCCCGCCCGCTGCTGGTGTCGCGGAACCCTTCGTCCAAAGATCAAGTCGTCGGCCGCATCGCCTGTGCCACGCATGACGACACCGAAGCGGCGATCGAAGCGGCTCGGCGCGCCTTCACCAATTGGTCTCGCACCGACATGAAGTTCCGGGCGGAATATCTCGAACTGATCGCCAGCGAACTGCGAACGCGGCGGTACGAGATGGCGGCGTGGCAGGTCTACGAATGCGGCAAGCCCTGGGCCGAAGCGGACGCCGACGTGTGCGAGGCAATCGACTTCTGCCGGTACTACGCGCAACAGATGCTCCGTTTGAATGAGCCGCAACACGTCGATCTGCCGGGCGAGGAAAACCGGTACTTCTACCGGCCGCGCGGCGTCGTGGCGGTCATCGCGCCGTGGAACTTCCCGTTGGCGATTCTCACCGGCATGACCACCGCCGCGATCGCCGCCGGTAACACGGTCGTCATGAAACCGGCCGAACAATCGTCGGTCGTCGCGGCGAAGTTGATGGAAATCATGCACTCGGTCGGGATCCCCGAAGGGGTCGTCAACCTGCTCTCGGGGATTGGCGAAGACATCGGGCCGCTCTTGGTGGGTAGTCCCGATGTGGATGTGATCGCCTTCACCGGCTCACGCGAAGTCGGGCTGGCGATCAACGAGCAGGCGGCCGCCACGCACGGATCACAACACTGCGTGAAGCACGTTCTCGCCGAAATGGGCGGCAAGAACGCGATCATTGTCGATAGCGATGCCGATCTGGATGAAGCGGTCGTCGGTGTGATGCAGAGCGCATTCGGATACGCCGGTCAAAAGTGTTCGGCCTGCTCGCGAGTCATCATTCTGGCCGACGCTTACGATGAGTTCCTCGCGCGGTTGATCGAAGCGACCAAGTCCTTGAAGGTCGGCCCGGCTCATCTGCCCTCCACCGATATCGGTCCCGTGATCGACGAAGATTCGGTGACGCGAATCCTCAAGTACATCGAATTGGCCGAGACACAGGGCGGGCGACTGGTGCTCGGTGAGATCGATCCGAAGCTGAGCGCGAAAGGCTACTTTGTCGGCCCACACATTTTCGTCGATCTCGCCCCCGACTCGAAGCTGGCTCAAGAAGAAGTCTTCGGTCCGGTCCTCGTCGCCTTCAAGGCGCGCGACATGTCGGAAGCACTCGCCATCGCCAACGGCACGCCCTACGCGCTGACCGGCGGTTGCTACAGCCGCAGCCCGGCGAATCTCAAACGAGTCCGCCAAGACTTCGCCGTCGGCAATCTCTATCTCAACCGACCGATCACCGGCGCACTGGTCGGTCGCCAACCGTTTGGCGGCTTCAAGCTGAGCGGCATCGGCAGCAAAGCGGGTGGCCCCGATTACCTCAAACACTTCCTGATCCCGGTCAACATCACCGAGAACACGCTGCGCCGCGGCTTCGCCCCCACGACCACCGACGAAAAGTGACGCATTGTGGCTCGCTTTTATATCTCTCGCGGTAGGTAACGAGATTTTCTAGGTGAGCCGGGTGGCGTCAGCCCAATGGCACTCACTTTGAGCGATTATCAAATTGACGTTCAGTGCGACGTAGCTGAATTCGTGAGAATTCAGCCGGCTTTG
>JAYTQJ010000382.1:0-22090 GCA_043746775.1 Schlesneria sp.
CAAATTCAACAAGGCGATGACCCTGTAAGAAAGTCGCCGGACTCCAGTCGGCGGAGCGACTGGACTACAGTAGGCCCGTCGCTCCGCCGACTGGCCTCGCTTCGTTTGACGACTCGCGGGCGTGGCCGACTTCATCACACACTTCTCCGCGAGGCACCGTCCACAGATGACCAATCACATCGCCGATTCCGCCTCACACAGTCCCACCGATCACCGCGCGGGGGAACTCACCGCCGTGACACTCTTCGATCTGAGCGGTCGCACACAAGTCGAACTGACCGGCGCGGATCGAGCCAAATTTCTGCACGGCTTCTGCACGAATGACATTAAGCGGTTGGTGCCGGGGCAGGGCTGCGAAGTGATCCTGACGAACATCAAAGGGAAGGCGGTCGGTCACGTCTTCGTCTTCGCGACCGCGACCTCACTTTGGTTGGACACGGTCGCCGGGCAGGCCGAGACGATCATCACGCATCTCGACCGCTACTTGATTCGCGAAGACGTGACGTTCCACGACCGATCGAACGAGTTGGGTGCATTGTTCCTCACCGGGCCGCACGCGGCGCAGTTGCTGATACTCGACGAGGGCCTGCCGCCCTACGGACATGTCGAGCGCGAGTCGTTTGGCCAGCCGTTCGTGATCCGCCGCGCGGACTTCTTCCACCAGCCGGGCTTTCTGATTTCGCTACCGCTCACCGCGCGAGATGCCATGCAGCGCAGCCTGCTCGCGGTGGGGGTCGTCTCCGGATCGAGCAACCTCTTTGAGTCCTTGCGGATCGCCGCCGGGTTCCCGCTGTTCGGCCGTGACATCACTGATGAGAACCTCGCGCAGGAAGTGGCTCGCACACCGCAGTGCATCTCGTTCACCAAGGGCTGCTATCTCGGACAAGAACCGATCGCACGACTCGACGCGCTCGGTCACACCAACCGCGAACTCCGTCGCGTTCGCTTCGCCTCCGGCTTATCAATCGCCCCCGGCACGAAGCTATTCGCCGCCGAATCCGATGACGAAGCAGGCGTCCTCACCTCAGTGGCCCCGCTGCGGAACGAGGCTGGAGAAACGCTGGCCCTCGGCTACCTCAAGACCAAGTTCGGCAAACCCGACGCGCTCGTGAAAGCGCACTGTGGAAACGACCCTGTGGTGGGAGTCGTGATGGCGTTAATCGCGAATTCGTAGCACGGCGTCGCATTAATCTCGGTCACGCTAGGGCAATGTTTCCAACCCATCTGCGCGCACAAGAAGCCCGGCATTCGGAAATGCCGGGCTTCTGGATTTCATTGTCCGTCGTGATCGAGATGAACCGGTCACGACGATTGTTCGTCACGAATCAGGACCGCGCGAACTCCGCCAGAAAGATGCTGGCCGAGGATCGGGTCCGTGCTGGAACGCGCTTACTTACGGTGCCGAATCTTGCTGCGGTTCTTCCGCTTCTTGCGGCCAATCTTGCGTCGCCCTTTACCGGTCTGCTTGACACCCATTAGCTCTGCACTCCAGTCATCTTTTAATCTCTGCGTGAATCCGCCGGTGATGGCTCTCAGCGGGGCGGGGAAGATAGCAGCCTCGTCTCAAACGATCAAGCAACGGCTTTTTCTATACTTTCGCCTGATGTGAGTGGCTCGCTTGACCCTGTTTGGGACGCAACCCAAGATACCGCCGCTTCGGATTTGAGTCAGTTCGACTTCACGGGATGGCACGCAATGCAGACTTCGTTTCGACAGATGCTGATGGCGGGAATGTGGGCTGGGTGCAGCCTGGCTTTCGTCGGCTGTGAAGGACAAGTGACGAAACCAGCTCCGAAGGCTGGCGGCTCGCTCGCCGCAGCCCAGCCCGCACTGGAAACCACAGACGCACTCACCTCGGAAGAACCCATGCTCACCGTGCAGAACGAACCGTTTGGTCAGACCGAAGCCGGAGAAGAAGTGATTCAGTACAGCTTGCGAAACCGGTCGGGAATGAAAGTCGGCCTCATCAACTTCGGCGCGATCATCACGTCCGTGGAAGTCCCTGATCGTGACGGCAAGCTCGCCAACGTGACGCTCAGCTTTCCCGACATCGCGGGTTATCAAGAGAACAACCCGTACTTCGGAGGTGCCTGCGGCCGGTTTGCCAACCGCATCGCGAAAGGGAAGTTCTCGCTCGACGGCACCGAGTACAGCCTCTTCCTGAACAACGGGACCAACACGCTGCACGGCGGCAAAGTTGGCTTCATGAAAAAGGTCTGGAAGGCCGCGCCGTTTCAGAACGATGATGCGACCGGTGTGAAGTTCACTTACGTCAGCCCCGATGGTGAAGAGGGTTATCCCGGCGAGTTGAAGTCGGTCGTCACGTACTCGCTGACCGATGCCAACGAATTGAAGATCGACTACCAAGCCACGACCGACAAACCGACGGTCATCAACCTGACCAATCACGCCTACTGGAACTTGACCGGTGCCGGAAGCGGCTTGATCGTCGATCACGAACTGACGCTCGCGTGTTCGCAGTTTCTCCCCGTCGATGAAACGGGCATCCCCAGTGGCGAGTTGGCTTCAGTCGCGGGAACGTGCATGGACTTCTTGAAGCCCGAAAAAATTGGCACTCGCATCACGGAACCGGTCAACGGAGCCGGTGGCTATGACCACTGCTACGTTGTCGATGGCACGGCGGGCGAACTGCGCCCGGCCGCGAAAATCGTCGAACCGACCTCGGGCCGAGTCATGGAAATCTCCACAACCGAACCGGGCATTCAGTTCTACACGGGCAACTTCCTCGAAGGGACGCCTGCCACGGGCAACGCTCCCAAGCACGGCGCGTTCTGCTTGGAGACGCAGCATTTCCCGGACTCACCGAACCGACCTGAGTTCCCGACGACTCGCCTCAACCCCGGTGAAACCTATCGCCACACGACGGTCCACAAGTTCTCGGTGGCCAAGTAAGTCTGTTCGCTTCACAGCGTGGGCAACGGGGCGAACAGCCCGTTGAAAATCGTAGGGTAAGCGTCTCGCTTGCCCCTTTTCCACTGCATTTACGGGCAAGCGAGACGCTTACCCTACGATCGTGAGAGCGACCCCATGCCCGGTGCCGAGCAGTATCTGAAGCCGTCGGTCATCCGCACTGTGGCGCGGCTTGATCTGCGGGCGAGGTTCATTGTCGAAGGCTTTCTCACCGGTCTTCACGCCAGCCCGTTTCAAGGGTTCAGCGTCGAGTTCAGCGAGCATCGCCGTTACCAACAGGGTGACGATCCGAAGGACATCGACTGGCTGGTCTTCGCCAAGACCGACCGCCTCTACGTGAAGAAGTATCAGGCCGAGACCAACATCTCGGGCTACATCCTGATGGACCTGTCCGAAAGCATGGGCTACACGTACCGACAAGAGCTGACCAAGTTCGATTACTGCACCTGCCTGGCCGCCGCGCTCGCGTACTTGATGATTCACCAGCAAGACCCGATCGGCTTGATGACGTTCGACACGCAATTGCGAACGTGTCTGCCGGCCCGCAGCAAACGGAGCCAACTCGGCAACATGCTGGCCCTGTTGTCGAAGGCCCGGCCGACGGGAGCGACTGATGTGGCGGGCAACATCCGACGCATCGCCTCCATGGTCCGACATCGCGGATTGATGATGCTCTTCTCGGACCTCTTGTGTGATCCCAAGCCGGTTCTCGACAGCCTGCACATGCTGCGACATGCCGGTCACGACGTGATCCTGTTCCACGTCTTGGACGAGGCCGAGGTCCACTTCCCGTTTGAAGGTCTCTCCGATTTTGAAGACCCCGAAACGGGCGAGCGGCTCGTGGTGGATGCGGCCGGGATTCGCGGCGACTACCTCGGCGCAGTCGAAGAGTTGCGGCAGACCTACAAGTCCGAGTGCCTCAGTATGGGAGCCGACTACGTGCCGCTCGACACCAGCCTGCCGTTCGACCGCGCGCTGGTCGGCTATCTCTCCCAACGCAAGGCCCGGTTCTGAGCTGCCCTGCGGCTCCGCCCAAGTGGCATTTGCGGAACATGTAAGGTGGGACCAGCGGCGCTTCGCCGCGCCGGCCCACCATGATTTCCTGTTGCGTTGCGATGGTGGGCCGGCGCTCGAAGCGAGCTTGTCCCACCCTACTTTGTATTTGGAGAGTGCCGCGTGAACCCCCCGAACTCGTCTGGACCGTTTCTGAGCCTGCCTGTCTAATCCCGCCCCGTTTGAGTCCGATGATTTGGGGTGGCATCTGTGGGCAGTCTTGCGCGTTTGATTCCGTTCGTCTGGCACCTGCGACAGCGATTGATCGCGTCGGCCGGTTTGGCTGCTGTGGCCGCGCTGCTGTCCGTGGTTTCGCTGCTGCTCGTCTATCCCGTCGTGAAGTTATTGCTCGAAGGACAGGGGCTGCATGAGTTCGTCGCGACCGAGCGGCTGGCGGCACAGAGTACGATCGCGACCGAGACGACTCGTCAACTCGAACTCGCTGAGCAGATGAAACGGCTTTCAGGCGAAGGCCACGCCGCCGCGCTACATCAGTCTCAAGTCGATCTCCGGACGAGTGGGGACGTACTCACTGCGGCTCGATGGCGCGAATGGCAGAACGAGTGGTTCGCCTCGACGCTGCTGCCGTGGGTTCCGCAGGATGAGTTCGCGTTGTTGTCGGCTGTGATGGGAACATTGCTGGCGGTCACGATTGTGAAGTGCTGCGCGTCGTACTGGCAGGATGTGTTGGTCGGTTCCATCGTGCAGCGGACGATGCAGTCGGTGCGGAAGCGGTTGTTCCGCAGCACACTCAAGCTGGATCAGCAAACGCTCGCGCTCGAAACCACGCCGCAATTGATGTCGCGGTTCACGTTCGACCTGCAACAAGTGACGCTGGGTCTGACCTTGTTCGGCAGCCTGATGGTGCTGGAACCGCTGAAGGCGTTCTTCTGTGTGGCGTGTGCCTTGCGTGTGAACTGGCGTTTGACGGCTCTGTCATTCGTCTGTGCTCCGGTCGCGGTGGTTCTCTTCCAAAAATTCGGTCGGGGTTTGAAGCGGGCCAGCGGACGGCAGATGGAAAGCATGTCGCGCGTGTATCGCGTCCTTGATGAGACGCTCACGTCGTTCCGTTCAGTCCTCGCCTTTCGCAACGAGCGGCTGCACCGCAGGCGGCTCGCAAAAGAGCAGCGTGATTACTTCGACAAGGCACAACAGATCGTGCGGATCGACGCGCTGGCTAGTCCGTCCGTCGAGTTCCTCGCGACGGTCGCCGTCTGTGCGACATCGCTTCCCGGCGCGTACTTGGTTCTCTACCAACAGACCTCGATCTTCGGCATCACGCTGTCCTCGACTCCGATGCAGGCGTCGGATCTCGCGCTGCTCTACACGTTGCTGGCCGGAATTCTTGACCCTGCACGCAAGCTGGCGACGGTCTACTCGCGCGTGAAGCGCGCGGCCGCCGCGTGTGATCGCGTCTTCGGTTGGATGGACCGCTCATCGCTGCTGACGGTCCCCGAACGGTCGGCAATGCTTCCTCGACACAACGTCGCGATCGAGTTCGATCACGTCACATTTCGTTACGCAGCGGCCACTGACGCGAAGGGCGAAACGGCCGGCGGTGATTCCGCGAGGCCACCTGCGCTCGACAGTGTTTCCGTACACATCCCGTTCGGGGCAACCGTCGCCGTTGTCGGCGGCAACGGGTCGGGCAAGTCCACGTTGGTCAACCTGCTGCCTCGCTTTTACGACGCACAATCAGGAACCGTTCGCTTGGATGGCGTCGATCTGCGCGAGGCCGATCTGCGTGACCTCCGTTCGCAAATTGGAGTCGTCACACAGGAGACGTTTCTCTTCGACCGGACCATCGCCGACAACATCGCCTACGGTCGCGCGGGGGCATCGCGAACGGAGATCGAAGAGGCTGCGAAACGCGCCCGCGTGACCGAGTTCGCACGGCAACTGCCCGACGGATTGGAGACCCACGTTGGTGATCGCGGTCATCGACTTTCGGGAGGCCAGCGTCAACGAGTCGCCCTCGCTCGCGCCCTGTTGCGAAACCCGGCAATCCTCATTCTCGACGAAGCCACGTCGGCCGTGGATGCTCACAGCGAACAGCTCATCCACGAGACGCTGCGCGAGTTCTCCGTCGGTCGCACGACACTGATCGTCACGCACGCGATGACGACGACCCTCGTCGAACTCGTCTCGCACGTGCTGGTCATGGATCACGGGCGAGTCATCGCCTTCGGCCACCACGCCGAGGTGCTGGCGACCTGTCCCGTTTATCAACGTCTGTTCGAAGCCCAATCCCACCGCCGCGCCGCGTGACTCGCCGCCAGTCCGCCTCGCCTATCAACCTCACGCGAACGGCAGTAACACCAACCCGAAGCGTGAGCGAGGAACGCCACACCTCTCCTCGTCTACACTTCGGGTGAGTGTGTCGGCAGTGACACATTTGTCACCGCCAACTGCGTGAGGTATCAACGCAGTCGGATTTCCATTCGGTCATTGAGGCCCACACGATGAACCTGCTTCACGAGTATCTGAGTGCCGTCACGCGGCGACACTTCTTCGGACAGAGCGGCGTCGGACTCGGAGCCGTTGCTCTCGCGACGATGCTGCAACGCGATGGCATCGCCGCTCCGCCGTTGTCGGGTTCCGCAAACAGCCGCGCTGCGAACCCGCTCGCGCCGAAGCAGCCGCCGCTCCCTGCCAAAGCCAAGCATGTGATCTATCTCCACATGGCGGGTAGCCCGACGCAGCTTGATCTGTTCGACGACAAGCCCGCGCTGAAGAAGTTCAACGGGCAACCGTGCCCGAAGGAGTACCTCGAAGGGAAGCGGTTCGCGTTCATTCAGGGCGTGCCGAACATGCTCGGTTCGCCCTTCAACTTCGCAAAGCACGGTCAGTCGGGATCGGAGCTGAGCGAAGTCTGGAAGCATCTCCCCGAGGTGATCGATGACATCGCCATCGTGAAGTCGATGCACACCGAGCAGTTCAATCACGCTCCCGCGCAGCTCATGCTCCACACGGGAACGAACCTGTTTGGCGGAGCGGCTCTCGGATCGTGGGCGACGTATGGACTCGGCTCGCAAAACGAAGACTTGCCCGGCTTCGTCGTTCTTACGAGTGGCGGCAAGACGCCCGATGCGGGCAAAAGCGTGTGGGGGAGCGGCTACCTGCCGTCGATCTATCAGGGAGTCCAATGCCGGTCACCGGGCGATCCGGTGTTGTTCCTCTCGAACCCGAATGGCCTCGACCGCGCGGGGCGGCGCGAGACGCTCGATGCCCTCAAAACACTCAACGAGTTTCAGGCCGAGAAGCTCGGCGATCCCGAGACCATCACGCGCATCGCACAGTACGAACTGGCCTATCGGATGCAGCAGTCGGTCCCCGAGATCATGGACATCTCGAAGGAGCCGCAACATATCCTCGACCTGTACGGCGCGAAGCCCGGCTTCGTCCCTGAGTCCGATGCGGCCAGCGATCCGCGCGTCGTCTACAAGGGGACGGATGCGGCTCTCGCCAACAACTGTTTGCTCGCGCGTCGGCTGATCGAAGCCGGAACGCGGTTCGTCCAGATTTACGATTGGGGCTGGGATCATCACGGAGTCAGCCCCGGCGAACACATCCCGACGATCCTGCCGATCAAGGTGCAGCAGATCGACCGAGCACTCACGGGTCTCATCAAGGACCTCAAGCAGCGCGGCCTGTTCGACGAGACGCTCATCATTTGGGGTGGTGAGTTCGGACGGACGCCGATGCAACAGAACAACGCTCCGAACCAGCCGTTCATCGGTCGCGATCACCATCCGCACGCCTTCACGATGATGCTGGCGGGAGGCGGGATCAAAGGGGGCCAGACGTACGGCAAGACCGACGACATCGGCTACTACATCACCGAGAACCCGATGGACGTGCGCGACCTGCAAGCCACGATCCTGCACCTGCTGGGCCTCGATCCGTTCAAGCTGACGTACAACTTCCAAGGTCTCGACCAACGTCTGATCGGCGCGGAAGGGAAGGCCAAGCTCCACCCGGCGCTGCTGGCGTGAAGGTCATCACCACACCAACCCGAAGCGTGAGCGAGGCCGCACGCCACAGCGCGGGGTCTTACAATCAGGGCGCGACGTGTCACGGTAGAAACTCGAATCGGCGCAGAAACCACTGTCGCAATTGTCGCCTTTCGCTCCGCGAAAGGACGTTCTTTCGCGGAGCGAAAGACGACACTCATTGCGGTCCCGTTCCTCCAGCCCGTTCACGCGGCTTCTTGCCCATCCAGCAACTCTTGAATGACGCGCACGAGTTCCGGGTACTGAAACGGCTTCTCCAAAAATCGCTCGCGCTGGTTGGCAACAGCCGGTCGATGCGTGCCGATCAAGACTCGCGTTGAAGATTGCCAGGTGGACGCCGTGAATTGCGAGTCCGGTTCGCCATCCAGGTCGATCACGACGACTTCGGGTCGCGAGGTCAGGACTGACTGCGACGCCTGTCGCTGGTTGCGGCTGCGTCCGACCGAGGTCCCGCGCGGTTCGAGAACCGCCTTGAGAACTGTCTCGGTGTCGGAGGATTCGTCGATCACGAGTACGCGCGGCGATGAGTTCACTCGGCCGTCCTTGCCTTGCGGAGGGAGGGCGATCCGTGTGACAGACCGCCTCAATTTGACGAGCCAATCCTTTGGCTCGCCGGTGGGGGCGGGACTTTAGTGGGAAGCGAAAAACGTGTCAAAACCAAGTTCTTACGATGAGAACTAGAATGACGTTTCCGGCAAAAGTCCGAATCAGGTGAGCCGGGCGGCGTCAGTCCAATGGCACTCACTTTGAGCGAATTTCAAATGGACGTTCTGATTGATGTAGCTGAATTCGTGAGAATTCAGCCGGCTTTGATAATCGTCTGAAGTCTTACGACTTCAGCTACATCCCAAAGTGAGTGCCATTGGGCTGACGCCGCCCGGCTCACCACTTCTGTCGGAAACGTCCAGAATGCCAAAGCTCTCATCCTCGCTGCAGACAGACGCCAAACGAAAGAAGCCCCGGTTGTGGTGACAACCGGGGCTTCTCGTTTCTAACATTCTTCGGTCACTTCAAGCGGCCGCTGGCCATCAATTTGCTAGCGTTGCCAGCTTGGCCGAACGAGATCATGCGGGCCATGCAGACCTGCTTCATCGCTTCGCGGGCGGGCTTGAGATAGTCGCGGGGATCGAACTTCTCTGGCTCCAATTGCAGAATCTTGCGGATCGCGCCGGTGATCGCCATTCGGCAGTCGGTATCGACGTTGATCTTCCGCACACCAAACTTGATCCCGCGCTGAATCTCTTCGACGGGAACGCCGAACGTCTGCTTCATCTTGCCGCCGTACTGGTTGATGATGTCTTGCAGCTCTTGCGGCACCGACGAGCTGCCGTGCATCACGAGATGCGTGTTCGGCAGACGGCGGTGAATCTCTTCGATCCGCTTCATGGCGAGGACTTCGCCGGTCGGCTTCGCGTCGAACTTGTAGGCTCCGTGGCTGGTCCCGATCGCGACAGCCAGAGCATCGACCTTGGTGGCTGCAACGAAACGTTCAGCCTCTTCGGGATCGGTCAACAGTTGATCGTGCGACAACTTGCCGGACGCGCCGTGACCGTCCTCGGCTTCACCTTCACCCGTATCGAGCCGACCGAGACAACCAAGCTCACCTTCGACCGAGACGTTTCTCGCGTGGGCCAGCTTGACCACTTCCAGCGTCACGGCGACGTTGTAGTCGTAGTCGGCGGGCGACTTGCCATCTTCCATCAGCGACCCGTCCATCATCACCGAGGTGAAGCCGTTATCCATGGCACTGATGCAGGTCGAGGGACTGTTGCCGTGATCCTGGTGCATGACGATCGGAATCTGCGGATAGAGTTCGACCGCCGCGAGCATCAGGTGTCGCAGGTAGTTGTCCTGCGAGTACGACCGCGCGCCGCGTGACGCCTGCACGATACAAGGCGAGTTCGTCTCCTTGGCCGCTTCCATGATCGACTGGATTTGTTCCATGTTGTTGACGTTGAACGCTGCCACGCCGTAGTTGTTTTCGGCGGCGTGATCGAGCACGGTGCGAAGCGGTACCAAAGGCATCTTCAAATCTCCCGACAGAACCTTGTCTGCGTATTGAGGTCTCGCGCCGCAGGCCCTCCACGCTGGAAAGACTGCTGAACACGATCAAAAAGTGAGCGTCGGGCCAAAGGTTAGCGGGTGCATCCTCGCTCGGCAAAGTCATCGCCAGCGAAACTGCGACCGCTTCAGTCAAATGTCCTCAACGCATCAGAGTCTGCTATCCGATGCCTGACGAGTGAGCTACGATCCTGCCCCTGCTGGTTTTTCCGCCCGATCTCCTGCCCGAAAGCTTCGCGATGTCCCACACTGCGATTGCGTTCACGATTGTTGTGGGGCTGCTCGTTGTTGCGAGTGGCCGCTGGTCCGAGACCGCCGTGTTGAGTTCGGCCACGTTCGCGGATGACGCTTCGGCACGAGTCACCTCGCCTGTCACGCCCAAGCCTGTTCTGTTCGAGACACACGTCCGGTCGATCCTCAAGGCGCATTGCTGGCAATGTCACGGGGACGAAGAGCAGCCCGAAGGGAAGTTGGACCTGCGGCTCGTGCGGTTGATGAGCGCGGGGGGCGAATCGGGGCCTGCCATCATTGCGGGGCAACCCGACGCGAGTTTGATCTACAAACGAGTCTTCACCGACGAGATGCCGCCCGGCAAGAAGAAGATGCCCGCCGCCGAGAAGGCGGTGTTGCGCGAGTGGCTTGCTCAAGGAGCCAAGACCGCGCGGGCCGAACCCGACACGGTCCCGAGCGACAGCCAATGGACCGAGGAAGAGCGGACTCATTGGGCGTTTCAACTCGTCGTGAAGCCGCCGGTCCCGACAGTCGCTCGGCCCGAGTTGGTCGCATCGCCGGTCGATGCCTTCCTGTTGCAGAGGCTTCAGACCGTAGGGTGCGTGGAGTCTTCGGAACGCACCGCAAGTGGGCAGGGCATCGGCAATACACCCGACCACTCGCTGAGTTCGCATAGCGTGGTGCGTTCCGAAGACTCCACGCACCCTACGTTGAGAAGTCCATCGTTCACCTTCTCGCCGCAAGCCGACCGGCTGACGTTGCTGCGTCGCGTCCACTTCGACTTACTCGGCGTCCCTCCCACGCCCGAGCTGGTCGATCAGTTTGTGAATGACCTCGCGCCGGATGCGTGGGAGCGGTTGATCGACGAGTTGCTCGATTCGCCTCGTTACGGTGAGCGGTGGGGGCGGCACTGGCTCGATGTCGCGGGCTATGCGGACAGCGACGGCTATCGTGAGGAAGACCATGTCCGACCGTGGGCCTTTAAATATCGAGACTACGTGGTGTGGGCCTTCAATAACGACATCCCCTTCAACCGGTTTGTCGTCGAGCAATTGGCGGGCGATGAACTGCTGATGCCGCCGTATCTGAACCTGACTCGCGAACAGCAAGACTTGCTCGCGGCGACCGGTTTCCTACGGATGGGACCGGACGGAACGGCCAGCGGTCCCGAACAAGAGGTCGCGCGGAATGAGGTCGTGGCCGAGACGATTAAGATCACATCGACAGCGCTACTCGGGTTGTCGGTCGGTTGTGCGCAGTGCCACTCGCACCGCTACGACCCGATCTCGCAGGTTGATTACTACCGCTTCCGTGCCCTGTTTGAACCGGCCTATGACTGGAAGAACTGGCGAGCACCCTCAAACCGGCTCGTCAATTTGTGGACCGCCGCCGATCACGAACAAGCGGCGGCGGTCGCGAAAGAAGTGCAGGCCGAAGAAGTGAAGCGGCTCGACGAATACAAGACGCTCGTCGCCGAGACGTACGCGAAGGAACTCGAAAAGATCGACCCCGAGTGGCGCGAACCGGCTCGCCTAGCCCACGAGACGCCGGAGAAAGATCGAACCGAGCAACAGAAGGAGATCGCCAAACAGTTCCCGTCGCTCAACGTGAACAACGGGACGATCTCGCTCTTCGAGCCGGGGAAGTCGAAGGCGATTGAAGACAAGTACACGAAACTCAAAGCGGACATTAACGCGAAGCGGCCGAAGGACGATTTCGTCGCGTGCCTCACCGAACCGCCGGACCATCTGCCGCCAACGGTCCTCTTCTTTCGAGGCGACATCAAGCAGCCGCGCCAGATGGTGACGCCTGCCGAACTGAGTGTCCTCGCTGCCGTGCCTGTTGAGATTCCGGTCGATGATCCCGCCGTGCCAACATCGGGAAGAAGACTCGCCTACGCGAGGCATCTCACCAACGACAAACATCCGCTGTTGAGCCGCGTCTTCGTGAACCGCGTCTGGATGCACCACTTCGGGCGCGGACTGGTCGCGACCCCCGCCGACTTCGGGACTCAAGGCGAACGTCCCTCGCACCCCGAGCTACTCGATTGGCTCGCGTCCGAGTTCGTCTCGTCCGGCTGGCAGGTCAAGAAGCTGCATCGGTTGTTGCTGACATCGACCGCGTATCGCCAATCGTCCGCGAGAACCGATGCACTTCAATCCATCGACCCCGACAACCGGCTGCTCGCTCGCATGTCGGTGCGAAGGCTCGAAGCAGAAGCCATCCGCGACGCGATCCTCGCGGTCTCGGGACGACTCAGCGACAAACAGTTTGGCCCGCCAGTAACGGTTCTCCCCGATGCCGATGGCCAAGTGATCGTCGGCTCGGGCGAGCGCGATGGAAACGGCATCCTGATCGGCAAACAAGACGGTTTCGGCGAGAACGAGTTCCGCCGCAGCCTCTACATCCAAGTGAGACGCTCGATGCCGCTCGGCATGTTGGAGCCATTCGATGTCGCCAACACCGCCCCCAACTGCGAACGCCGCACCTTCAGTACGGTCGCCCCGCAGTCGCTCCTCCTGATGAACAACGACATCCTCATCAAGCAATCAGAATATTTTGCTCGCCGCGTCGAAGAGACCGCTCCGTCCGCCGATCCCACAGCCCGCGTACAGCGCGCTTGGCAACTCGCATTCGGCCGAACCGCCAACGAAATCGAAGCGACTCGTGCGACAACGTTCCTCGCGTCACAGCAAACCTACTTCGAAGAGGCCGTCGCCAAACTGCCAGAAGCCGAGCGATCCAAGCAACTCGCACCGGCAACTCGCGCGATGTCGCTGTTGTGCCAAGCACTCATCTGCTCGAACGGGTTCCTCTACGTGGACTGACTTTGGACAGTCACGATTCTTCGGAAGGCAGAGCCAAGAAGTTCGACCACTGATTTCACGAATGGACACGGATAAGAACAGGAAATGAGAACACTGATTCGCACTGATCTACGCTGATTCAAATCAGTGAAGATCAGCGGAGATTAGTGTTCTGATTTCTTCCTTGGTCACACGGAAAAAAATCATGCACTCACGACGACACTTTCTTCAGCAGCAAGCCTTCGGTCTCGGGTCGTTCGCTTTGGCGAGTTTGATGCAGAAGGAAGGCTTGCTTGCGGCTCCGGCCAAGCCGGCGTTGGAGCGGGCGCAGTATGACTTGCTGCCGAAGCAGCCTCCGAAAGCGGCTCAGGCGACGGCGATGATCTCGATGTACATGCAGGGCGGCCCCAGTCACATCGACCTGTTCGATCCGAAGCCCGAGTTGACGAAACGGCACCTCCAGAAGTTTGACGGCGAGATCAAATACGACAACGCGGCCGAGTCGAGTGCCAAGCTGTTCGGCTCACCGTGGAAGTTCGAGAAGCGTGGCGAGTGCGGGATGGAACTGAGCGAACTCGTCCCGAATCTGGCCCGCGTGGCGGACGACATCTGCTTGATTCGCTCGATGCACACGGGGGTCAACAATCACGGGCAGTCGCTCTACGCACTCAGTTCCGGCAGCAGCGTGGCAGGACGCCCGTCACTCGGTTCATGGATGACCTATGGACTCGGCAGCGAGAACGCCAACCTCCCCGCTTACGTCGTGATGACCGACCCGGGCGGGTTGCCTGTGTTGGGAACTGACATGTGGACGAACGGCTACCTGCCGTCGCTCTATCAAGGGACGGTCGTTCGCCCGCGTGAGCCGCGAATCTTGAACCTCGATCCACCGCCGCAATTGGCCGGTCTGCCGCAGGAGCGGTTCCTCGGGCTGCTCGGTGAATTGAACCGCGAGCACATGGAACGGCATCCGCATGAGAACGATCTCTCGGCCCGCATCGCCAGCTATGAATTGGCGGCTCGGATGCAGACAGCGGCGAAAGAAGCACTCGATCTGTCACAAGAGACCGCCGCCACGCACGAGATGTACGGCGTGAATGATCCCAAAACGAAGGATTGGGGAACGAGATGCCTCATCGCGCGGAGATTGGTCGAGCGTGGAGTTCGTTACGTCCAAATCTTCTCCGGGACGCAGAATTGGGACCATCACGGCAACATCACGACGGCGCTGCCTGCTCAATGTTTGAGAACCGACAAGCCATGTGCGGCCCTCGTTGCGGACCTCAAGCAACGCGGACTGCTCGACGAAACGCTCGTGCATTGGGGCGGCGAAATGGGTCGCCTGCCGGTCGTTCAAAATGAGAAGAGCATCGGCCGCGATCACAACACCTACGGGTTCAGCATGTGGCTGGCAGGAGGAGGCGTGAAGAGCGGCCACGTCCACGGAGCGACTGACGATTTCGGTGTCCACGCGGTGAAGGACATCGTCAACCACACCGACTACCACACGACGCTGATGCACCTGTTCGGCCTCGACGCCGAAAAGCTGACCTACCGCAGGCCGACTGGCGAAACCACGCTGCTCAACGGTCAAGCGGGTCAGATCGTGAAGGGTATCTTGAAGCGAGACATGGCGTGAATGCAACGCAGCCCCAACGCCTATCCATACCTCACGCGGCCCACAGTGACACTCACCCGCAGCGTGAGCGAGGAACGCCACAACATCTCCTCGTTTACACTTCGGGTCTTGGTTTACATTTCGGGCGAGTGTGTCGCAGTGACACATTCGTCGCTGCGGACTGCGTTCGGTCTCAAATCAATCCGCCCGCCACTGAAAACAGCGATGCCTCAGCGATCGCAGTACCGCGAATTGACATTCCCGAAATCGGCTCGTACCCTCTCGCCGCGTCGTAGTCGTCCGCTACCGGTAAAGCCTCCTCCGCTCACCGCCCGATGAAAAAACTCATTCGTCTCCGTAGCTCAATTGGATAGAGCGTCGGCCTCCGAAGCCGAAGGTTGCTGGTTCGACTCCAGCCGGGGACACTAGAAAATACGGGACTTGCGTCACACTGACGAGGTTCTTGAAACGCTTGGTACAGAATTCCGGTACAGATTCCGTTATAGAAAAGCTCCCCCTGAGAATCGCCAACTTCTCAGGGGGGAGTGTGCAAATCTTTCGGCTTGCGGGGTGAATCCATCACTCGCTGAAAGGTTGTGACATGGCTTGGACTTCAAAGCCGTGGTATCGCAAAGACCGTAAGGCATGGTTCGTGACGATTGAGGGCGAGCGGCACAATCTCGGCCCCGGCCGTAATGGCGATACGACTTCTCGGATAGCCTCTCAAACGCTAGCCCAAACACAAACGCGGCCCCAAGAAACCCCGCCCCAAACAAATCAGCGGCCAGAAAAACCACCACGTCTCCACCGCCAAACTCCTCGCCAAGAAAAAACTCAAGCAAGACGTGACCGACAGAGGACGAAATCGGTCGAACTGTGGCTGTAGTCCGGACGGGGCTCGCAATCCCAGCACATTCAGTGGCTGTCATGCTTGAGGTCTCGTCCGGACCAAGGGGTCCGGACGAGACCTCAACTTCTGTCGGAAACGTCAAGCAAACCAACACGAAACAACCGAAGCAAAGACCTTGAAAGGGGTGGGTGGGCTGTGCCCACCAATCCACAACTGCGCGACGCGGGTGACGAGAGGGTTGGTACTCAAGAGCCGTTGAACAGACCGGTCGGAGGAGACGTGCTTCCTGCGGGTCGAGCGATCGTGGAGGCCAGTTCACTGAGCTGGCTTGGCGACGTTCAAGCACATCAGCCAGTCTTCACTGCGCAGGTAGAGTCGTCCGTGGGACAGGACGGGCGAGGCCCACATCGGGTACTTCAGTTTTTCAAACGAGGTGCGGCTGATTTCTTTCCAGCCTTCGCGATCAAGCTTCGTCAGGGCCAAAGTCCCTCGCTCGCCGAGAACGAAGTATTTGCCATCGGCCGAAGTTTTCGAGCCTCGACCATAGAACGGCCACGGGATGACTTGGCCTGTTTTGGCGTGCTTGATTTGCCCGGTGGCTTGGTCCTGTTCGAGTTCATCGACCTTTCCTTCGTATCCGTTCGTTTGCCAGATCAGGTCTCCCGATTTGAGGTCGATGCATTGGAGCGTCGCCTCATTTTCGTGGCGACCGCTAAATCCGAAGACGCAGCCGTCGCGATGAATGGGGGTGGACCAGTGCGTGGACATGCCGCGCTTGTTGCGCCAGACCTCTTCAAACCCGTCACCATCGGGGAGCAGCTTGAGCAGCGCGGCACCGGTCTCATACGCGGCGGATAGCAGAACGAGATCGTCCACGACGACCGGCCGCGCCGCGTTGACTGAGTCATTGATGCGCGAGCGGAACCAGTACTTGAAGCGGACTCGACCCGTCGCGGGATCGAGTGACACCAGTCCGTGACGCACCAGGCAGAGCAAGTGGCGTTGTCCATGAACCGTCACAGCAAGCGGTGACGAGTAGCTGACGAGCATCTCGTCGCCGGTCCATTTGTACGGAGTGTTGCCCGGCCCATCGGTCTTCACTCCGTCCCACGTCGATTTGCCGACGCTCTCCCATTTCGTTTTTCCGGTCTCGGGATCGAGTGCCACGACGCCCGATTCGGGTTGCCCGCCCACCAGCACGATCAACAGTCCGCCTTCGAGAATCGGCGTACACCCGGCGCCAAAGAAGTGACCGGGAACATTCCATTCTTTGGCAGTGTCTCGTTGCCAGACCGGCTTGCCCGTCTTGAGATCGAGGCAGACCAACCGTCCCTGAGCACCAAACGTGTAGCAGCGATTTTCCGTGAGCAACGGCGAACAGCGAGGTCCGTTGTTGTAGCCATACGGGTCCGAGAAGTCGGTGTCGTACTCGTGCTTCCACAGTGACGTACCGTTGTCGGCACGCAGGCAGTCGATGACATCGCTGTTGCGCTGTCGATGATGGACGACCAGTCTCTCGCCACGCACGGATGGTGAACTGTAGCCCTTGCCGATCCGCTGCTCCCAGAGCACGGCCGGTCCGGCGGCAGGCCATTCGTCGAGCAGTCCGGTCTCGTTCGAGACGCCCGTTCCATCGGGGCCGAGAAAGATTGGCCAGTCGAGTCCAGACTGCGGTGAACCCGTCTCTTCCACATTCGAGCCATCCGAATTGGTCGGAGCCGACGATGCGATCGCGAGCGGCTCACCTTCGACGGGGGGCTTGTCCGCTGCGACGACGCGCGGTGCCGAGCCACTCGAACTCGTGGGCGACGTGGCAGTGTCGCATCCCGTCAGCGTGAGACAACAGGCTGCGATGAAGGCCGATGCGGGAAAGTTGCGGCTCATGTTCGATCTTCCGGATAAGGCGCGTGGAACGAGTTGTCTACTCCACACCAACCCGACGTGTGAACGAAGAAGTCGTCGATCAACTTCGCCCTCGTTTACACGTCGGGTTGGTGTCTGCGGGTCAATCATTTCTTGCTACTCGGTAAAGACGCAAAGCCCGGCTGAGTGACAGCCGGGCTTTGTGAGTTCGCTCGTGACGAGCGGGTCATTTGTAGTCGTTCGGGTTGCCGAACAAGCCACCACCCGATTCGTGGGTTCTGCCACCACGGAGCGGTTCTTTGCGTTTGCGAACGGGAAGCGGCAGAGGTTCCGGTTCCACTTGCTTTGCCTGTTCGGGCTTCGCTTTGAGAGCCTTCAGTGAGAGGCTGATGCGCTGGCGATCTGTCGCAACTTCGACAACTTGAACGGTTACTTCCTGGCCGACGGTCAGTACGTCTTGAACAGCGCGGATGCGCTGGTGATCGAGTTCGCTGATGTGGACCAAGCCCTCGACACCCTGCTCAAGTTCGATGAAGCCGCCAAAGTCGGTGATCCGCGTGACCTTGCCCGTCACCGTTTTGCCTGTGGAGTAACGCTCTTGAACGTCGGCCCACGGGTTGCGAGCGAGCTGCCTCATACCGAGGCCGATCTTTTGCTTTTCGCGATCGAGGGACAGCACGACGACATCGACCTTCAGGCCTTCTTGCAGCACTTCGGACGGATGCTTCACGCGCGTCCAACTCATCTCGCCAATGTGCAGGAACCCGTCGGCTCCACCCAAGTCGATGAAGGCTCCGTAGTCCTTGATCGTTTTGACGGTGCCGTTGAACTGTTGACCGACATCAACGGTCGGCCAGAACGCTGCGGCCGATTCCTTGCGTTGTTGGATCAGGATCGCGCGGCGGCTCACGACGAGGTTGCGTTTGGCTTGATTGACCTCGGTCACTTGAACCGTCAGCTTTTGACCCACGAACGTGTCCAAGGCGGGAGCGAATCCCAGCTCAACTTGGCTGGCGGGCAGGAACGCTCGCATGGAACCGAGCGAGACTTCCAATCCACCTTTGTTCGTTTTCGTGACCGTGCATTCGACGACTTGGCCGACGGATAGCTCGTCCCAATTTCCCTTCACCTTGCGCGTCGCTCGCGGCAGGTTGACGAGGATCACACCATTCTCGGCATCGTACTTTTCGACGACGACCAAGAATTCTTCACCCGCGTGTGGCTGCTTGCCCTGTGGGAACTGACGTGCTGGCAACACGCCCGGTGAACGGTAGCCACCGACCTCGCAGAAAATGTCGTCGGGAGTGACGCTCTGCACTTTCGCTTTGAGCTTCATTCCCGCTTCGAGCAGGTCTTCCGTGGCAGGCAACTCGGTGACCGCATCGGGTTTCGCGTGTACGGCACTGGTGGGAGGACTGGTGGGAGCGGACATCTGTCCGGCCATCGCGGCTTCGAGTTCTTGCTCTAAGTCGGCGTCGATGGCCATCGTTGAGGAGGGGACTTCGATCGGTTCGGTCGGTGGGCCGGGCGGAGCGATGAATGGCGGGACGCTCGCGGCGGCAATCTCTTCTTCGGTGGGAGGAACCGGGATCAGACTCGGCACCGCTTTGGCTTGAGCCAGATCGACGGTCGGATTCAAGCGAGCACGGCGGGCGCGGAATGAGACGACGGTCTTCACATCGTCGATCCAAGCGCGAGCGGCTTGAGCTTGGTTGGTCGAGCCGAGCGAGATCGCGCGTGTCGCGCCGTCGTCGCCTCGCACCGTCAACTTCACTTCGACCCGGCCTTCGTCGAGCGAGACCGCTTCGACATCCACCACCTTGTCGGCGGAGACCACCTCGGGAGCCGGTCCGCCCTCTTGGGCATTCGCGACTTCCGGTCGCAGGGTCACGTCACCTGTGTCTCGACTGAGGGCCACGGCCCCGGGTGATTGATCCAAATCGAGAAACAAGCCCGCAGGCTCCGACCGAAAACCAGTGATCTGCATGATGACTCTTGTTCTTCCAACGAGGGGCAGTTTGCGAACCGACTCGCGGGGTCAGTCGGTTCGCAGGCATCGGCGAGGGGCTTCAGAAGGACGATCTCCGCGTGAAGCTGAAGCAGCAAAATGACCTCGCCACACGGCGAGAGTCCAGAAACGAAATGCGAGTTGATCGAATGTCAGAGACGCAGGCTCGATCCACCGCGTGAAGAGAAACAGAAGGCGTGGTCACAAAGAGAACGATGCCGAAGAGCGGCGACATCTCAAGCACGACCACACCCAAGAACGACTTGATCTATACCGGAGTCCGCAGTCCCTCGTCAATTCAGGGGAAATGCCGTGATCGGTGTGACGTAGTCTGGACCCCTTGGTCCGGACGGAACCGTCGATAGTCATTGTGGGCGATAGCCATCGTACTGGGACTCGTCCGGGCCAAGGGGTCCAAGCGACCAAGTGTTGGGAAGTGATTGCGGTCCCGTTTACCACTGCACGGAACGCCGTGGACTGGAAAGCTCCCGTTGCTTCAGGTCCAATCGGCCAGTCCGTTCCCGTGTTGCTCGAAGGGAGTCTGAGTCACATGACTAATGTCAATTCTCCGCCCGTCAGTTGGTCATCGCGGTCTGTTGGAGTCAAATCCTCGCCCACGTTGCTGGGACATCCGCTGGGATTGTTCCTGCTGTTCTGTGTCGAGATGTGGGAACGGTTCTCGTACTACGGAATGCGGGCGCTGCTGGTGCTGTACTTGATCGCAGCCATCAGCCCTCAACCCGATGCGAACGGGTTTGCTAATCCCGGACGTGGTTGGTCAAAGGCTGAGGCGAGTGTGTTGTATGGTTGGTACACGGGGCTGGCTTATCTGCTGCCCATGGCGGGCGGGATCATTGCCGACAAGCTGATCGGGACGCACCGTTCGATGGTACTTGGCGGGTCGATCATTGCTCTGGGGCATGTGGTCCTGGCCGTGTCGGGCTTCGGTGAGTTGGCCCATTCGCAGATGGGCTTGTCGCTGTTCGTGTTTGGATTGGCGCTGATTGTCCTTGGGACAGGTCACTTCAAACCGTGCGTGTCAGTGATGGTCGGGCAGCTCTATCCGGAGAAGGATCCTCGTCGAGACGGAGCCTTCACGATCTTCTACATGGGGATCAACCTCGGTGCGTTCTTGTGTGCGTTCGTCTGCGGGACGCTGGGTGAGACGGTGGGCTGGCACTGGGGGTTTGGCTCAGCGGCGGTTGGGATGCTGGCGGGACTCGGCATGTACCTGCTGTTGCGCTTGAAGTATCTGGATGGCATCGGCGACGCACCGACCGAGCGCGGGGGAGCGACCGCGTGGCGCTGGCTGCTCGGCTCGATCGCGCTCTCGGCGGGAGTGGCGTGTCTGTTTCATTACGGCTTCTTCGGAGTCTTGCAGTCGTCGTTCGACGGGCTGGGAAGCAACGCCAATTTGTTGGTCGGTGCGGTGTTGTTCGCAGCGATCCTGGCGGCCGCGTGGTTCACGTGGGAGCAGCAGCCAGAGGATCGCGGGCCGACCGCTTCGATCTTCATTTTCCTCGTGTTCAACGTCTTCTTTTGGCTGGCGTTCGAGCAGGCCGGTTCGAGCATGAACGTGTTCGCTGCCGAGAAGACCGATCGCCACATCGGTTGGTGGGAGATGCCGACCACATGGCTGCAATCGGTCAATCCGGGGGTCATCATTTTCATGGGGCCGGTCTTCGCGGCGCTGTGGACGTGGCTCGGCAAGAGAAAGATGAATCCCAGCCAACCGGCCAAAATTGGTATCGGACTTGTGTTGCTGGGTCTCGGGTTCGGCGTGCTGACGTGGGGCGCGTCCACGGCTACGGAAGCGGGAGCCAAAGCAAGTGTGCTGTTCCTGCTGGTCACCTATTTCCTGCATACACTCGGCGAACTGTGCGTCTCACCGACCGGGTTGTCTTACGTAACGAAGGCCGCTCCCGTCAGACACGTCTCGCTGCTGATGGGGATTTGGTTCGTGTCGAGCTTCGTCGCGAATCTGGCGGGTGGTTTGATTGCGTCGCGCGTGGAAGCGATCGAACGGGGCGAGATCAAACTGCCGTGGCACTTCGGAGGACAGGCGGACTTCTTCTTCCTGTTCGTCGTCACGTCGCTCAGTTCCGGGCTGCTCATTCTGGCTCTGACACCGTGGCTCAAGCCGCTCACGGCGGGACGCGATGAGTAACGAGAACGGCGGAGCGGACTGCCTCGTGATTACCATTCGAGGCGCTCTTGTTGGTCTGCTCGCATTTCGTAGCGTAGGCGGCTCGCTTGCGATGGACTCGTGGCTGGCGCGCATCTCAGGCGAGCCGCCTGAGCTACGGGTTGCGGCCGTGGGCAGCGTCGTTGCCCGCGCGGTGAAACCGCAAACTCAACCTCACTCACTGTGATGCCATCTGTCATGTTGCGTTTTTGCAGCGTGAGCGACGCTGTTGCCCGCGCGCTCCGAAGTCGCTGCGAGCCTGCGAGTTGACGGCCATCCGTGTTCGCGTTGCCACTTCGCGTGAGGTGTTTCGGCAACGTGAGGCGTCGCGTGTTCAGCCGCCATCGTTCAGCATGCGCAAAGATTTCTGAACAGCTTAACTCGTTGGTGTGGCTGCGATTTCTGAGGATCGCGGTGCGAGCAGCGTCAATTTTTCTGACGGGGCGGCGCGAGTGGCATTCAGGTTGCTT
>JAYTQJ010000383.1:0-9233 GCA_043746775.1 Schlesneria sp.
TCGAGGTCCAAGACCACCGTAATATATTTATGAGTCTTCCCCAAATAGTTCTCGTCAATCACCAGGCGTTTTAATCCCGCCAACTGCGGCCTCGCCAACTTCGTTAATCGCCGCACATCTCTCGCAGGCCGTGTTCCACGAGACGCCGAAGGTCAGAGCCGCATCCTGAATCGTCAGCCGCGATAACCACCCATCCAAGCACCGATCAAACTCCTTCGTGACCTGCCGCTGCCCCTCGGCAACCGTCGGCTGGTGCCACGTCTTCGTCCCGCACGACAAACACTGCACACGCGGTGTCTTCATCGTCACGATCACCAGCGTCAGACCCAGCGGCGCGGCCTGTCAAAACCGCACACGATGTTCATGCAGATGAACGTTGCGACACCGACAACTCCGACACCGCACGACTCACGCGACACCGGCACAAACACCCGCACAAACAACGAACGTTCTTCGCCTCCCAAACCTCCTCGACTCCATACCCCTTCAACCCCATCGACCGATACAATGACATCGCGGACATGCTGCAATCTCCTGTGGATATTCGTGCCCTCTAAACACAACTCCAGTAGAGACCCGCATGCCCCCCAAAGCTCACGATGAACCATGTTTCCGCCAACCGCAGGACAATCCGAAATGAGGTCGGCATGACGATCGCCCCCTCCGAGGGTTTGTCCGCCGATGCCAATCATCCGCGTGGCTTGGAAGACCACAGACTGATCGGCGGTCGCTATCAGGTTCTGCGTCCACTCAAACGTGGCGACGACACGGAAACCCTGCTGGCCACCGATCTGATTCACAACACGAGCGTGGTCATCAAAACAGCAGCGGCCGCAGCGTTCTCCGCCTCCGCACGAATGCGGCTCGAACATGAAGCCCACGTTCTTTCGCAGATCAAACAGGGGCTGTTCGCGCCGCTGCTCGATTCCGGCTCCGAGGGAGATCAGGTCTATCTCGTCATGCCTTTCATTCCGGGTCTCACGCTTCAAGCAAGATTGCGGCAGGGTGCGCTGCCAGTGAGGGACGCGATCACGTTGGGGCGAGAGTTGTTGACAGCATTGAGCTCTGCCCACGCCCACGACGTGCTGCACCGCGATGTCAAACCGGCCAATGTGATCGTGAATGAAGGGGCACCGCTGTGCGAAGCCACGCTCATCGACTTCGGCCTGGCGCGAAGCACCAGCTTGGATGCTGGTATTCGAGATCAATGGGTCGGGACCGCGCAATATCTGTCGCCCGAGGGAGCGGGGCTGCTCGACCAAGAAGTCACCGCGTGCTCCGACCTGTACTCCGCAGGGATCGTGCTGTTTGAGTGCCTTGCCGGTCGGCCCCCGTTTCAAGGCCAGCGTGTCGGCGAAGTCTTGCGTCAGCACATGACGGTGCAGCCTCCCGAATTGCGGAGCCTTGGCCTGCCGGTGCCGCGCGTGTTGGATGAAGTCATCCAACGCATGTTGCGCAAGGATCCACGCGACCGCTATCAGACGGCTGCGGCCGTGGTGGCGGACCTGACGGTGATCGCGGAGGCCCTGCAACACGGTGAGTCCGAACCGGCGCTCGTGGTCGGGTTGCACGATCGTCGCCAGACACTCACCGAGCCTGCGTTCGTGGGCCGAGGCCAGGAACTCGCGGCGCTCAATGCCCAACTGAAACGGACGCAGACGGGACACGGAGGCGTGGTGTTGCTGGAAGCGGAATCGGGAGGCGGCAAGTCTCGTTTGCTCGCCGAATTCGCGCTGCGCGGCGTGCAACAGGACGCTTGGGTTTTACGCGGACAGGGCTTGGACCAGGCCGCCCAGCGTCCGTTCCAACTCCTGACGGGAGTGGCCGAAGGGATTCTCGCCACGGCACGCTTGGAATCGGGGATCGGGGAATCGATCCGCACCGGCTTGGGAGATCACCTGGGTGCGGTCTGCTCTGCTCTGCCGGAATTGGCGGCTCTGTTTGGCTCAAGCGAGACGGGAAGACTTGGCCCCGAAACGTTTGCAGAAGCACGCAGCGTGCAGGCGCTGGCCGCCCTGCTGGATGCATTGGGAACGACCGGACGGTCCGTCTTGGTGCTGCTCGATGACTGCCAGTGGGCAGATCAGTTGACGCTCAAGGTGCTGAGCAATTGGCAGCGTCGAACGGCGACCGCCGAACGTCCCATACTTCTGGTGGCCGCCTTTCGGTCGGAGGAAGTTCCTGCCAACCATTCGCTGCGAAAACTTCGGTCTGTGGCTCATCTGACTCTCCCCGCATTCCAAGCGGCCCATGTTCGCAAGCTGGTCGAATCGATGGCCGGTCCGCTGCCCGACGAGGCGGTGGGTGTCATCGAACGCTTGGCTGAAGGCAGCCCGTTCATGGCATCGGCGGCATTGCGCGGATTGGTGGAATCGGGTGCTCTGGTTGCGATGCCAGCGGGATGGCGCGTCGAGTCCCTCGCGATGGCGGATGTGCAGTCCTCGCGACACGCGGCCGCGTTCCTCGTGCGCCGCATCGAACTCTTGCCAGAGACCACCATCAAACTGCTCTCGGCGGGAGCGGTCTTGGGTAAGGAATTCGATCTTTTCACGGCGTCGAAGCTGGCCCGACAAACGTCCAAGCAGGCCATCGCCGCACTGCATGAGGCACAGCAGCGGCATATCATCTGGACCAAAGAGAATCGCGGCCGATGTGCCTTCATTCACGACAAGCTTCGCCAGACCTTGCTCGACCGCTTGCCTGAACACGAACGCCAACAACTGCATCGACACGCGGCCGTCGATCTCGAAGCCGAAGCCCCTGAACGCGTCTACGATCTGGCGTACCACTTCGACGCCGCCGGAGAGAGTCAGCACGCCCTCCCGTATGCCCTTGCGGCCGCTGAACAGGCGCGGACTCAGCACGCGTTGGAACTCGCCGAAGAGCAATATCACATTGCAGAACGCGGCGTTTCTGTCGACCCGTCCATCCGTTATCGCATTGCCGAAGGCTTGGGCGATGTGCTCATGCTGCGTGGCCGGTATGCGGAAGCGGCACAGATGACTGAGACCGCGCGCGGCCTCGCGGTGGGAAACGTGGCCAAGGCCCAAATCGAAGGCAAACTCGGCGAGTTGGCCTTCAAGCAGGGCGACATGAAGACGGCGATCGAAGCCATTGAACGCGCTCTCGAACAGCTCGGCCACAAAGTCCCGCAGTGGTCGGTGGGGTTCTTCTTGCAACTGGCGTGGGAAGCGACTGTTCAAGTCTTTCACTCCATTCTTCCTCGCCTTTTTGTGGCTCGCAGAAAGTTGGAAGGGATCGACAAGCAACTCCTCGTCATCCGCCTCCACAATCGCCTGAGCTACGCCTATTGGTTCGGACGCGGTCAGATACCGTGCCTCTGGACTCACTTGCGAGGGATGAATCTGGCCGAGCGTTACCCCCCGACGCCGGAGTTGGCTCAAGCCTATTCGATCCACGCTCCGGTCATGAGTCTTCTGGCCTACTTCAGTCGGGGCTACGTGTACGCGCAGAAGTCACTGGCCATCTCCAAGTCGTTGGGCGATCTGTGGGGACAGGGCCAAGCACTGCATTTCTATGGCGTGGTTTTCTACACGGCGTCACGGTTCGAGGAGTGCATCGAGAAATGCCGCGAGGCGGTGCGCTTGCTCGAGCGAACGGGTGACTACTGGGAGATGAACATCGCCCGTTATCAAATCGCCGCCAGTCACTACCGATTGGGTGACCTCGCCGTGGCTGTCGTGGAGGCCGAACAAATCTACCGATCCGGTCTGGAGCTGGGTGATATCCAGGCTTCGGGTGTTTGTTTCGACGTGTGGGTGCGAGCCTCCGGTGGGCAGGTGAGTGCCGACGCATTGCAGACCGAACTTCAGCATCCCCGCGAAGATGTTCAAGCAAACTCCCAAGTGAGATTGGCTGAGGGAGCGCGGCTCTTCATGCTGGACCGCGTGGAGGAGGCTGCTGCTGTTTTTGAGACCGCTCGCCAATTCGCCGAGAAGAGGGGAGTGGAAAATGCGTGGACTCAACCTCTTCGGACGTGGCTCACGTCAGCATTGCGTCGGCAAGCCGAGAAGACTTCCTACTGGATGCCAGAACGCCGAACGGAGTTGCTTAAGCGAGCGTGGAAAGTCGCCAGCAAGTCGCTCCGAGTCGCCCGCACATTTCAGAATGAGTTGCCGCACGCGCTGCGCGAAGCGGGACTCATCGCAGCGATGCAAGGCTCGGTCAGCCGGGCGCGCCGATGCCTCGATGAAAGTTTGGCGGTGGCGGAGCGGCAAGAGGCACGTTTTGAACACGCTCAGACTCTGCTGGCGAAGGGCCGCGTCGGGGTGGACGTTGGCTGGCCCGGTGCGAAGGAAGAGGTGGCGACGGCTCGCCAAGCACTGCGATTGCTCGGCGCGGACTTCGCTCTCGATGAGGCACCGGCGGCAGAACCCGCGCCCGTCAAAACTGCCACACTTTCGCTGGTCGATCGTTTCGACACCGTGCTGGTTGCGGGGCGTCGCATCGCCTCCGCTCTGTCGCGCAAGACGATCTTCAAAGAGGTGCGCGATGCCGCGTTCCAGCTCTTGCGCGGGGAACGCTGTCTGCTGCTCAAGCTGCAAGGGGACGATGCCCTCGAAGACCTGACGATGGTCTCCGGCGAGATCGAAGCGGAATACAGCCACGTCATGGCCGAACGTGCCCTCTTCACGGGAGAGGTCATTGTGTTCACCGAAGGGCAAGCCGAAGAGGACGGGGCTTTACTCTCGGGCGTTCGCTCGGCGTTGTGTGCGCCGGTGTTCGTGCGAGGCCAACCCGCTGGCTGCTTCTATGTGGATCACCGCAATGTCAGTGGCCTGTTTGGCGAGGACGAGGAACGACTGGCCGAGTTCATCGCCACCATTGCTGGCGCGGCACTTGAGAACGCGGAAGGCTTCGCCGAGCTGCGGCGTCTGAACGAAACTTTGGAACAGCGTGTGGCCGAACGAACCGCCGCCGCCGAGGCGCGCGCGGGCGAACTCGCCGTATCCAACACCGAATTGGAACGGACCGCCGCCGAGCTGCGTCGCTCCGAAGAAGAACTTCGCGTGGCGAAGGACGCCGCCGAGAAGGCCAACCGGGCCAAGAGCGATTTCCTCGCCAACATGAGCCATGAAATCCGTACTCCGATGAACGGCGTCATGGGGATGGCGGAACTGGCGTTGCAGACCAAGCTCACGCACCAACAACGTGAGTACATGAACATCGTGATGCAATCGGCCGACGCGCTGCTGCGGCTGCTTAATGACATCCTCGACTTCTCCAAGGTGGAGGCCGGAAAGCTCGAACTGGAGACGATCGACTTTCCGCTACGCGACAGCATGGGCGACGCGATGCACGCCTTTGGACTGCGGGCCGCCGAGAAGGGGGTGGAACTCACCTACCTCGTTCCACCGGATGTGCCCGACACCCTCGTTGGCGATCCCGGACGACTCCGTCAGATCATCACCAACTTGGTGGGGAACGCGCTCAAATTTACAGACCATGGCGAGATCGTCGTCGCAGTCACCGTCGATACGCTCGATGAGACACACGTCGATTTGCACTTCATCGTTAGTGACACGGGCATCGGGATTCCCCCCGAGAAGCAGAAGCTGATTTTTGAAGCCTTCAGCCAAGCCGACTCATCGACCACGCGCCGCTTTGGTGGAACCGGCTTGGGCCTGACCATCTCGATGCAGTTGGTCAAACTCATGGGCGGACTGCTCTGGGTCGAGAGTGAAGAAGGCCAAGGGAGCACATTCCATTTCACCGTTCGCTTCGGCCTCGCCAAAGATGCGCCGACGCATTCGTGGCTGAAACTCGAAGGCTTGGCGGGCCTGCCGGTGTTGGTCGTCGATGACAATCGGACCAACCGGCGCATCCTTGAAGATGTACTGACCAATTGGGGGATGGAGCCGCATCTGGCGGCCAGTGGGCCTGAAGCGCTGGCTCAAATGGAAGACGCCGTCCATCGCGGCGTCCCGTTCCGCTTGGCTCTGCTCGACGTGATGATGCCGGACATGGACGGGTTCGCGGTTGCGGAGCGCGTTCGGGAAAACCCACGTTTGGCGGGCTGCACCATGATCATGCTTTCCTCGGCGGGACAGACGGAGAATTCGGTTCGATGCGAGGAGCTGGGCATTGCGCGCTACCTCATCAAACCGGTCAAGCAATCCGATCTGCGCGAGGCAATCTTGCGTGTTCTTGGCTCGCAGGAAATCCCGATCCGCGTCACCGGACCGACGCCAGCCGAACTCGCCCTCACACGACGACCGCGGCGCATCCTGCTCGCCGAGGATGGGTTGGTCAACCAGCAAGTCGCGCGTGAGCTGCTCGAGTCGCGCGGACATCGCGTGGTGGTGGTGAACAACGGCCGTGAAGCGGTCGAGGCCCTCGAACGTGATTCGTTTGACCTCGTGCTGATGGACGTGCAGATGCCGGAAATGGACGGCTTCGAAGCGACCGCGACCATCCGCCAACAGGAACAGCGCACCGGCAACCACATCCACATCGTCGCCATGACGGCGCATGCGATGAAAGGCGATCGCGAGCGGTGCCTGAAGTCGGGGATGGATGCTTATCTGTCCAAGCCGATCCAGTCCAAGTTGCTGTACGAAATGGTCGAAGGGGTTGCCGCCGCCGCCCGAGATGATCACGATCCGCACGCTGAATTCACCACGAACGATTCGCCCTCGGAATCCATCATGGACTGGAACGCGGCCGTGGACCGTGTCGGCGGTCGAGTGGACTTGCTCAAGCAGATGGTGGGCCTTTTCTTCAAGGAAACGGACAAGTTGTTACCGGCACTGCGCGCGGCGATCGCTCAACAGGACATGGTCAAAGTGCAGCGCAATGCCCACTCGATCAAAGGGTCCGCGTCTTGCTTTGCCGCTCCTCCCGCCGTGTCGGCGGCCGTGCGTTTGGAGTTCATGGGGCGGGACGGTGACTTGACCGGTGCTGAGGATGCCTATTCACTGCTCGAACTTGAGATCGAACGACTCCGTCAGGCGTTGACGACGTACCTGTCAGACACTCCCCCTTCGTTGGTGTCTGAAAAAAGATAGGACTGGCACATGGCAACGATCTTGGTAGTGGATGATGTCGCGTTGGACCGGCACTTGGCGGGCACCTTGCTCGAAGAGCATTCCGGTTGGTCCGCCATCTACGCCGAAGATGGTCGGGAGGCCCTCTCCCTGATCAAGCTGAAGGTTCCTGACCTTGTCCTGACCGACCTGCAAATGCCGGAATTAAACGGCTTGGAACTGGTCGAGGCCATTCGCCGCGACTACGCGCATGTGCCGGTCATTCTGATGACCGCACACGGCAGCGAAGACATCGCCGTTGCCGCTCTCAAACTGGGCGCGGCCAGTTACGTCCCCAAGCGAGACCTAGCCCGTGACTTGGTTCCCACGACCGAAAAAGTACTCGGCATGGCCCGCTTCAATTGGAACCAGCAACAGGTTCTGGATTGCCTAGTCGAAACCGAATTGCGTTTTGTCTTGTCCAACGACCCGCATCGCGTCCAGCCACTCATCAGTCATCTTCAAGATCACATGACCATGATGAGCTTAGTGGACAAAGGCGGCCTGATCCGTGTGGGTACTGCATTGCACGAAAGCCTCATCAACGCCATGGAACACGGCAACCTTGAACTCTCGTCGGAATTGCGCGAGAGCGAAGACATCGAAGCCTACCGGGGCCTCGTCGAAACACGTCGCCACCTGCCACCGTACCGCGAACGGCGCGTACTCGTGACCGCACGTTTTTCCCGCAATGAGGCCGTGTTTGTGGTGCAAGACGACGGGGGCGGCTTCAACACGTCCAAACTGCCGGACCCCACGGATCCCGTCAATCTGGGGAAATCGAGCGGCCGCGGCCTCTTCCTGATTCGCACGTTCATGGACGAGGTGAGCTTCAACGAAGCTGGCAATGAGATCACAATGATCAAACGCCGCCGTTGAAATGGAAATGCAGGGAACCGGCGTCTGTGCGATCTCTAATAGCGGACGGATGCGGCTTGTATCAAAAGCGATGCTAATGCGAGTTAGGAATCACAGTTTGATAGCAAGGAATGCTGAGTGAAAACCTCTTTCCCTCCCAGCGAGGACACCGAAACCTCGCTTCACGCTTGGGACCAACGCGTTGCTCCCGAGATGTTTTGGCTGTCGATCTTTTCACTGCTGAGTCTCGCGGGCCTGCTGCATTTGCACGACAAGCCGGAATTCCAGCCGATCTTCATCGGGTGTGGACTGGGTTTGCTGGCGGTCTATCCGATCTGCTGGATCGATGCCTGCTGGGGAGGCCAACTCGGTAGCCGACAGGGGCGTGCCCGATGGTTGTACTGCGCGCTGCCGCCATTGAGGTTGGGGGCACGCGATCATGCAACCGGCCTCAACGTGTGGTTGCCGGGTCTCGGTTGGCAGCAGGTCGGACATGCGTTGGAACAGCGGTTGGAGCGGGCGTCGAGCGTGCCGATGATCGTGTTCGCCTTGATGGTCTTGCCGCTCACGGTTGCCGACTACTTCTGGGCGAATCGCCTCGCATCGGATCCCTTGTTGTCCGGATTGTTGAACGGTGCGAACGGGCTGATCTGGTTCGCGTTTGCAGGAGAGTTCATCCTGCGGCTGTCGATCGCTGACAGCAAATGGACCTACATCAAGGGCCACATCGTCGATCTCGCGATCGTGCTCTTGCCACTGTTTTCATTCCTCCAAGCACTGCGGCTCGGGCGAGTGCTGCGGCTGCAACAATTGGCTCGCACATCCGGGAAGCTCTATCGTTTACGTGGTGTCGCATTGCGAGCTTGGCGGGCGTTGCTGCTCATTGATGCGGTGAGTCGCCTCATCAACGGCCCTCCCGAACGGCGGCTCGTCACATTGCGAGCCGCGCTGATACAGAAGGAACGAGAACTCGCCGACCTCCGCGCCGAGATCGCGAAGTTGGAATCCGTCGCATTACGGCAGTTGGACTCCGTGGTCGAACCGAGCGATGACAAACAGATTTCAACAGACGATCCGTCATCAGGACAAGCGGCCTGATCGCTGACAAGCGAAGTCGTAAGGGCTGCTCTTTGGGCTCATCCGATGTTTGGGGGGGAGTCGCCATTGGAGAGCAAGTGAAGATGTTCCAAGTCTTCATCCTGAAGGGATGTCAGCGATTAGCCGGGGGTTAAGCGAAGCGACACCCCCGGACGAGGTTGGACAAAGGACTGTTGCATCCTGAAGGGATGCCAGCCTCATGGAACCGGGAGACATTCTGAGCTGGCCAGC
>JAYTQJ010000384.1:0-22086 GCA_043746775.1 Schlesneria sp.
CGGGGTGAAGCCCTTGTTCAGGTAGTCCGGGCGAGCCTGTGCATCGGCCGTGATCGCCAAGGCAGCAACAACTGCAACCCAAGTCCAAATCTTCCGCATGAACTGTTCTCCTAACCGTGTGACTTGTCCGAGACGGTGCGGCCCGAGATTAGCGAAACTGTCGCCGCTCTCCAGACCTGGACAATTGCGATCCCATCTGGGTGATAGCACCGTCTACAACCGGGCGAATTAGACGCGGGTGTCTGGGTGGTGTCAACCTCGCTAGATTGCCCGTGCCGTCACCCCAAGCCATTGCCCGACAAGCCATATCAAAACCGGCGAGATTGTTTTCCCGAGTCACTTCGACGCGGCAAAAGCGGCCGGTAGACTCCGGTCCCGGACAGGGCAACCCGACACCAATCCGAAGCGTGAGCGAGGACGAAAGCCGATCTCAGGCCTGTGACCGATGTCTCGTAAATGTGTGGCTGGGCGGCGGCGCGTTCCCCCAACTCCCACTGTATGTTTGTCGTCAATTCACAACCGAGGAACGCTTGCGAGAACGCTGTCGCCCGAGTTCCTCGCTCACGCTTCGGGTTGGTGTGCCCGACCCTCGCACATTCATTCTTCACTCTGAAAGACTTCACCGCGATGAACTCCCTCAGTCTGGTTTCACTCGTCACCGTCCTCGGCTGCTCGCTCGGCTGGATCGCGTCCGTGCCTGCGGCCGAACCGCCGAACATCGTGATGATTTTGGGAGACGACCAAGCGTGGACCGATTACGGTTTTATGGGCCATCCCGAGATCAAGACTCCGCATCTCGACCGGCTCGCCAGCCAGAGTGCCTGCTTCACGCAGGGCTATGTGCCGAGCAGTCTCTGTCGCCCGAGTCTCGCCTGCCTGTTGACCGGTCTCTACACGCATCAGCACAAAATCAGCGGAAACGATCCGCCGAAAGGGACCAATCGTGTTGAGATGCTCCGTCATGTGAGACGCCTTCCGATGATCCCGAAGTGGCTGGGTGAACGCGGCTACTCCAGCTTTCAAAGCGGCAAGTGGTGGGAGGGTGCTCCGGCGGAAGGAGGCTTCACGGCGGCGATGTCTCACGGTGATCCGGCTCGCGGCGGGCGACACGGCGACGTGGGACTGAAGATTGGGCGCGAGGGGCTGCAGCCGGTCTTCGACTTCATTGATGGAACCCAAGGCAAACCGTTCTTCCTGTGGTACGCACCGATGCTGCCCCACACGCCCCACAACCCGCCCGAGCGATTGCTGACCAAGTACCAGCGCGACGGCAAGACGCTTCCCGTCGCGAAGTATCACGCGATGTGCGAGTGGTTCGACGAAACGGTCGGCGAGTTACTCGCTCATCTCGACAAACGCGGTCTCGCCCAAAACACGCTGGTGGTGTTCTCGTGCGACAACGGTTGGATTCAACAGCCGAACGGAAACTTGTTTGCGCCGAAGAGCAAGAAGTCACCGTATGACGGCGGCCTGAGAACACCGATCCTCGTCCGCTGGCCCGGCCACATCGAACCGGCTCGGATCGAAACGCCCGTCAGTTCGATCGACATCGCCCCGACGATGCTCGCCGCTGCGGGAGTCACTCCCAAAGAACCGCTCCCCGGACTCGACCTCGCACGCATCGCAGCCAGCGGCGGGAAGTCGGATCGAACGGCCCTGTTCGGAGCAACATTCAACCACGATGTCGCCGACATCGATCGTCCCGCCGCCAGCTTGGAGTTCCGCTGGTGCCGCTCTGAAAACTGGAAGCTCATCCAACCGCACGGCCCCGGCGCTGTCGAACTGTACGACGTGCAGGCCGATCCGCTGGAAGAAAAGAACATGGCCGAACAGCATCCCGCCACCGTCACCCAACTCCAGCAGCAAATCGAACGCTGGTGGTCCGTGCCGCGTTAGCCCGGATGATTCACCACGAATAATCCGTGATTCGTACCTCACGCGGCACAAGGCGAGAGGTTTCCGAGCGGGGCGGCGTAAGCCCAATGGCACTTACTTTGATCAAGTAACCCGCAGCGTGAGCGAGGGAAACAAGGGAAAGCTCTCTTGTCATCGCCCTCGCTTACACTTCGGGTTAGTAAAGTGAGTGCCATTGGGCGTAAGCCCCTCGGTTCTTCTCAAGAGGGCTTACGCCCAAGAACCGAGGGGCTTACGCCACCCCGCTCAGATGTCTCATCACTGACCGTGCGAAGTCTCGCAGCCGAACACAGCACGACCGCTACCTCACGCCGCGCACGCGCGTCCGATGGTTGAGATGTTCGACCAGCACGTCGCCCAGATCGAGACTCGTATCGACCGCGACCCGCTCGATGCTGTTGCGGCGGCAGATGTCATCCAAGGCCGTCTCGTACCGGCCCACGGCATCGAGGTAGCCCCGCCGGATGTCCTCGGTTTGCGTCAGGTATTCGCTCACCTCTTCGAGACCGAGGAACTTCACCATCCCCTCGAACTCGAATGTCCGTTCGTGGTGATGCAGGACGTGGAACAGCACGACTTCGTGGCGGTTGTAGCGCATCCGTTGCAGCGCACCTTCGAGAGCCTCCATGTCTGTGAAGAAATCGCTGAAGATCATCACGATCTCGCGGCGACCCATGCGGCCCGTCATCTCGGTCAGGCACTCAGCCATGTTCGTCTTCTCGACCGGTTCGAGTTCGTCGAGATGGTGCGTCATCCGGTGAATCTGCGACAACGAGTTGCTCGGCGGAAGGTAGCCCCGCACGCGGTCGTCGAACGTGGCGAGCGACACCTTGTCGCTCTGATTCACAATCGAATAGCCCAGGGTCGTCGCGGCCTGAGCCGCATAGAGCAGCTTCTGCTGCCGGTCGTCGCCGTACCGCATCGACGCACTGACATCGAGCAGCAGGTGGCAGACGAAGTTCGTCTCCATCTCGTACTGCTTGATCGAGAGCCGATCCCGCTTGTAGTACAGCCGCCAGTCAATGTGCTTCGGATCGTCCCCGACCACGTAATCGCGGTGCCCGGCAAACTCGACGGCAAACCCCGACAAAGGCGACTTGTGCGCCCCGGCCAGATTGCCCAGCACCAGCCCGCGCGGCTCCACAGTCCGGTCGGCAACACGGCTCAGAACTTCGGGGTTGAGATAGCGGGAGAGAACACTCGCAGTCACGGTCAGTTCCAGTCATTGAAGTTGCTGTCGGCCATCACAAGTTGGCGGGATCGATCCCCAGTTCGCGCAGCTTTGCCGCCAGCAGTTCGTTCTGCCGACTTGCAGCATCCGCCCGCTCACGCTCGACCTCGGCACGCTGTCGTTCTGCCTCGGCCTGTTGGCTCGCCACGTCGGCCCGCTGGCTTGCCGAGTCTGCCGCTTCTCGCAATTCAACACTGTGCGATTCGGACCAGCGGAGTTGTTGGACAACATCGACATAGTGCTGAAACCGACGGCCATCCGGCCCGTACAGCTCCAGCGACTTGCCATCCAACTCGAATCGCACTCCCAGCCGAGGACTGATCCAGCCGCGCATCTTTGGGATGCGAGCGAGGTTTCCCGACGAACGCTGATACCCTTTCAACTCGCCGTCGTCCGGATCGTAGACGTAGTATTCCTCCACGCCGTGACGGTCGTACCACGCGAGCTTCTGGTCCATCTCCACCTTCGTGTTGCTGGGTGACATGATCTCGAAGACCACTTGCGGAGCGATGTGTCCCTCCACCCACTGGAGGTATGAACCTCGTCTCCCTTTGGGACGCCCGAACGCCACCAACACATCCGGCGCGGTGACGACTTTGTTGTTCCCCTCTTCCGGATACCAGAATAAATCTCCCGCGATGAAGACATCCGCACGTTCCGCAAACACCGCCTCCAAGCCCAGCTTGATCAGCGTGATGTAGTCGAATTGCTCCGTATTCTCTGCCATCGGCTTCCCGTCACTTTCCGGATAGACGACCGGCCGCCGTGTCGGGGGCAACGTCGCGATACTCATGAGAACCTCCTCGAACGTTTTGCCTCGCGCGACGACAATTCGTCGTCACCGCTGATTCGCACAGATAGAGCTTACTGAGCAACCGAACCGCCGAGAACACTTCGCAGCCCGTAGGATGGACGCCCTCGTCCGTCCGTTTCTTCACGACAAGTCACTGAGGCGGGGCATCGATGTCCCCGCAACTTGTCGTGAACACAACGCCAACCGACTTCACGCCGGCTGCACATACTTCTTGTCGGCTGGAGTCTTCTCCATTAGCATGCCGATGAGCTTCTCGCTGTTCACGTCGGCCGCTTGCGCTGCGTAGTTCGGGGCGATGCGGTGTCGCAAGGCGCCCTTCGCCACAGCCTGCACGTCACCGACGGTGGCGTGATAGCGACCGTAGAGAATCGCGCGGGCCTTGGCGCAGGTGACGAGAGTCAGCACGCCGCGCGGGCCTGCTCCCCAGTTGACCCACTTATTGACGAAGTCGGGAGCTTCCACCGCTCCCGGTCGCGACGCGCGGACCAGGGCGTGCGCATAGCCCAGAACCTGATCGCTGACGGGGACGCGCTGCACGAGCTTCTGGTAAGTGATGATGTCGTCGCCGTGCATCGCCGTTTCGATGTTGCCCATCTGACCACTCGTCACGCGGCGGGCGACCTCCCACTCCTCGGCTGCGGTCGGATAATCGACGCGAATGTGCAGCAGGAAGCGGTCGAGTTGGGCTTCGGGCAGCGGATACGTTCCCTCCTGTTCGAGCGGATTCTGAGTCGCCAGCACGAAGAAAGGATCGGGCAGCTTGTGAATCTTGCCCCCCGCCGACACTTGCCGCTCCTGCATCGCTTCGAGCATCGCCGCCTGCGTCTTCGGCGGAGTCCGGTTGATCTCGTCCGCGAGGATCATGTTCGCGAACAGCGGGCCGGGGAGAAACTTGTACTCGCGGTTGTGAGTCTCCATGTTCTCCTGAATCACATCGGTCCCGGTGACATCGCTCGGCATCAGGTCGGGCGTGAACTGAATGCGTTTGAACGACAGGTGCAGCGCCTGCGCGAGCGAACTCACCAGCAGCGTCTTCGCCAAACCGGGCACGCCCTCAAGCAGTGCATGTCCCCGCGCGAAGACCGCGATCAGCACCTGTTCGATCACCTCGTTCTGCCCCACGATCACCTTGGCCAGTTCGTCACGGAGCTTGTTGTACGCCTGCTCGCACTTCTGCACGGCAGCCACATCGTCGGGAGTTAGATTGTCGGTGGTCATGGTTGGCTTTCATTTGGAGTGCGGCGATTCATCGCCGCTTTGGTTTTTGCGGCGAAGCCGCTGTCTTTTGGTTTCTATCGTCGATGTCCAGAACAAGGCGGCTCCGCCGCGAAGGAAAAGCGGCGATGAATCGCCGCACTCCAAATTGTTCAATCCACGCTCTCAAAGTATTTCCTCAGTCGTTCCTCATAAGCACGCGGCGGTTTCTGACCGGCTCCCGCGCGGATCGACTTGCGGAGTTCCGGCGGCAGCTTGGCGAACCACGGTTCGTCTTTGAGTTGTCTTGCCAACACGCCCTCTTCCGGTTCGCGAGCCTTCGCGGACTTGCTGTCGGCGACATCGGTCCCTTCCGGTTGTTTCTCGATCTTGCCGTCTTTCACCTTTTGGTTGGTGGTCGGCCCGCCGTCTTTCTTCGCCAGCTTGGATGAGTTCGCAGGTGGACCGGGTTGAGGCTGGCCTTCCTGACTCTCAGACGGTTGCGGCTGACTCGGCTGTCCCTGTTGAGCGGGCTGGCCGGTCGGCGTCTGTTGAGCCAGCGGCAACTGAGCCTGACTGAGCGCCTGCTGCATCGCCTGTTGAGCCTTCTCACCGGCGATGGCTTGCGCGGTCACTTTCGGCGACTGCGGGACGAAGCCCGTGCCGAGTTGTCCTGGATTGGCAGCGGGCTTTCCTTGTCCCGGTTGCCCCGGCATTGGTTGACCACCTTCCGCTGGCATCGGCTGACCTTCACTGGGCTGTCCCTCGGCTGGGATCGGTTGTCCATCAGCCGCTCCTTCGGGAAGAGGCTCACCGGCGGCGAGTGCTTCGGCCATCGCTGCATCGGCCAACATCTGAGCCGCCGCTTCGACCGCCGGAAGATTCGAGGCCATCTCCAATGCTTCTCGCAGCGGCGCGTTGGCGACTTCGGTTTGCCCCGAGAGTTCCACCGCTCCCTGTCCCGTCGCTTCTTGAGCATCGGCAAAGGCATTCTGTGCGTCGTTCAACTTCTGCGCGGCCGACTGGTCCGCAGCGGTTGGCATGTCACCCTCTTTGCCCGCGAGTTGTTCGAGCTTCGCCCCCTGCTCGGCGATCGTCTCGGCAGCGACCTGCTGATCGGTCGCGAGATTCGCGATCGACTCGGCAATCGCCTGGTCTCGTTTCACTTCTTGTTCTTTCGCGGCGAGATCAGCAGCGGCTCGTTCGAGCGCCATCTCGGCAGCGTTCGCGGCACCTTCGAGTTGCTGCGGCGAGTTGCCTGCTTCAGCTCCCATCTCGGCGGCATCAGCGGCCGCGTCGATCGCGTCGGCTGCGGCGGGGTCGGCCTTCGCGACTTGATCGGCCAGCGCTTCGGCCTGCTTGCCTTGTTCGACCAACGCCTTCGCCTGTTCGGTCGCCGCGTTCTTGATCGCTTCGTCGAGTTTTTTGCCTGCGTCCTTCAAGGCTTCCGCCGCCTTGGCTTGAGCCAATGTCGCGGCTTCGGGATTGTTGGCCAAAGCATGCTCTGCCGCTTCGGTCGCATTGGCCGCTGGTTCCAGAGCCTCCCCCGCTTCGGCGGCGACTTCCGCCGCCATCTCTTGAGCCGCTTCCGCCGCCTCCGCCGCCTTGGCTTGAGCCTTCGCATCTGGCTTCGCGGTCGGAGCCGCTTCCATCGCCGCGTTGACTTCCGCCTGAGCCAACTCAGCCGCCTTGTCGAGTGCCGCTTCGGCCGCATCTCGTGCGGCATCAGCAGCGGCATCGTTGCCATCGAGTTGTTGTTTGGCCGCTTCCGCAGCAGCTTGTTGAGCCTGCTCCAAAGCCTTCGCGAGCGGATCGGGTTTGCCTTCGGCCTTGGCCTTCGCCGCTTCGGGACGTTTGGCCGCAGTCTCAGCGGCGGCTTGAGCCTTCTCGGCGACTTCCTCTTGTTTGGTCGCGGCCTTCAATTCGGAGCCTTCTCCCGACTCAGCCGCTTGGGCCGCAGCATCGGCCGTATTTTGAGCCTCCTGTGCTTCGGCAATCTGGTTCGCGAGTTCCATCGCCTCGGCCGCTTCGGGCTTGCCCTGAGCCTTGGCCTGTTCTTGCATGGACTCTTGGAGTTTGTCCTTGGCCGCTTCGAGCTTCGCTGTCTTCTCGTTATCCGGGATCGCGTCGATCGCCTTCTCAACCGCTTCGCGTGCTTCGGTCAGTTCCTTCGCCTGAGCTTCACTCGCTTTGGCAAGCTCCTTCGCGGTCGCGGCGATCTCCTTGCGAATCTCCTTCGCCGCTTCCGCCAACTTCACGGCCGACTCCTTCGCATCCTTGGCCGCGTCCTTTGCAGTTGCTTCGGGATCGGTGGCCTTCTGCTCGGCGACCGAGCTCAAGTCCGCAGCCGACTCCATTGCCTCGGTCGCTCCTTCAGTCGCGTCCTTCGCGGCTTCGGGTGACGTTTGAGCCAACGCCTCGGCGATCTTGTTCGCGATCTCCTTCACATCGGCCTGACGTTCGGCGAGTTCCTTCGCGTCCTTGGCCACTTCGGCCTTCTGCTCGGCGGTCGCATCCTTCTGAGCGGCGGCTTCGGCGAGTTCCGTCGCCTCGGCCGCGATCGCCTTCTCTTCGGCTGCGGCTCGTTCGAGCACTTCGGCAGCTCGCGCGAGTTCACCGATCTTCACCGCCGCTTCCTGACGCTTGGTGTCATTGATCGCGGCATCGACCGTGTCCATCGCTCGTTCGAGTGCATCCTGAGCTTTCTCTAGGACCTTCTCTTCGAGGGCCGTCGCCTTCTCAGGCTTGGCTTCGGCGAGATTCTTCTCGGCCTCCTTCGCGGCCTTGGTCGCTTCGGCCAGGGCCTCTTCGACGGCAGGCGGAAGCTCGTGCTTGTCGGCTGCGGCTTGAACGGCCTCAGCGACCGCTTTCTCTTCCGGCGCGGCGGCTTGAGCGTTCTGATTGGCCTTCGCTTCGGCGGCATTCTGCTTCTTCTGAGCTTCAGCCAGCGCCCGCTTTGTCTCCTGCAATGCCTTCACCGCCTGAGACAGTTCGTTTGCCGACTTGTCCTTCGAATCCGACTTGGCTTGATCCTTGAGTGCCTTCTCCAACGCGGCCAGATTGCCCAGCACTTTGCTCTGATCGGCCAGTGCGTCTTCCGGCTTGTTGTCGAGCAGGTCAGCCGCCGCGTCGAGGGCCGCTGTCTCCGCCTGCTGTATCAGCGCGTCAGCCTTCAGATTTTCTTTGACGCTTTCCTGAAGCGACGCGATCTCCTTCTGGAGCTTCGCCTGCGCTTCGACCAGCTCCTGCGAAGGCTTTTGAGTTTCGTCGAGCTTCTTGGTTTCTTCCTTCAAAGCCTTTTGCTTCTCGGCCAACGCGCGAATCTTGTCGATCGTCTGCATCTTCTCGGAGTTGAGTGCCCCCTGAGTCCGCTCGATCACTTTCAACAGTTCGCGCAGGCCCTTGATGACCTTGTCCTGATGCTCGACCGCCGCGTCATACTTCACCGCTTGGAGCGTGCTTCCCGCGCCATCGAGATGCTTGCCAACATCGGCCGCCTTCAGAATCCTCAACCCGTCCGCAGCCGTCGCCGCGAGCAACCCGCTCCACGACTTCATGTCGACCAGCGTGTCAACCAGATGCAGGAACAGTTCCTTCACGTCGCGCTGGTCTTCGATCGCCTTCAGCGTCAGCGCCTCCTGCCGCGTCTTTGGCTCGGCCGGGAGCGACTTCGTCGCGACTTGAACGGTCGTCTGAACGCGGATCAGCCGCCGCACCTGCTCGGCCAGTTCCGCGATCTTGAGCCGCTTCATCAGGTTCTGTCGCTCCACAGCAAGCTGTCTCACGACAGTCCTGATCTGCTGACGAGCCTCGACGAACGCGGCTTCTCGTTTGTCCTGAGGCAACCGCTGTGCTTCGGCCAGCAGATCGACAACCTTCGACATTTCATTGTCGATGAGATGGTTGAGGCTCCCACGCATCAGCTTGATGTCCCGGAAAATCTCCTCGCCCGACAACCCGTTCTCTTCGAGCTGCCGAAGCTGCACGTCGAGCACCCCGCCCAGCAACTCGCGCGTCATCGTCCGCGCCCGCTGCTGATCCTCCTGCTTCCGCTGAAGGGCCTCGGGTTCGAGCACCTGAGCCATCACCGGCCCGCCCGTCAAACACATCAAGCCGACCAGCACAACAACTCGCCGAAACGTCGCGGTCATGATCGTTCTCCTTCAGGAGCAGTTAGCTATCAGCGATTAGCCGTTAGCCAGAACTGCTCACCAATTTTTCAACCGAACTACTGACTCTTGTCTTTCGCTAAAAGCTAATCGCTCACAGCTCAAAGCTCTTCAAATCCGTTTGAACCACGAATCACACGAATGAAAACAAAGCCATTCTTCTTCTATCTTCATTCGTGAGATTCGTGGTTCCTCTTCTCCTTAATTCTCCGCAACGCGTCCCATTTGTCGTATGGCGGGCCTCAAAGGCTCGCCACGCCCGTCGCACTACTTGTTGCGAGATCGGATAATCGCATCAGCGATGAAGCAAGCACCACCCGCAATACAAAACCCCAAAGCCAACGCGGCAAAACCGATGAAAAGCGGGAAGTTAAACACCGTAATGACCGCAAGCCCCAACAGGAATACGGCTATCCACTGATATCCCGGCATGGTGGCTCCTTTTCCATTTTCACTGTCATATTCGCCAACAACCAACCCCTACCTCATCCTGACTTCCACTTCAAAATCAGTGAAGATCAGTGGTGATTAGCGTTCCTATTTCTTCTCTCCACCGATCCCCAGCTCGCGCCGCAGGATTTCGTCCAACTGTTTGGCCGTCTTCTTATCTTCGTCACCCGTCTGCGCGAGGATGCCGTTGAGGTCGGTCACGCTGAACGTGATCGGTTCGCCGAGTCCCTTCTGGCCGACGAGGTCGCCGCGCCAATCGGTCACCTCCAGCGTGACCTTCACTTCGTCCCCCTTCATCAACTCGTAGGGCGACAACGGGACGGCAACTTGGCCCCGCAGGATTGTCTGCGGTTGATCGGCTGCCGAGACCGTCTTCGACACAACTTCAAACTGCGACGTGCGACCGTCTTCGCGTGAGATATGGATGGTCGCGACAATCTTAGCGACGCCGAAATCGTCTCCGGCGGCGTAATCGAGTTTGGGAGCCGCGGTCGGCAGCACGAACCGCGTCACGGCGGTCGCCACCACGCGCGGCAGGCGGTCGGGCTTGAGACGAATCTGTCCCGAGATCGGCGTCTCCAATGAGAAGCCATCCTCATCGATGACCTGCACCTCGTACTTGAGCGGCTCGCGAATCGAATCGAACGGCGTGCCGGGGGGAAGAGTCCATGCCCCAGTGTAGCCCGCACTCTCCGAGTGCGGAGCCAGCCGCGCACTCGGAGAGTGCGGGCTACTTTGCCGAACCAACTCAAACGACTTCTCTCCGACCATGAGCGTTGCCGACTTGAGAGGCTTGTTGGAGCAGACCAGCTTCAACTTCGCGACCGATCCCTCGATGACCGCCAACTGGCGCGAGCCGCCGTCGGTTTCGCCCGGCTTCATCGCCGAGGCCGCGTACTTCGGCGGCTCGATCTCCCACGCGAGGTCCACCAGCGGCAGCGGCACGATCACGACTTCGGCCTGGTCCGACACGGCATCACCGAAGTGGAACCGCATCCGGAACGAATCGGCGACGTGAGCGATCTCCCCCGCAAACGTGGCGGCCTCGGGAGCGGTCGCGTTCAGATCGACACGGTTCACCGCGTCGGTCTTCACGCCGGACAACTGCACGAACCCCGCGCGAGGCACCTCACCGCCGCACTTCACCGCGACTTCGATCCTCTGACCGTAGGGAATGCGCACCTGAGGCGTCTCACCCGCGTGAAAGACCGAGACCGGCTGGCCGTTCACGGCAATCGACTCGATCTGAGTCTTCGTCGGATAGTGAGCCGAACCGAGCAGGAAGCGATTCCAGAATGCGGTGACATGTCCGGGGAAGACGAGCGCCGCACCCAGGACCACGACCAGCGTGATCCCCAGCACTGTCGCACGCTGCGGCAGCGGCCGGTACGAGAATCCCTCAAACACGTTGAGCGACGGACTGAACTCGGCAACGTAATCGACGACCGCCATTTGCAACCGCGACGAACCCCAGGTCTTGGCATGAGCAGTCTCAAACTGAATCGCCGCGACCAGATCGCTGTCGATCTTGTGGTGCTGCTCGACGATCAGCGCAACATCCTGTTCGGACTCGCGCACCTTCACGAGCGGCCACGCAAACTTCCTGATCGCCCAGATCCCGCCCACAACCCACGCGAGCAATGAAACCGCCCGCAGCCCGACCGGCAGATTGAACGACCAGTCGCACAGAAACGCCGCGACCAGCAGCCACAGCGCCACGGCGAGCGGCAGACAGACGGCGCTCCCCCACCGCACGGCGGCCCGCTTCTGCCGCAGGCTACCCAGTTGAGATCGAAGTGTGGCGAGTTTGGTTTGCATGGGTGGTTCGGTGAGATCGACTATTGAGACTTTATTGTTCGTTGGCCTTCGGCCGATCACGCACCGCTGGAGACTGCGATGGCTGTTGGAGCAGTGATCGGCGCGACTTCCGAGACCGCACTGGCTGCCTCGTCTTCATAGGAAATCAGTCCTGCCGGATTCTTGTCCTGCCGACTCATCAGATAGGCAATGAGTCGAGCCGGATCGTGATTGAATCGTGCCGAGAGTTCGTGTCGCGCGCGTCGCACGTCGTCGATGGTTGGATCGCCGTCGGGAACAAACGATTCGTTCATGATTCCACTCCTCTGCCCGACATTTCGAGCGGTGTGACCAGTGTCGGGACGAACAATCCCAACCGGCCGTTGATTCTGCGGATGTGTTCAAACTTGTTGGCGTTCGCCAAGTGACGGCAATTCCACGTCACGAGGAACTCGCACTTGTAGTACGAAGCGATGGCCAAGTGCATGGCATCTCCATCGGAGTTAGCGGGCATCACCTTGTGACTGATGTAGGCATCGACGATCAATTCGATATCGGTGGTGAAACTCAATCGTGGCATGGCGCGGGCAAATGCCAACGCTGACGATTGATGAGGAAAACTCCCTTCTTCGAGTTCCGCGATTACAAATTCACTCGTGACATATTCATAAAACGGTGGCCTCTGATCCCACCACTGACGAGTCCACTCCCGTCGCGCGACGGTGAGCGCGTCCGTTCGGGTCTCGTGGTACACGCTGGGGATCGTCGTCTCGATGTAAATTTGCCGCTTCATCTTCAACCTTGCAGATCATCAAGCCAAGTTCACCAGTTTCCTCACGAACCATTCCACCATCAGTAATCCAATCACGGCCCCGAACGTCAGCCAGGTGCTCCAGAGCGGGAAAATCTCCACGCTGGTTTCTCTCAGTCGCGGCGGGGCGAAGTCATCGGGGAAGCGGTCCACGTCGAGCAATTCATACGCCTTGCCGCCTGTTTCGGCGGCGATGTTTTTTTGCAGCGAGACGTTTCTCACTGGGTTGCGGCGTTCGACCGAGACGTTGGCCACGTCGAAGTTGATCTCGGCGACTTCGTTCGCAATCGGGTCGCTGACTCGCAGGCGGTACTCGCCCCCGCTGAAGACCGGCACGCGCGTCTCGAACACGCCGGGCCTCAGTTGCGGGACGCTGAAGATTTGCGAACGGCTGCCGTCGGAGTCGCGATCCGGGCGGATCAACTCCGCCGTCAGACGCCGGTCGGGAATGTCCTTCTCATCGAGCGGATGAAATTCCTTGTCATAGGCTTCGACCGTGACGAGCACCTGATCGTCCGAGCGGTACTGCTGGCGGTCGGTCCTCACAACGAACCGCTTGTGACTGCCGAGGGCATGGCTGAGGCCGAGGCGATGAATGAGCTGGCCCCAGAACTGGCGGTAGTACTCTTCGCCATAGATGCGTCGCAGCCGCCACATTTCGTTGAAGCCGACGTACACGACCTCACCGCGACCATACTGCCGCACGGCGATCAGCGGTTGCGGCGTCTTGCCATCAATGCACGTGTCGGTCGGATGCTCGGCGAGAACCTGAGTCCCCTTCGCTTCGATCCGCCGGACCGGCTGATACCACGGCAGCTTGCCGAGGTTGTTCCAACCCTTGAGGTTGTCCTGATCCGTCTGCCCGAGCCGCATGAAGTCGAACTGCGCGGCGACCGGCGTCAGGGTGAGGCGAAACTCCTTGTCATCGCGCCGCTTGGCATCGGGATCGACGACGACGGGGAGCATGTCGGCCAGAGGGGTCTCGGCCAGTTGGCCCGGCCCAAACCGCGGCCCCGCCATCACGACGAGTCCCCCGCCGAACTGGCTGACGAATTCCTTGGTCATCTCACAGAAGCGGGTACTCAGCGCCGTGGCCGGCATGTCGCCGAGGAAAATCACGTCGTTCTCGAAGAACTGGCTGCGCGGCAGCGTGAGGTTGGGCAGGAACAGTTCGTTCGTTTCGCGGACGATCGGATCGGCCGAGCGGATGAACGTGCGGAAACCGCGCGCGCCGACCAGCTTGTCGCGGTGAAAGACCTCTTTCACGAAACGCCATTCCCACGTTGGCTCGTACTCGACGTACATCAGCCGCAGGAAGTCGTCGATGATTTTGACTTCGCGTTCGGCCTTGTTGTTCTGCGTGACGACTTCGCCCTCGACCGGATCGACCTCGGCGGTGAACAGGAACCGGCCGGTCGCTTCGGGCGTGTACGGAAACTCGACCGGCGCGCTGGAGCCGGTGATTGTGACGGTCTTCTCCCCGACGAGCGTTCGCACCGTTTCGCCACTCGTCTGCTCGCCCGGTTGGTGAGCGAACAGCTTCACGTGGACCGAGGCGTTTTCCAATTCGCGCTGCCGAACCGTGACGCTGATCGTGGACGACTCGGCCTTCTTCATCGTGGGCGGTGCGAGCAGATCGACGCTCAGATCGACCGCCGTCAGCGGACCGACGCCGACCGTGAACACGGGCACGCCCAACTTCTTGGCCGCTGCGAGCGGTGCCGCCCCCGCGTTCTGATCGAAGTCGCTGAGGACGAGGACTCCCGCCAGATTGTCGGTCGCGTGCTTGCGAGCCAGATCTTCAAAGGCATCTCCCAGCGCCGTCACAGTTCCGGCCGTCCGCCAATCATCGGCGAGCGTCTTTCCGGAGACCGATGTTTTCTCTTCCGAGTCGCCGCGCGTCTGGTTCGCGTTTAGCGACTGCACGCCCTCGCCATCTCCAAACACAAACGAACGCAACCGAAAAGTTTTCGTGAGCCGCTCGACGAGGTTCTTGTCCTTCTTCGCCAGCAGCGCGCGGGCATAGTCGGCTCGCGCGGGACGCTCGCCGTCTTTCGGAGCGTGAACCGACTGATAGCCGCTCAGATCGACCGCCGTGGCGAGACTCGTGCGTTCCTCCTCGGGCAGTTCGTCGGGGATCGACATGCTGTCGCTGCCGTCGAGCACCACCCACAGCACCGGCTTCGGCTGGCTGACAAACGTCAGTTCGAGCGTCGGGTCGGAGAGAATCAGCAGCAACAAACAGAGGGCCACCGCACGCAGCGTCGCCAGCGCGAAGCGGGTCGGCCGGTGCCCCCTCGCCTGCCAGCGCAGATAGAACCAGAACGACAGAGCCACCAACCCGATGCAGCCAAACGCGAGGAAGGCGGGTGACGAATGCGCCCACGCCGAACCAAACGACACCCGCGCCGCGTCGATCCGCGACACATCGTCGTAGCCCAGCAAGCGACCAATCATCGTCGTCCAGTTCATCAGTCAGTCCAATCAGGATTTTGAACCACGAAATACTCGAAAGGCACGAAATGAAAGAGTGATGATTCAAGGTCACTACTTCTTCGTCTTTGCCCTCTCATTATTTCGTGTGTTTGGTGTATTTCGTGGTTCCCATCTTCATTTCTTCTTCCCGAACATCGGCCAAGCCAGCACGAATTGCTCCAACAGCAGGCAACCGAGCACGCACCAACAAAGCAGCTTCCACAAGTCTTGACCGCGGCGCGTGCCGCCCTCGACGCGGATCGGTTCGTCGGCGGTGAGGACTCGCGCGTGGTCGTGGCCGAGCTTGGTTTGCAGGTCGGCGACGGAGATGGACGTGAGATTCGATTCGCTCGCCGCGCCGTTCACCGCCAGCGGGATGTCGTCGAGTTTGTTCGAGGCTGAGCCGGGGGCCAGCGTTTCGGTTTGCTCGGCCGAGATCGTGTACGTTCCCGCCAGAACGGGACGGCGCACCGTCACACCCAAGACGTTCGGGCCGAGGGCGTCGATGTTGAGCGGCTCGCGCGAGCCGGAGGGGCGAAGGACGGTGAGCCGCGTGTCGGCGCGACGCTCGACTGGCAGCGTGATCTTTTGTCCGGCGAGGTAGTTTCGCGTCGGCAGCGTCCCCTCCATCAACTGGCAGAACGCGCGATGGTACAGATACATCGCGCCCGAGCCGCGCATCAGGTTCCAGTTGGAGGTGACTCCGCTGGTGAACATCACGACGCGACCGGCTCCGCTGCGGCGTTCGATGGCGAAGGGAATGGCTTTGGCGTCGAACGTGGCGAGGACGCGCGGCTGACTCCGTTTGGCCAACTCCTCCGGCGAAAGCGATCTATCAACCAGCGGCAGCGGCGAACGCCAGTGCCACCAGACCGGTTCGATCTCGCGGTACTTGCGGTCTTCGTCGGCGCTGTGCGACGAGGCCGGAGACTTCTCCGTCGCGCGGGCCGCTTGTTGTGTGGAGTATCCGTCGAGGAATGACTTCTCGTCGGCGAACCGCTTCGCGTCGGACTTGGCGAGCGATTCGAGGAGACTCTTGCTCAGATCGGCCTGCACCGCCTTGAAGAATGGCGTCGTTTCAAACAGCGACGACAGCGACTGCGAGGACTCACCCTCGACGAGAAAGAAGTCGTGCTGCATTGATGCGAACGAAGCGTAGAACGGCAGCACCTGTTGAGGAGCTTCTTCGGGCGTGACGCCGTGCGGTTTCGGATCGAGTGGCGCGGGCAACAGCCCCTGCCCGTCGAGCCACGCCCGTTCCTGCCAAGCCACGGGATCGAAGTTAGCTCCCGCGAGGATCACCAATGGACCACCCTGCTGCACGTAATCGCGGAGCAGGGGGATGAGAGCCTCATCCGGCTTCTCGATGCCCGCGATCACGACGAGCCGCGCGGTTTCGAGCAATTCCTGCGTGAGCCCTTCGGGCCGCACGTGCTCGACGTGAATCAACCGGCGTTGCGATTTGTCACTGCTCGCCCGTGGAGCCATCAAATGGCGGAGCGCGTAGGTCTCGCCGATCCGGTTCTTTTCCAGATTCTCTTCGTCGCCGTACTGATCAACGAACACGACCGGCAGCGACGCGACGATGGGAACGACGATCTGCTGCTTGTTGTCGGCGGGGAGCTGGTCGGTCGATTGCAACTCGGATTGAACAACCAGCGTGGCGACGGCCGACGTTGGCTTGAGCGGATCGGCGAGCACATCAAACAGATGCGAGAACTCGATTTCGCGCGCCTGGCCGGGCGATAGTTCGACGGCTTGGCTGGCGACTTCGGCCCCGTCGATGAGCAGCTTCACCTGGACTTCAAACGACGTGTCCGAGCCGCTGTCGGTCGCGCCGCTCGCCTCGACGCGCGCGAGCAGTCGGCACGGAACCTCGGCGCTGGCGAGGCCGTCCTCGACATGAAAATCCGAGACCCAGACGTTGCTGGCCGGAGCGGTCGCCACGTTGACGATCTGCAAACCGGAGAGACGTTGCAACAGTTCGGTGGGGACTCCCGCCTGCCACGCGTTCGCCTGAAGATCGGTCAGCACGACAACGCGCTTCGTCGGCAGATCGGCCGCTTGCTGGCAGGCTTGCTCGGCCTGTTCGAGTCCCGCACGGATGCTCCCTTCGACATCGACCAGCTTCACGCGGTCAAGAACTCGCCGTGCGTCCTCTTTGTTGCGATAGGCGTCGAGCGTGAACGGGTCTTCGGAACCGGCGAGCGGAATCACCGTGATGCGACTCTCGGGGGGGAGCGAGTCGATGAACTCGCCCGCTTTCCCCTTGGCTCGATCGAGCAGCGTCCCGCCGAGTGCTTCGACTCCCAGGCTGCGGCTGTTGTCGATGACCACGACCGCATGCACGGGAGCCCTCGCACTGGCCACGGTCTCTCCGGCCGAGCGAGCTTCTCTCAACATGCCCAGCAACGGGAAGATCGACGCCAACAACCCACCGAGCAAACCAAACCCGAGTGCCTTCCCGCGTCCCTTGGGAGATGTCACCCAGCCGATGGCCGATCCAAACACGATCAAGAGACAGAAGGCCAGCAGTACTCCGTGCCACATCGCTCCGGCGGTCGATCCCTTGAAGAAGGGTCTCGCCAGAACGAGACCAAACAACACGACGGCGAGAACTCGCAGAGCCAGCAACAGGATGTCGCGGATGTGCAGAATCTTGCGGTTGCGTTCGAGGGCCTCGCGCAGGAAATCCATCGCCGCCCAACTGACCGTCCGAAACCGGCGGCGGTTGAGCAGATGAATGATGATCGGCCCGGCAGCCGCGGCGGCTCCGGCAATCGCAAACAAACTGGCGTCGAAACTCAGCATCAGACTTCAATACTCAAGAGTTACTGCCACTGATTTCACGGATGGGCACAGATAAGACAACGGCGTAATATCTAACGATGCCTTCGGCCTCTTAGGCGAGTGGCAGATGATCTCTTACCCGTACGACGGTAAATTTCCATCTGCCGCTCGCCTTACCTGTGCCCATCTGTGTGATCTGTGGTTCAAATCACTTCTGTCCCAACTTCTCTCGCAGCCCCTCGATCTTCCCCTCTTGCAGGATGGGCAGATACCGGTTGGGGATGCCGAGAATGAAGCAGCTTACGGCGGTGCCGTAGAGGTGGCCTTGTTTGCCGTGGACCCAACGGGTGTCTCGCCATGAGCCGTCTTCGGCGACGTTCTCGGGTTTGCGGAGTTGCGAGGCGATCAGGTGGTCTCGCAGCAGCGGGTAGTTCGTGCGCCAGCTTTCTCCGCCTGACTGATAGAGCGCCTGACCGACGTAGTAGAGCGTGTAGGCGTCGAACGGGACTTCGCCGTTTCCTTTGACGGGCTTCAGACGCGAAATTTCTTTCGAGATCAGGTCGAGGTTTTTGGGAATGCGCCAGTCGTCGTACTGGCCGAACTCCTGGAGGCAGACCACGCCGCACGCCGACATCGCGAGCGTGCCGCGATTGCCGTCGTAGGTGAACTGACCACCACCCTCTTTTGCACGCTCGTCAAAGCCGCGCGCGCCGTTGTCGGCCTTGTAGTGGTCTCGCACCGATTGAATGGCCAGCTTGATGACATCGCCTCGCACTTCAAATCCGCTGTCGACGGCGCTTCGCAGTGCCTTGGCCTGCATGACGACGATACTCAGATCATGGCCGTGCGGTTGTCGTTTGGCCCGGTAGTCCCAGCCGCCGTCATCGCACTGCGTATTGGCGATCAGCTTGAGAGCCTTGTCGAGCGTCTTGCCAATCGCGGGATCGTCAGTCATCCCGTAGGCCTGCCCGAGAACAAACGCCGTCAGCCCGTGGTTGTAGAGGTCTCGCTGAGCATCGGCGATGTTGAGCAGCCCCGACGGCTTGGCATTCTTGACGATGTACTTCAGTGCCCGATCGACGTTCTCGCCATACTTGCCTCGTCCCGGCATGTGCCCCGCCGACATGAAGGCCAATGCCCCCAGTCCCACCAAGCCGAGATCGTTCGACTCCCAGTTTCCCTGCGAACCCTGAGTCCGCGCCAGCCACGCGATCCCCCGCTCCAGCGCCAGTTCACTTTCGGGATTCACCTCCCACTCGTTCTGGGCGAGAAGCGGAGCGGACAGCGCCAACCAGAACGTTGGCACCAAGAGCAGCAAGCGGGAAACAGGCGAAAGATGTTTCATGGTGAGAATTGGTGCCGCGACGGCGTTGGTTACGTATTTTTCAAACGGCACGATGAACGAGGGCACATTGCGGCCCAGAGTGACTCCGCTGCACGACCATCTTTCCACCGCGGTTAGGACGGCTTCCTCGAGCCGCCCGCCTCACGACGCAACGTCACTGCCGTCGCGCTGAGACCGCTTCCAGCGGATGATGTCGTCGAGGATTTCGCCGAGCTTCAGGGAGGGCTTCCTGCCGAGGGTCATCGCCAGTTTTGAGACATCAGGGACGCGCCGCCGCACGTCCTCGAAGTCGTCTCCATAAGCGTCGCGATACGGCAGGTACTCGATGCGAATTTGAGGATCGACTCGTCGAATGATCTCTTCCGCCAAACCGCGAATCGAGACCGGTTCATCGCTGCCAATGTTGAAGACCGAACCGTGGGCGGCCGGTGTTTCGACCAAGCCGATCACCGCATCGACGACCTCACGCACATGACCGAAACAGCGGACTTGCTCGCCATCGTCATAAACCACGACGGGACCGCCGCTCAATGCCTGATCGACGAACCTGGGGATCACCATGCCGTAGTGACCGACTTGTCGCGGCCCGACGACATTGAAGAACCGGCCGATCGCCACCTTCAGCCCAAACTTGCGGTGATAGGCCAACGCTAGGAATTCGTCGATCGCCTTCGAGCAACCGTAGGCCCAACGCGGTCGCGACGTGGGACCAAAGTGCAGGTCATCTTCTTCCGTCCAGCGTTCCTTCGGGTTCTTGCCATAGACCTCGCTGGTCGAAGCGAGAAACACACGCTGCTTCCCCTGAGCCGCCAATCGCAGCAGCACTTCGGTCGGATAGATGTTGGTCTCGATCGTGCGCACGGGATCGTCGGCCACCAGCTTCACACCCACGGCCGCAGCCATGTGATAGATCACGTCGGTCCCGGTGGTGACTTCCGCCAACAACACGGGATCGGTGATTGACCCGACGCGAATCGTCAGCCGCGCATGGCCCTCCAAGTGAGCGAGATTCGCCGCGCGGCCCGTCGAAAGATTGTCGAGGACGACAACATCGTGCCCCAGCTCCAACAGCCGTTCCGTGAGATGGCTACCGATGAAACCGGCACCTCCCGTAACCAAACACCGCGCCATGTCGTCCCTTTGAATTCGCGAAGTCGGCCCGGCGCGAAGCCGATCTCGATGGATCCCACGCACACCCCCAGCGGTCTGGTGATCTCGAAGCCGATGCGGGCCGCAGACGATACAGAACCCGGACAGCCTTCAACAACCGAGCCCTCCGTTTGTGATCCCTCTCGTCCGCGTTTCAAACTCGCACGCTGTGAGTCAGTGAAGCATCAAAGGACCGACCACGGATTTCACTCAAGGACGTTCCCGGCAGGAGTCGCAGCCGTAGTCCGGACCAAGGGGGCCGGACTACAGCCTCACTTCGCCCGATTCGGAGTTCCGTCGGAAACGTCACTCAAGCCCATTAGCCCACTTCTGTGGCTCCATTAGGCGAACGGCTGGAAATGGTTGCCCCGTAGGATGGACGCCCCCGTCCGAGCTTGCCCAGAAGTGACGGACGGACGAGTCGCCCATCCTACGGGGCGCGTACGCGAACTCTTGCCGCTCGCCTTACCGCCCGCCGGCATGAAAGGGATGTCGGGCTTTTGGAAAGCCCAGGCTCCCCGGACCACACCGAGGCCACCAGCCTCCTCCCGAAGAGGCCCGCGACAAGGTGAGTGAGCGCGTGAATTAACGAAATGCAAAGCCAGCTTAGCAGCCCACTCGGCCATCTCATGACTCACTCGAGCGTGTCTTCAGGCAAGATCAGACGCAACCGCATTGTGGGCAAAGCGTTTCCCTCAAAAGTCCGGTTGTAGTGATTATCGCGATTGAAATGATTATTCGGATGGTCCGTAATCTGCTGGCTGTGTGGGCTGTGCTGGTCGAGCTGATTGTTTCGGCTATATCGACTGCACTGATTGAGGCGGTTGTCGTGATTGTGTCGACCGTGCATGAATCGCGAGGCTTCACGCAGGTCGCTTGAAACGGAGCGGCCGCGACTCAATGCGGCTCCATTTTTCTTCGCAGTTCGAGCGTGAGTGGCGACCTGAGAGATCGCTTCTGCGCTGAGTTGAGCGACCGGCGGGTGTGTGGCACCCGCCGGTCCTTTGTCCTGGCCTCACCGCCGAAGCGGCACGGCTCTCCATCCGTTGTCGAACCCGTTTGCAACCTGCGACCGGTTCGGCTGCGGGTGGTGAGTGCCGTGCCGCCTCGCCGGACAGGCACCCCTCTTTGATCTGCTTCGCGCAGCCAAGCATCTGTCACATGCGTCAGATCGCCGAATCCGCTGCGCCCCCCCCCGCTCCCCCAGGAAAGGCTTCCGATGAAAACGCTGTGGAACAAATTGATTGCGAACGAGAGTGGACTCATTCTGTCCGCCGAGTTGGTTTTGATACTGACGATCGGCGTGATCGGAATGGTCACCGGACTGGCCTGCGTTCAGCAGGCTGTGGTCTACGAATTGAATGACCTGGGATCGGCGTTCTCCAGTCTCAACCAAACCTATTGGACGCCCACCTATCGCGGCGGTTGGAAGCGATTTGGCGGAGGCAACAAATCGTTCGTCGCGGGGTCGAGTTTCATCGACATCTATGACGGCGGCGCTGGCGTGCAGGGAAGTTCCATGGCACCCGCAGTGGCAGGCTCCGGTGTTACGACTGAGATCAATGCGGGGGCAGGCTGTCCTCCGGTGAGGACCCCAGCGAACGGCTCGTTGGTTCCGCAGCCGATGTCGCAACCCTCAAGCGTGGCTGTGCCCTGTGAATTGTGTCCGCCAGGAACAGAGGCGGCCCCGTGTCCGGCCACAGCGCCTCGTTTGCCAGAGCTGCGATCAAACGTGGTTTGGTGACTCGCCCACGGTTTCTCACTCGCAGAAATGCCGACTCAGAACATGGGCGAGGACTTTCCTCAACCTGCGCCGCACGGCTCATCGCGGACCGTCAACACGAACAACATCGTTCACTTGGTGGTCTGCCATCGTGCTTCTTAGAGCAGTTTCAGAGTTGGGTTGCAGTATTGTGAGCCGTTGGCGCTAGCCTCGGGTGCAAGAAA
>JAYTQJ010000385.1:0-1809 GCA_043746775.1 Schlesneria sp.
AGCTTGTGTTGAAAGACATCGTCGTTGCCGCGGACTTCCAGATTCGGAGCGTCGGCGTCGGGACGAACACGCACGTCGGACGGAACTCGCTGTAATTCATCCGCGAGTGGAAGTAAAAATTGCCCTCAAAGTACCGACATTCAAAAGTAGAGAATCCCAATGTGTTTGCAACGAAGCATTATTTTGTGCGCGATAGCCTGGGTGCTGACGATTTCCACACCCGCTGCGCCAGCTCAATCGCCCGCCATCAAAGCGGGAGCGTTCGCGATGGATGTCACGCCGTTGAAGTTTCCGATTTCGATGAACGGCAACATGCAGGACCATCCGGCGCTGCGAGCCCATGATCCGTTGCACGCGCGCTGCTTGGTGCTCGATGACGGGAAGACGCGGATCGCGATGGTCGTGGTCGACAACTGCTTGATCCCGCGCGAACTCATGGACAGCGCGAAGCGGCAGGCTCAGGAACTGACCGGCATCCCGACCGACCGCATGTTGATCTCGGCCACTCACGCGCATTCGTGCCCGGCGGTCACCGGCGCTTTTCAAAGCGAGCCCGATGCCGACTACGTCGCGTTCCTGGCCGAACGGATCGCCGCCGGTATCAAGAAGGCGGCGGACAATGTCGCTCTGGCGAAGATGGCTTGGGGCGTCGGTCGCGATGAGACGCAGGTCTTCAACCGCCGTTGGTGGCTGAAGGAACCGAATGCCGAATCGAATCCGTTTGGCCTGATCGACAAGGTCCGCATGAATCCCGGCTACGCGAATCCGAAAGTGACGAAGTCCGCTGGGCCGGTTGATCCGGAAGTGAGTTTCCTCAGCGTGCAATCGCCGACCGGTCGGCCGGTCGCGTTCTGGACGAACTACTCGCTGCATTACGTGGGCGGAACGGGAAGCGGCGAATTGTCGGCCGATTACTTCGGCGCGTTTGCCGAGCGGATCAGCCAACTGCTGCAAGCCAACGACGCCCCCAATGGGCTTGCTCATCCGGTGTTCGTTGGCGCGATGACCAACGGGACAAGCGGTGATGTCAACAACGCAAACTTCTCGCTCACGATGCCCCCGAAGTTCGGTTCGTATGAAAAGCTGAAGCTCGTGGCCGACAGCGTCGCGACTGCCGCAGCCGCGACGCACGCGAAGGCCGAGTATCGTTCCACCGCCTCGATCGCCATGCGTGAAACCGAGATCGAACTCAAGGTCCGCAAGCCGTCGGCAGAGGACATCGCAAAGGCGAAAGAGCGGCTCGAAAAGGCGGGGACGTTTCCGTACAAAACGATGGCCGATGTCTACGCTCGCGAAACGTTGAAACTGGCTGAGTACCCCGACACGGTCAAACTCAAGCTGCAAGCGATCCGCATTGGCGAGCTGGGGATCGTGGCGATACCGTGCGAGGTCTTCACCGAAATCGGCCTCGAACTCAAACGCCGCAGTCCGCTCAAGCCGACGTTCACGATCTCATTGGCCAACGGCTACAACGGCTACCTGCCGACTCCTGAGCAACACGAACTCGCTGGCTACGAAACGTGGCGAGCGCGGTCGAGTTACTTGGAAGCGGGAGCTTCGCCAAAGATTGTTGAAGCGTTGTTGAAGCTGCTGGATGAAGTGAAGTAACTTGTCGAGTCAGACCAACCTCAAACAAGCGATGTCCACCAACCTCACCGAGCTTGTCTCGGTGGATTCGGGCTTCTGCACTACTCAAAAACGTGGGGATGACGTAGTGCGAAAGCGCGGGAACCACCGAGATGAACTCGGTGGCGTGAAAAAAACACAGGCTTGGAGTGACTCGTTTACTTTGGATCGACACTCAATCCG
>JAYTQJ010000386.1:0-4047 GCA_043746775.1 Schlesneria sp.
GTAGTGCAAAGGCCCGTTTCCACCGAGACAAGCTCGGTGGGGTTGGTGCGATCCTCCGCAACATTCCGCGTGAACAGCACTACGAAAAACCGCTTGGCCGACGCGGGAATCAGAATCGGCAGCACTTCCAGCGTGATCTCCTGCGTGTGCCCGTTGGTTTTAACGAGGACTCGTTCACGGCGTTGCGGAACTCCATCGCGCTTGGCCTGGTCGATCGCGGTTCGCAGATCGACCATCAAACCTTCCCGCGCCATTTGCAGCAGATCGAGATTGGGCGTCCCCGGTGCCGGCTCCAGATACATGCCGGTGTGTCCGCGAAACTGCACGATCTGCAACTCGTGATCGACCACGACTCCCGCCGGCGCGTACTTGGCCAACACGACCCGATCCGCCTCGCGCTGCACGTCCCGCAGCCGCCGCCCCGGATCGTCCAGCAGTTCGTGAGCCGTGAGTCCCGTTCCCGAGGTCCGGCCGGGAGTGAAGTCAAACGTCAACCGCCGCGGCGTTTCCTTGCGGAGATAAAAACGGTGCCCCCGGTCCACTGCGGCGAACAACTCGGTGAAGCCACCGACCGTCTCCGATTCGCCGAGCACTAAGTATCCGTTCGGCCGCAGCGCGTAATGAAAGATCGGCAACACGCGGTGCTGAAGCACTGGCCGCAGGTAGATCAGCAGGTTGCGGCAACTGACCAGGTCGATCTGCGAGAACGGCGGATCCTTCGTGACGTCTTGCCGCGCGAAGACACACAGGTCGCGCACCGGCTTCTGAATTTGGTATCGACCATCGGTCTTCACGAAGAACCGTCGCAAACGCTCGGGCGAGACATCCGCCGCGATGCCGTTGAGATACACGCCGGCCCGCGCAATTTCGATCGCGCGGTTCGCGATGTCCGTGGCAAAAATCTTGATCGGCGTCTGCAGGCCCTGCTCTCCCAGAAACTCCAGCAAGCACATCGCCAGCGAATACACCTCTTCGCCCGTCGAACAGCCGGGCACCCAAATCCGCAGCGGCGCGTCGGTCGGACGATTCTCCAGCAGCTTGGGAAAAACCGTTTCGCGCAGAGCCACGAACATCTCCGGATCGCGAAAAAAGCCGGTGACTTGAATCAACACCTCTTGGTAGAGCGCCTGCAACTCGGCCGGTTCGTCCTGCAAATACTGAGCGTACTCGATCAACGTCGGCTGCTTGCTGAGCACCATGCGGCGTTCGATCCGCCGTCTGAGCGTGGGTGGTTTGTAATGCGTGAAATCGACATCGACCGCCGTGCTCAACAGCCGCACCACCGTGTCGAAGTCATTTTCGATTTCGGCCGGCGCGGCTGGCGGAACCGCCAGCAGCCCGCCATTCAGATATGGATGATTGCCCAGCCGCGACAGCTCTTCGGCGATCCGCGCCGGCGACAGAACAAAGTCCACGCAGCCGGCATTCACCGCGCTGCGCGGCATCCCATCGTGTTTCGCGGAGTTGTCCTGCGCGAACGTGATGCCGCCTTCACCTTTGATGGCCTTCAAGCCCAGCGTTCCATCGGTGGCGGTTCCCGACAGAATCACGCCCACCGCCCGGCTCTTCCGCGCGATGGCCAGCGATCGCAGAAGCACGTCGATCGACATGTGTGGCCCGCGCGTTTCACCGCGCGAAACCAGACGCAACTGCTCGCCTTCCACGACCATATTCATGTTCGGCGGGATGACGTACACGCGATCGGGCAGCAGCTCGTCGCCATCCGAGACTTCGCTGACGGGCATCGGCGTCGTGTGCGAGAGAATCTCCGTCAGCGCGCTCTTGTGATCCGGGTCGAGATGCGAGACGACGACAAACGCCATCCCGCTCGGCGTCCGCATGGCCCGAAAGAATTCCGTGAACGCTTCCAGTCCACCGGCCGAGGCACCAATCCCAACCACGGGAAACGGCGTCGCGTGAGCCTCACTCACCGCTGCTGGAGCCGCCTCTTTCTGCGTCGGCACTGGACTGGCCGCCGGTGCCGCTTTCTTCGCCGGCCGCGCGGTGACCGGCTTCGCTGACTGCGGAGTTGCTGTCTTCTTGCGAGTCATTTTTTCCTTCGCTGCCATGCTCAACTCCCGAAGCGAGCCATTTCCTGTTCGTGAATCGAACGCTGATCGTAGCCGTGAGCACGGTACTTCGTCGCTCGGTGATCCGAAAGCCGACGAGATGGCTGGTGTGTTTGCTGAACCATATTCGGTTGACTGAGTGTTGCGGTTCGCATTGTGTTCATCAGTGCCTGCATCGGAAAAGTAGGTGGAAAATTTCGGCAGGATGCCGCTGGCCATTAACCCGAAGGGTTTTCAGCAATTAGCCGGGGGTTGGGCGTAGCGACACCCCCGGTTGAGAGCATTTTCCAATGCAGACACCCCGGCCACGTCGCGCGTAATGGAATTGCCTACACGCAATTCAGGTTTACGCGGATTGGCAATTGTGCGTTCGTTGGTATCGTCACACTCGCGAATCGGTCGTCGTCACCGGCTTCGAAACTGCGGACAGTCTCACGATGACAATTGATCGGTGCGTACAAGGTTGGCCAAACGGTCGCATCAAGGAGGAGCTGTCATGCTGGTCCTCACTCGAAAAGTTGGAGAAATGTTACGGATCGCCGAAAACATCGAAGTCACGGTGATCGAGATCAAACACGGCAAGGTGCGTCTGGGTTTTCGGTGTCCGAAGGAGATTGCGATTCTGCGCCAGGAAGTCGCTGGTCGCGAGTCGGCACACGAGCCGCTGTCGCAGATCCAAAGACTTGCCGAGTCAGTGGCGGTCTAGTGCAGACGTTCTCATCAGAGAGGAACAGCGCGATGGAACCACAACTTTTGATCGCCGATGCCGACGGCTGCTTGTCGGATCACGACCTGAAGTCCTGCGCGGCGCAGGGGTCTTCCGTCCGCGTCACATCGGGAGGCGTGGAGTGCCTGACGGCGCTTCGTGAAACGCCCCCCGATGTGCTTCTCGACACCGAATTGAAGTTTGGCGGAGTTGACGGCGTGCTCTCTGTCTTGGTGGAAGAGGATGATCTCTCGACAATTCCTGTCATGCTCTTCAATGACGATGACACCTCCGCCTCGCTCCCAGAACCCTCAAGCCATGCCGAAGAATGGATCACACTCAAATGCGGCGACCAAATCGCGATCCCAGCATCGCAGGATCAGTCGACTCCCCAGCCCACAAAACCTCGGTAACACGATCATCGTCAGCCCGCGACGCACGGCTGGGAATTCTCTCGGCGGCGGGAATTGAACAATTTGGACAACGGTATCACATCCCCTCCCTATCATGGTTTCAAGGAAGAAAAGGATCAGGTGCATCATGCCAGAATCGTCAATTTTAAGTCCGTTGTTAGGACAGTTTCACGAGGCTGCCAACGTGGATTTCTGCCACTCATCAGCCAGGCCCAAGCCGTGTGGCCACGACTCGACCGCCGATGACACGAATCACCAGTTGGAAGACAACCTGCATCATGCGTTTCGCACGGCCGGCTATCCGGGACTACGCCACATCGGCATCACTCATCAGAACGGCCGCATGACATTGCGCGGGCGAGTTCCCACGTACTTCCTGAAACAACTCGCTCAATCTCTGGCGTCGTCGCGGCCCGGCGTCCAAGTCGTTGACAACGACATCGAAGTCGTCTGCCCTCGCTGATCCCGATCTCGGAGATTCACCCATGATTCACAATCGTCCGATTTTTCACTGCCAGTGCTGTGGCGCGGTTATCACGCAGGAGCCGCAGCGGCTGCCGCCCGATTGCTGCGGCAAGGTGATGTTCAAAGCTGCCGAGGAAACTTTGCGGGATGACTTCGCACAAGAACGGGAACTCAAACCAGTTCTGAGTGAATCCTCTGAGTGAATCCCTCACAGGACAGAATTGGGCCTGGTCGATACCGCCGCAACGCTTTGAGTCGCGCTGAATGAGCGCGCTGCAAGCGGCCAACCAATTGCCGAGGGCCTGTAAGAAATCTTGTGTCAGTTCCCGGAAACGGATAGTTCCCAGACATCCTTTTTTACGGAGACTGACAGATGGATGCGACATTGACGAAG
>JAYTQJ010000387.1:0-4040 GCA_043746775.1 Schlesneria sp.
CCACCATCTGGAAACATCTAGAAATCATGGTGGGCCGGCGCTCGAAGCGAGCTGGTCCCACCCTACATTGGGCCCTGGCTTGTCCCGGTGGTCTCTACACAACACGTCAAGGCAGCAAAAGTAGCCGTCATCGCTCCGCGTGACGAGCCTTGTGAGTTCGGCCACCCTGACTTAGACGCTTGCTCCGAGAAGGCTCATCACGCGGAGCGATGATGGCTACTTTGTGTAGAGACCAATGGGACAAGCCCGGTGGGGTCGCTTGTTTGTAGGGTTAGTCCACGCAGCCATCCCGACATTACCTTCCATCTATTTCTCACCCCAGACTTCAAACAGACTGTGGCGGGCGTCGGTCCAGTGGCGAGGTGGGCCGAGATCAGTTCGTTCGGCCTGCCCGAGTGCTCCCACATTCAGACTGTCAGCGCTCGGTGACAGCAAGACCCACGAGGACGAGTACGTGAACAACTCATCGTCCGACTTCGCGTCCGCGATGCCGATCGCCGTCCAGCCAAGTCGTTCGGCGTGCCCCGCCAGAATGGGGCGGAGATTGAAGTAGCGGTTCGAGACATGCGCCGCGACGATGCCATCCGGGGCGAGGTGTCTGCGATAGATGTCGAAGGCTTCGGCCGTCAGCAGGTGAATGGGGATCGCATCGCTGGAGAAGGCATCGAGAACCAGCACGTCGTACTGCTGAGCCTCACGTCGTTCGAGTGCGAGCCGTGCGTCACCGGGGATCAGTCGGACTTCGGCGCGTGAGTCTCGCAAGTAGGTGAATGCGTGTTGGGCGAGGTCGCGCACTGCCGGGTCGATTTCATAGAAGTCGTACACGTCGCCCGTGCGACCGTATGCGGCGAGCGTACCGACTCCGAGTCCCACCAAACCAATGCGTCTCGGACGGTCAGCGTGATGCGTGGCCAGAGCCAATCCGACCCCGGACTTCAGCCCGTAGTACGTTGTCGGCAGTCGAGCCAGCGCCGGATCGAGCGGCTGCAATCCGTGTCTCGTTCCGCCGTGACTGAGCGAGACATAGGACCGGCTCGGCGGATCAAGGTGCCGCTCGATCACACGCAGCACCCCGTAAAAATTGCGTGAGATCGACCGGACGTTGTTGAATGTCGAGACCACATCCACCAGCAGACAGATGCTGAGCAAGCTGACCGCACTGGCGACGCCCACCCACGCGGCAACATTTCTGATGCGGCTGCGACTCAGAAACAGATCCGCGCGCCACATCCACGGCATCAACAACGCGGCGACCAGCAGTCCCAGATGATGTTCGACGAAGAGTGGCAGGAACGCGGGAGCCAGCACCGCCACAAAGAGGCCGCCTGCGGCTCCCCCGGCGGACATCACCAAGTAGAACTCGGTCAACGCGCTGCTGTTGGCAGACGCGCGGGTTGAGACGGGTTTCCGTCGAACCAATTCGCCGTGACAGACCATGCACAGACTGAAGAACGTGCCCCAGTGAACGCAAAATTGGAACGGCAACGAACCGTAGTGGCCTCGTCCAAGCTGCCGTGCGATGACGTTGGCACTCACCAGCAAACCGACGACCGCCGCCGGCCCCCACACCCAGCGCGAGGCCCACGATTCGCGCGAGAAACAGATGATGAACGAGATCAAATACAGGGTCAGCGGCACCACCCACAGAAACGGGACCGGGCTGATGTCGATCGACAGTTTGTTCGTGACGGACGAGAGCAACACCGACGGGACCATCGCGAGGACGAACCACAGCAGCCGCTCGCCCCACGTCGCGCGCGGCTGATTGTCCAACGGTGTCGAGAGCGGCTCAGTCGTGACCTGCGCAGCGGCTCCGCGCGAGACCGCGATCCCGCCGCATGCCACACACAGCAGGCTGTAGCCGAGAAAGCCGCTCCACCACAGAGTCACCTGTTGAGGAGCCGCCAACCAAACATCGACCACGAACGGGTAACTCACCAAGCCGAGCAACGAACCTAGGTTTGAAAGGGCATAGAGGCGGTACGGCGATTCACCGGGGAAGGCCCGTGAGAACCAGACTTGCAACAGCGGACCCGTCGCGCTGAGCAACAGGTACGGCAGCCCGACATGCCACGCGAGCAGTCCCAAAATCGCAATCGTCGGATCACCGTCACCCGTCGGCTTCCACGCGGCGGATGGCCATATCGGCGCGAGCAACGCCACCGCCAACAACCCCGAATGGATCAGCCACTGACCGCGCAGATTGCCGCGTTGCACCAAGCCATGCGCGTACAAGTAGCCGACGAACAACAGCGATTGGAAAAACAGCAGACAGACCGTCCAAACACCGGGACTGCCGCCAAACCACGGCAGGATCAACTTGCTCATCAGCGGCTGAATCTGAAAGACCAGCCCCGCGCCCAAAAACACCGCCGCCGCAAACAGGCTCTGAGCAACACGGGGCGAAATCGAAGTCGGCATCGGCGGATCATTCCGTGCGAGTGAGGTGTCGAAGCGGGTCGCGGAGTCTACTCCATGAGCGGAAACAAGTGGCGCCAACAAACACGCGAGCGGCGATTGTTGGTGGGGCCATCGCCTTGTTGGATTTGGAATGATTGGGTGCCACGGTCACGGAGCTTCGACGTGGCCGTGAAATTTGGAAGCAGCCTCCACATCATCGCGCGGCCACGCCGAAGCTCCGTGACCGTGGCACCCAACTTGAAAAAGGCCATGGCCCGGGATTGTTGTCCCAGCCTGTTGAATTGGCGGAGGGGCTGCGTTTCACTTTGAGGGGAGATCGCGCACAGGCGGCGGTGAGCCGCCTGTTGCACAACTCGCGCGGCCTCGCTTCCTGTCGCGGAGCGACAGGGCTACCTTGAGGCTCAGGCTGGTGCGCTGGCCCTGGCATTCACTGACCGGAGAATTTCACATGTCTCAAGCCATCGTTGATCCTGGTGAACTGCGTCGGTTCGCCGGGTTGCTGCGTGAATTTAACAACGACCTGCAAGCGCGACTTGGCTCTGTGGCGGGGCAGCTCAATCTGCTCAACCAAACTTGGCGCGATCAGGAACATCTGAAGTTCGCCGAAGAATTCAGCGAGCATCTGAAACTGCTCAGCCGATTCGTCGAAGCGAACGAACGCCATGTGCCGTATCTCGTCCGCAAAGCCGATCGGATCGAGGAATACATGCAGCAGCGGTGATTCGCGCCCGTAGGATGGACGGTTCGTCCGTCCGAGTTTGTTGCAACAGAGACGGACGGACGAGGCGTCCATCCTACAGTGAAACAATTGGCTCCCTAGCGTTCCTTCATCATGACCCTCGCCACCAACGCCAACGTCCGATCACTCGACGCTCTGCGGGATATCCGCTTGGCGTTGATCACGTTTCAGGAACGAGCTTCATCGGCGCTGGGAAGTGTGCGGTCGAAGATTGATCGGACGCGCGCGTGGCTGGAACAGGACCGTCCGATTTATTGGGCCGAGCAGGAACGACGGGCTTACGACGGAGTCGCCTCGGCACGGGTCGGTTATGAAACCTGCAAACTGCGCACGGTGGCCGGTCGTCATCCCGAGTGCATTGAGGAAAAGATCGCACTGCAGAAGGCGAAAGCTCGGTTGGAGTACTGCCAGCAAAAGATCGTCACGGTGCGGCGCTGGGTGATCGAGGCAGGTCGTCAATCGGACGATTACCGAGGCCGCGCCGGGGCGCTGCAACGATTACTGGAAGAGGACATTCCCAACGTGCTGGCGCGCGTGTCGCGGATGATCGACGCCCTCGAAGCGTATGCCGAAGTCGGGTCGGTTTCGGGCGGCGAAGCGGCGGCTCCACCACGGGCCGTCTCGCTGAGTGCGCTGCCGTTGGGGGATGGCGTGGTGACGGAGGCGAGCGAGAAGCCGGAGGCAGCGAACAGCTCGTTGAAAAACGTAGGGTAAGCGTCTCGCTTGCCCGTGAATGGGATTGGGGAATGGGCAAGCGAGACGCTTACCCTACGGCTTCCCCGCAGAGCCGGGGCGAGGGCTGGGTGGCCGGGGCTGGACTGAGGCTTTGCGAAGGAAGCCCCGGGGTTTCGCGAAGACGCTCCAACCCCGGCCACCCACC
>JAYTQJ010000388.1:0-4039 GCA_043746775.1 Schlesneria sp.
TTGCATTTGTGGTGGGCGCGGCGGCCGTTGGCGGCTTGTCGGGCGGTGTTGTTTTCTTCGCTCGTGGATGATCCGGATAGCGATCCGCAGTATCTCAAAGCGGATGGGTCGGTGGATGAAGAGGCGGCGGGGATCAAGCGGGCGGACTTGTTCAATCTCATTGAAGAACTGGTGATGTGGGAGAACTCCAACAAGGTGGACGTGATCCGCTCGGCTCGTGCGGAGATTGCGCGATGCGTAGCTTCGCGGTTGATTGAAACGGGAGTCTTGAAGTAGGACACCGTGATTGGTGCGAAGACGACGGCCTACGACCTTGTGATCCGTGGGCATTGCCGACCGAATCCGACGGGCCTCGACAAAAAAGTCGGGCGAGTTCGCTTCTCATTCGACGTGTCGCGGCTGCCGCCGGCGGAGGTCGTGAATGCGTTTTTGGCGGAGCATGCACCGCCGGTGCTTGATCCGTTTGCGGGGGGCGGGTCGATTCCGTTGGAGGCTCAGCGGCTGGGGTTGCGGGCGTATGCCAGCGACTTGAATCCGGTGCCGGTGCTGATCAACAAGGCGTTGATCGAGATTCCGCCGAAGTTCGCCGGGCGTCCCCCCGTGAATCCGGCGAGCCGCCCCGACCGTCCGAGCCCCGATAAACCGAGAGCGGGTGTTACGGAACCGGTCGCTAACGCTCGCGGCTCGGTAACGGAAACGGAATCGGAATCGAAAAAACTCCCGTCAGCGCCGGGTTCAGCGTATCACGCGCCCGATGGACCGGGCGCGTACTTCATCACCTTCACGACTTATGGCACGTGGCTTCCCGGCGACGAACGTTCTTTCGTCGATCGCGAACACAATCGTCCCGATGAACCGCGTCTTGTTCCCGATCCGGAACGTCGTCGCGCTGCCGAGCAACAACTGAAGCATCCGCCGCTCGTGTTCGATGTCGCCCAGCGCCAGCGTGTGCTGGAGGCGATCCTGGAAGTCTGTCGTTATCGAGGCTGGTGGGCTCACGCCGTTCATGTGCGGACCAATCATGTGCATGTGGTGGTCTCGGCTGCGGCGAAACCGGAAAAGGTGATGAATGATTTCAAATCCTACGCGACTCGTGGACTGCGCCAGTCCGGCTTGCTTGCGGTCAAGGTCGATCCCGTTTGGACGGAGCATGGCAGCACGCGGTATCTGTGGAACGACGCGCAGTTTTATGGGGCGCTGACGTACGTTCGCGACGAACAAGGCGAACGAGTCGCCTACGGCGAAGGCTCCGCACCGGTCACCGACCGCATGCCGAGCCCCGACCGTCAGGGAGTGGGTATTTCAGAACAACCGGTCGCTGACGCTCGCGGCTCGGATTCGGGCACACCGAGCCCCGACCGTCAGGGAGCGGGTGATTCGGAACCGGTCGCTGACGCTCGCGGCTCGGAAAGCACGGCGCGTTCGCCGCGTGCGAAGAAACAACAACCGCTGATGGAGCATGACTGGCCGGGCGCGACGGGGCTGGCCGAGGACGTGCGGTACTACGGCCAGTGGATGCGCGACGAAGCCGAGAAGCGGATCGGCCACCTGTATCCCAAGGTCGCCGTCACCGCACAGATGGCCCAAGACCGCCCCGACTTGCTCCCCTACGTCGGACAGCAACTCACCGTCATCGCCTGGCTCTGGGCCAGAACCGTCGCCTCGCAATCATTCGGACGTGAGGGCCGTCACCGCATTGGATCTATCGTGTTATCCACACGGAATCGCACCGGCAACCCGAGTTGGGCTAAACCCATTTCAGGTTTACTCTTCGAGCATGACCGACTCAATTCACACTGCGAAATACCGTTCCTTCCGCGACATTCTCACCAAGGCACGCCAAGAGCAAGGGCTTTCGCAAGAAGCTCTCGCGGAAAAACTTGGCTGCATTCAGACCTACGTCAGCAAGTACGAGCGGGGCGAACGACGGCTGGATGTCGTCGAGTTTTTGGACGTCGCGGATGCGCTTGAGATTGATCCGGTGAAGGTCATTCGAAAGATGCAGGCCACGAATGACTAACCGCGTGCGGGAGATTAATCGCCGTATCAGCAACCTTTCCGAGGGTCAGGTCGCATTGCTCGAATCCCTCATTGATACGTTCGCGCAGCCCATTGCGAGTCATCGCAATCCTTCATCCGACGTCGTGAGTCAAGAATTTCTTGCGGACTTTGGTGACATTCTGAAGCTTCACCATAGCCTGTCGGATGACTACCTGGATAAGTACCGTTTTGAGGCCGCGATGCAGCGCGTTTTCCGTGCCTTGGGGCACGATGCTGTTCGTCCAAGTCGCTGCAATCCGGGTCACGATTTGACAGTTGATGGAATCAAGTGGTCACTCAAAACCCAAGGAGACGCTCAGATCAAGCGGGACGTGCTTCACATTTCCAAGTTCATGGAACTGGGAAAGGGGAAATGGGAGAACGAAGGCGACTTGCCTGGGCTGCGAAACCGGTTCTTGCACCACCTCACCGCCTACGATCGAATTCTCCAGCTACGCTATTTCAGCCAGCCGGAATCGAGTTCGGCACACCACTCCTACGAACTCGTCGAGATTCCAAAGCCGGTGTTGATCGAAGCCCGAAACGGCGTTTTTCAAATGATGGTTGAGAGCAAGCAGTCGCCCAAACCGGGTTACTGTACAGTCACCGACAGTGATGGAACCGTCCGATTCAAACTCTACTTTGACGGCGGAACCGAGCGCAAGCTTCAGATCAAGAACTTGCGGAAAGACCTTTGTGTCGTCCATGCGAATTGGGACTTCTAACCGCGCCATTTGAGCCGGCGCTCGGCGATTTCAACGTACTCGGGATTCAACTCAATCCCCACGAAGCGACGCCCAAACAACTGGCACATTTCGCCAACGGTGCCCGAACCGAAAAATGGATCGAGTACTAGGGAACCTTCCTTCGATCCCGCAAGCAGGCAACGCGTCACCAGTTCGCGCGGAAAGGTGGCAAAGTGTGCCTCACTGAATGGCTCTGTGTTTATCGTCCAAACAGATCGGCAGCTCCGTTTGTTGCCATTGACCGCCGCTTCTTTGACCGCTTCGTGCTCGTAGGTGTAACGCTCAGATTTCGAGAGCAGAAAGACATATTCATGCACGCGAGAGGGGCGATCTTTCACCGATTCAGGAAGCCCGTTGTTCTTGTGCCAGATGATGTCCGAGCGCAGATACCAGCCATCCGCCTGTAACGCGAAAGCGAGTCGCCAAGGAACGCCAATTAAATCCTTGGGCTTTAATCCTTCCGGAGTAGGCGCTCGATAGTCCATGCCGCGAGCCGGATTTTTCTTGTCGGTATCGCGCCACGTTCGACCGCCACTGGTGTAGCTGTCGCCAAGGTTCAACCACAGTGTTCCATCCTCGGACAGACACCGTCGCACTTGCGAGAAAAGCGAAACCAGGTCACGAATGTAGTCATCAAGTTTCGATTCGGCTCCGATCTGCCCCTCAATTCCGTAGTCACGAAGACCCCAATAAGGTGGACTCGTGATACAGCACTGAAAGATCCCAGAAGTGAGCTTAGCGAGTTCAACTCGCGCATCGCCTGCGATGATCGTTCCGCAGCGATCCGCGTTGGAATTGAGCCGCTTTGGTTGGACCGTTTCAACAAGTTCCGGAAAGAGCTGGAGAGCCATTGGCACGCTCGGTTTCATTGATTGCGTCTAACCCAATTTCGGCTAATGCTACCTGCTTCGATGCCAACCCGTCAAGCAGCCTCGCCACTTTCCGCTGATTGCGAGTTGCCGGAGTCGCTGCGGAATCTGCAGCGGGGGAACATCGCGCCGGTGGACCTCGCGCAGGCGGCGATTGGGCCGGGGATGGCCGTCTTCACTCGCTATGCCAAGGTGCTGGAGAGCGACGGCTCGCCGATGACCGTCCGCACCGCGCTGGGACTCATCAACCAGTCGCTCGACGAAGTGCTGGCCGAGCAGGAAGGGGAGTTCGACGGCGACACCCGCTGGGCGCTGGCGTGGTTCGAGCAGTTCGGCATGGACGACGGCCCCTTCGGCGACGCCGAGACGCTCAGCAAAGCCAAG
>JAYTQJ010000389.1:0-9197 GCA_043746775.1 Schlesneria sp.
TCACTTTGGGGTGTAGCTGAAGTCGTAAGACTTCAGACAACCATCAAAGCCGGCTGAATTCTCACGAATTCAGCTACGTCGCACTGAACGTCAATTTGAAATTCGCTCAAAGTAAGTGCCATTGGGCTGACGCCGCCCGGCTCACCAAGACTCCGCCTGAGAAACGTCTCATCGCTGACCGCGCGAAGTATTAACGAAGTGACTTCAAATCCTCCTCGGACTGACCGATGAACTTCCTCACCGAACTTCGTTCGCGACTGCGAACCGCCCTCGTCTCGTTCACCGATTCGCCCGACTCCTTTGTCGAGATGCTCAAGCCGACGCAGGACGGAAAGTTTGGAGACTTCCAAGCCAACTGCGTCATGCCGCTGGCCAAGTTGAGCAAGCAGCCACCGCGAGACCTTGCTGCCGCATTGGTCGCCAAGCTCGATGTGGCCGACCTGTGCGAGACCCCCGAGATTGCCGGGCCGGGCTTCATCAACCTAACCGTGCGGACTGATCGACTGGCGGACGAGACCGCCACGCTGACACGCGATGAGCGACTCGGCGTGTCACTCGCCGCGACTCCGCGCACGTACATCGTGGACTTCTCGTCGCCGAACGTCGCCAAGCCGATGCACGTCGGACATCTCCGCAGCACGGTCATCGGCAACGCGCTCTATCGTGTCCTCGGGTTCCTTGGGCATCGCGTCCTCTCCGACAACCACGTCGGTGATTGGGGGACGCAGTTCGGGATGATCATCTACGGCTACAAGCATTTTCGAGACGACGCGGCGTATCAACGCGCGGCCGTGGTCGAACTGGCTCGCTTGTACCGGCTGGTCAATCAGTTGTCGGACTATCACACGCTGACGGCCGAACTCCCGAAGCAGCGGACGGCGTTGCCCGTCCAAGAACAGATGCTCGCCGCTGCGAAGCAAGCTGCGGCAGCCGCTCCCGCTGACAAGGACGCCGCGCGAACGGCGCGCAAATCCGAGCAGGAGTTGAAGGACCTGCGCGACGCGATCGCCTCGGCCGAGAAGAAGCTCGCGGTCGTGGATGCCGATCCCGCGCTGAAGGCTCTCGCTGTTGCTCATCCTCAAGTGGCCGAGTTGGCTCGGCGCGAGACGGCCATGCTGCACGCGGGCGATGCCGAAAACAAAAAACTCTGGGACGAGTTCGTGCCGCAGTGCATGACGGCCCTCGACACGATCTACCAACGCTTCGGGATCACCTTCGACATGGCTCTCGGTGAGAGCTGGTACAACCCGATGCTGGCGGGCGTCGTCTCCGAGTTGGAACGACGGGGCCTCGCGCGGACCAGCGAAGGGGCGAAGTGTGTCTTCATCGACGGCAACGCGGCTCCCTTCATCGTGCAGAAGGCGGACGGAGCCTACACCTACGCGACGACCGATCTCGCCACGATCCGGCACCGCGTCGAAACCCTTCGCGCCGACGCCTGCCTCTACGTCGTCGATTCGCGCCAGAGCGAACATTTTCAACTGCTGTTCTCGACCGCGAAGCAGCTCGGCTTCGACCAGACCGAACTCCGACACGTCAGCTTCGGCACCGTCTTGGGCGAAGATCGCCGTCCGTACAAGACGCGCTCGGGCGACACGATCGGCCTCGAAAGCCTGCTCGACGAAGCGATCCAAAACGCGAGAAAGATCGTCGATGAAAACAGTTCGCATCTGAGTGAGTCCGAACGAGCCTCCGTCGCCGAGTTGGTCGGGATGGGAGCGATCATCTACGTCGATCTCCATCACAACCGCGACAGCGACTACGTCTTCAGTTGGGACAAGATGCTCGCCACGACCGGCGACACGGCGACCTACATTCAATACGCCTATGCCCGAGTTTGCGGCATCCTGCGGAAGGGCGAAGTCGATCCGATCGCCCTCCGCGCGGCCGGTCACTCGATCCACCTGACGACTCCCGCCGAACGGTCCCTCGCCCTGCAACTCCATCGGTTCGCGGAAGCCCTCAACGATGTCGTCGTCGATTACCGACCGAACCTGCTCACGCAGTACCTCTACGAAACGGGCAACGTCTTCGCCCGCTTCTACGACCAATGCGTCGTCCTCAAGGAACCCGACGAGTCTCTACGAAACAGCCGCCTGCTCCTGTGCGACGCCACCGCCCGCGTGATGAAGCAAGGTCTTCAACTCCTCGGCATCGGCGTCGCGGAACAGATGTGAAGCTCGTTGCGGCCCAGAGCATCTCAACCAAGCCAACAGAACCACAGACGACCCAGCACGGCTTCACTTCGTTCAGCCGCAACCCAAGCGAGATTCTTGGGCGTTAGCCCTCTTGTTCGTTTCGGAGCGGGGTGGCGTCAGCCCAATGGCACTCACTTTGAGCGAATTTCAAATGGACATTCTGATTGATGTAGCTGAATTCGTGAGAATTCAGCCGGCTTTGACAATCGTCTGAAGTCTTACGACTTCAGCTACATCCCAAAGTGAGTTCCATTGGGCTGACGCCACCCCGCTCCGAAATTCATTTGACAGAACTCCCGCTCCGTTTTTGTTACCTCAGTTCTGCGCGGCGAGCGTAGAAACAAAACGTGAGTAGCACAGATTTCACAGATGACACAGAAAAGAAGGAAGCTTGAAGGAAGAGCCTGCCTCTTGCTTTGCCTGTTATTTTATCCGTGCCCATCAGTGAAATCTGTGGTCAAACTCTTCACTGTGTTGGTGTGACACGCGACTCCGAGACCGCAGGAGGACGCAATCGTCTCGCTCACCGAAGGACTCCGCACATGCACATTTGGGTTGATGGCGACGCTTGTCCGGTGGCGATCAAGGAACTGCTGTTCAAGGCGGCAGTTCGCGTGAAGGTCCCCGTCACCGTTGTCGCTAACGAAAAGCTGCGCGTCCCCGCCTCCGAGTACATCCAAATTCTGGTCGTCGGTTCAGGAGCCAACATCGCCGACAAGCAGATTGTTGAGCTGGTCTCTGCCGGTGATCTCGTCATCACCGCCGATGTGCCGCTCGCCGCGCACGTCGTGCAAAAGGGAGCCACCGCCCTTGGCCCGCGCGGCGAACTCTACAACGCCGAGAACATGGGCGAACGAATCACCATGCGCAACGTGATGGACGAGCTGCGCGGCAACGACCTCGTCACCGGCGGCCCCGCTCCCTTCTCGACCAAACACAAGCAAGCCTTCGCCAACCAATTGGACCGCCTGCTCGCCAAGCGCCGCCCACACCAACCCGAAGCGTGAGCTTCGAAGTTGCGCTCTTTAACGTTTTGTGGATGCTCCCCACCGACCTCGCGTCGGTGGGGAGCTTTTCCCGTATCGGAATAACGCAACTTCAAACAGCGTGAGCGAGGGCGTTGCCCACACCGTTAAACGACACGTCACCACAAGTCATTGATGATCTGACCAAGTTTGTGATCGCTGAGTTCACGTGGGTTGCCGCTCATACTGTTGCCGCGCGAGCCGGGGACGAGGTCCGCCAGTTGGTCTTGCCGCACGCCGAGATCGCGTAGTCGAGACGGGATCTCCAGCAGCGCGCACAGCGATTCGATTCGGTCTACGAACGCATTCGCAGCGACGGTGTCGTGCCCGCTGTCGGGATCGAAGAGCCGCTCCAACTCGGCGAACTGGCGAGTGCAGACGGACAAGTTGACATGCAGCGCTGCGGGCAGCAGAACTGCGCACGCCAGTCCGTGAGGAATCTGACACGTCACTCCCAGCGCGGCGGCGACGCCATGCGCGAAGCCCAACCCCGAGTTCGCCAGCGCGATCCCCGACAGCAGTGCGGCGTGAGCCATTGCTTCGCGAGCCGTTCGCGACGAACCGTCCTGCACGGCGATCGGCAGCGCCGGGATCGCCAACTTCAATCCGTGCAGACAGAGCGCTTGCGGGATCGGTGCCGCGCGGCGCGAGATGTAGCTTTCAATGAGTTGCGTGATCGCGTCCATCCCCGTCACCGCGGTCACACCCGGCGGCAAGCTGACGGTCAGCTCGGGATCGACGAGTACGAGCGACGGGACCATCAACTCGGATCGCAAGCTCTTCTTGAACGGCGGGGTCGATCCCGTCGGAGTGTTCGACGAGATGACAGAGTTCTTGGTCGCCTCCGCACCAGTCCCCGCTGTCGTCGGCAGCGCGATCACGGGCAACGGTCGTTCTGTGATCTGCAAGCCGCGACCGACACCCTCCAAAAAGTCGGCGACCGATTCGCCGTGTCTGTTCGTCGCCAACGCCGCCGCCGCCTTGGCGAGATCAATCGTCGAGCCACCTCCCACCGCAACGACCACGTCGTCGCCACCCTCGCTCAACGCGCGGAACTCGGCCGTGAGGTGATCGACATCACGCACCTCCGGCTCGCGCGACGGAGCGGAAAACGCAAGCACGTCCATCCCGGCGGCTCGAAGCTGAGCAGCGAGTTCTTCGACGCTGCCGTTCGCTTCGAGCGTTCGACTCCCCGACACCAGCAGCGCGCGCCGCCCCAACTTCGCGGCGAGCGTCCCCAACTCCCGGCGTCGCCCCCAACCAAACACGATCTGACGCGGAGCAAAGAAAGAGTAATCAAACATGATGTTTCCGAGTTGGCACACAGAACAAAATGACGCAGCGAACGAGCGACGGTTTTGTAGTGAGCCTCCGCCCCGTTTGCACGCGCGGTCGCTACACACGCCAACTCGTTGCAAGCAATTTGAAGTGCCGCGTGTCGAGAACGCCTGCGTCGAATGAGCGCGGCGGACTTGGACACTCATCCTTCTTCATCCTCGCTCCGGCTTTGCCATCCGCGCTAGTCCGTTGGTAAAGCACCTAGCGCGGATGGCAAAGCCGGAGCGCGGATGAAGGCCAAGACCGAAGAGTCTGTTCCCGATTGCCACTCCCTACTCAACCCCGCGCTCTCCTGTGACAATCGGCCGCGCGAGATCCTATTCGCGCCCACACTGAGGCAACGACTGAAGGAACGACGCATGGCCATGCCGACCGAGACCGCTTCCCCAGCGCCCATACCGACCGATCCCGATCCTCGCCCCAGTCTGCTGCGGGATCGCGCCTTCTGGGGACTGAACCTGACTCAGTTCCTCGGGGCCTTCAACGACAACCTGTTCAAGCAGCTCGTGCTGTTGCTGTGTCTGGATCGTGTGTTGAGCGGCGGTCGCGATCAGCAGGGACTGGCGATGATTCTGTTCGCGTGGCCGTTCATCGCGTTCTCGGGCTTCGCGGGGTTTCTCTCGGATCGCTACAGCAAACGCACGATCATCGTCATGTGCAAAGTGGCCGAGTTGGGGATCGTGTTGCTCGGCATGATCGGCTTTGCGACGGGGAGTCTCGCGGTGTTGCTGACAGTCCTCTGTTTGATGGGCGTCCACAGCGCGTTCTTCGGCCCGTCAAAGTACGGCATCCTGCCCGAGCTGCTGCGTCCGAGCGACCTGCCCCGCGCGAACGGCTTCATGCTGATGGCGACGTTTCTGGCGATCATCTTCGGATTGGCGGCGGCGGGAGCGGCGAAGCAGATCTTCGCCGGATCGCTGTGGCTGGCGAGTCTCCCGTGTCTCGTGATCGCACTCACCGGGCTAACGACATCGCTGCTGATCCGACCGACCACCATCGCTCAGCCGACACTGAAGTTTGATTGGTCCTCAATCGTCATCGCGTCCGAGACGCGCCAATTGCTGAAGCGAGATCGGACGTTACTCGGCGTCCTCGTCATGTCATCCGTCTTCTGGTTCGTCGGCGGGACGGTTTATCCCCCGGCAATCAACTCGTTCTGCAAGGAGCAATTGAAGCTCAACGACTTGGCCACGGGGGCAATGGCGGCGAGTACCGGACTCGGCATCGCCATCGGTTGCGTATTAGCGGGACTGTTGTCGAAAGACCGCGTTCGAGGCTGGCTCGTCCGCACCGGCTCGTGGGGACTGACGCTCAGCCTCGCGGTTCTCGCGCTTCCCGGCCCGGGCTTCGACACCGTGCGCGAGGAAATCCGTCAGCACAAACAGGCTCGAATCGAGACCGTCCGTTCGCAGTCCGGCACTGTCGCCGACACTGTGGTCCGGACGCCTTCGTCCGGACGTGAGAGTCCGGATCATGACTCCGACTCTCACGGCCCCACATCGACCGATCCCTTCCGGCGCGGCTCACTGCTCGGCCCCTATGGCAGCGTGATCGCCCTGATCGCGGTCGGCCTCTTCGCCGGCTTCTTCAGCGTGCCACTGCAAGTCTTTCTGCAAGCCTCCGCGCCGAGCGATCAGAAGGGACGCATCATCGGCGCATTCAACCTGCTCAACTGGATCGGCATCGCCGGTTCAGGAGCCGTCTATTCACTCGGCCGCTCGCTGTTGATCGAACGCATGGAACTTCCCCACGCCAGCCTCTTCGGTTTCGCCGCCCTGTTGATGCTCCCCGTCGCGCTCTTCTATCGCCCGCCGGAAACCACGATCGAAGCGAATTGAAACCTCGTGCGGTCTTCGATGAGACGTTTCTGCGGTGAGAGTTTTGGTGAGCCGGGCGGCGTCAGCCCCATGGCACTCACTTTGAGCGATTTTCGAATTGACGTTCAGTGCGACGTAGCTGAATTCGTGAGAATTCAGACGGCTTTGACGATCGTCTGAAGTCTTACGACTTCAGCTACACCCCAAAGTGAGTGCCATGGGGCTGACGCCGCCCGGCTCACCAAGTATGTCTCATCAATGACCGCGTGACGTTGAAAACGCGATCGCCCTCACGTCATGACGAAGAACGGGAACTCGCCAACTTGGCCACGAGGAATCTCTGATGACCGTTCGTATTGGTGACACCGCCCGCGCCGCCTCCCCGCTCTATCCGAGTGGTCGTGTCCTCATCGGCAACGCTCCGTATCCGGCCCGCTCGATCGGGAAGTCGATCGAAGCCGGGTGTGATGTGACGGTGGTCGGTGGCGACCGATTCTGCCTGCTGGTGCAAGCCGTCGATGCGAGTCAACTCGCGGAGTCGTTGCCTCAGTTCGGTGAGGAAGTACTCATCGGCAAGGCACTCGCCTCGGCGGAATCTGCCGAAGCCTCCGCTGCCGTGCGTCGAGTGCGAGAAGAACATCTGCAAGATATCCGCCGCTACACCGTGAGGGGACTCGCCACGGGATTGGTCCTGGGGCTGTTACTCGTGGCGATGCAAACGTGGCGCGTCGGCTTCACACCCGACCTCTGCCTCGTCCCGCCCGTCGCCTCACTCGGACTGGCCGGTCTGGCGGCGTGGTTCCTCTGGTTCGGAAGTGAAACGAACGAAGTCCTGTTGCTCATCGCAGTCGTGTCTTCAGCCGCTGGCCTGTTCGTTGGAACCTTTTTCGCGGGGCCGCTGGTTGGCCTCGCGCTGTGCCTCGGTGCCGGCTTCGTGGTCTCACTGATCGGCGTCGCACTGGTCGCGCTCCGCAGCCCGCTGGAGTGAGTTCGCAATCGTGTTCGCGTTCAGAACACGGCCTTCACTCCCGCTTCGTCGCCGCTTCCATCAGCTTCTGTTCGGTGAATTCGCCGCGTGCGAACTCGCCCGTCAGACGGCCTTCACACAGGACGAAGATGCGGTCGCAGACGGCAATCAGTTCGGGCAGCTCGCTCGACGTGATGATGATCGCGAGACCCTGCGCGCACAGTTGATCGATCAGCCGATAAATCTCCGCCTTCGCGCCGACATCAATGCCGCGCGTCGGATCGTCGAGCAGTAGCAGCTTCGGTTTTGTCCGGAGCGCCCGCGCGATGATGCACTTCTGCTGGTTCCCTCCACTCAGACTACTGATCGCGGCCGACTGTCCGTCGGTCTTCACACGTAATGCAGCGATCGACTCGTCAGCCGCGTGTCGTTCCGCAGTCGCGTTGAGGTACCCATTCGTCGCGACTTGGTGCAGCGACGAGAGCGTGATGTGTTCGCGCACGTTCATCGGCGCGAACAACCCGTACCGTTTGCGATCTTCCGTGACGAGGGCAATCCCCGCGCGCAGGGCTTGCTCCGGGTGAGTGAACTCAACCACATGACTTTCGAGTTCGATGCGACCGAGCGGTGGTTCGGCACTCGCACCGTAGAGACATTCCAGCAACTCCGTTCGTCCCGCTCCCATCAGCCCCGCGAAGCCGATCACTTCGCCGCGACGCACGTCGAACGAGATGTCTTTCAAACGCCACTGTCGCGCGTGGTCTCGCCACGGCAGCGACAGGTTCTCCACTCTCAACACCGTCTCTCCCGGCTGACGATGCGCGCCGTAGTCACTCGCGCCGACATCGCGACCGACCATCAGATGCGTGATCTCGCGCGGAGTCGTCTGCGTCCGGTCCAGTGTCCTCACCACTTTGCCATCGCGCAGCACGGTGATGCGATCCGCATTCCGAAAGACCTCATCCATCTTGTGTGAGATGTAGATGATCGTCACACCTTGCTCACGCAGTCGCGCGATGATGCGGAACAGCCGCTCGACCTCGGACTCGGTGAGCGCGCTGGTCGGTTCGTCCATGATGAGGATGCGGGAGTGGGTCGGGAGACAGGAGTCAGAAGTCAGGGGACAGGGGACAGGAGACATGCCTCGCGCGGCCGCTTCATGTTTCCTGCTTCCTGCTTCCTGATCCCTGAATTCCGCCCCCTGTCCCCTGCCCTCCCCCAACGCCTTCGCGATCTCCACCAACTGTTGATCGCCGATCCGCAGCGAACGCACCGGCGCACACGGGTCGATGCGGCATTCGAGCGACTCGAACTGCGCGGCCGCTTCGCGCTCCATGCGGCGGTCGTCGAGCAATCCCAGCGGCGAGCGGAGTTCGCGCCCGAGAAAGATGTTCGCCGCGACTGACAGATCGCCAACGAGGTTCAGCTCCTGGTGAATGATGCTGATCCCGCGCGCCTCGGCATCGCGCGTCCCTTTCAACACGAGCGGCTCACCCGCGACGACGATCTGCCCGTCGTAGTCGGTGATGACGCCCGACAAGATTTTCATCAGTGTGCTTTTGCCCGCCCCGTTCTCACCACACAGCGCGAGGAATTCTCCCGGCCTCACGTCGAACGAAACGTCTTCGAGAGCGGTCACGGCATCGAACCGCTTGGTGACGCGATCGAATCGGATGAGTGGTTCGGTCACTGAAGGGAACTCCGGAGCGGGTAGGGCGCGTGGACTCCTTCGCCCGTGAAAGTCGTTGCGAATGAGTCAGGTTTTGGAATTGTCTTCAAAGTAGCCATCATCGCTCCGCGTGATGAGCCTCGTGAGATCAGACGCCGAATGTGAAAGGCTCATCACGCGGAG
>JAYTQJ010000390.1:0-21988 GCA_043746775.1 Schlesneria sp.
GCACGGCCACGTCGAAGCTCCGTGACCGTGGCACCCTAAATTGACCAAGACGCAGCCCCCGCGTTCGTCGCCAACCGACTTGCAGGCCACAGCGGCCCCTCTTTATTATCCGCCCGCCGTTCTGGACCCGTCACGCCTCGACTCAGGAATCGCGTCGAAATGCCGACTATTACATTCGTTGCCGAGAAGAAAACCGTCGAAGTTCCTGCTGGAGCCAACCTCCGCACTGAAGCCATCAAGGCGGGCGTGCAGCTCTACCCCTTCCCACACAACTATGCGAACTGCTTGGGGTTTGGCCTCTGCACCAGTTGCCGAGTGATCGTTAAAAAGGGGCTGGAGAACTGCACTGACCAGAGCCTGTACGAGAAGGTCTCGATGGTGTCCAACCCGCTGACGTTCTTCGCGCGGTTGGGCAACGAGACCAACCTGCGGCTCGCCTGCCAGATGCGCGTCAACGGCGACATCGAGGTTCAAACCAAGCCGCCGGTCAACTGGCATGGCGAGAACTTCTGGAGCTGATGCTGGCCCATTTCTGGGCAGCCTCGCTCACGCTTCGGGTTGGTGTACCGGCACGAGAAAGTTTCGAGTGGAAGCTCGGCCGCACCCGGTCAAATCATCGAATGGGAAACACTGCGAATGCTGACCAAAGAAGGTTGTCTCGCCCGACGCGCTCGGTTGTGGGATGCGGTACCGAAAGACTGCGAGTGGCTGCTGGTGGCCGATCCACGCCACGTCCTCTACCTGTCGAACTTCATGGTTCACCCGCTGACGTTCTCCGCTGGTGAGCGTTGCTGGCTGCTGCTCGAACGTGAAGGCAAGACGACGTTGCTCGGCGACAACTTTTCGTTGAAGTCGCGCACGGGTGAGCCGTTCATCGACGAAGAAGTGATGGTCAAGTGGTACGACCACAAGCACTCGGTGATCAACCGCGATCACGCGCTGCTCAAGGCGGCGGAGCAAGTCTCCAGTCGGCTCTACGACCGCGCCGGTGCCGTCGAAGCGGAGTGGCTTCCAGTCGGGGCGTTCGAGTTGTTGGGCCTCGACCACGAACAGCACTCCGTACGTCGCGAGGCCAAAGATGTCGGACAGCCCGGTGCGGTTGATCTGGGGACGACGCTCCGATCACTGCGCCGTCAAAAGCATCCCGACGAGATCGCGGTCCTCAAGGAATGTATGCGCGCGGGCGAAGCCGGAATGCTGCGACTGCGACAGATCATGCGACCGGGGCTGAGTGAGTTTGAAATCTTCCTCGAAGTCCAACAGGCGGCACTCTCGGCGGCGCGACGGCCGGGCCTGATCTACGGCGACTTCCGTGCGACGACAGCCACGTCTCCCAAGGCGGGTGGCTTGCCCACGGGCTATCGACTGCAACAGGGCGACATGTTCATCCTCGACTATTCCGTGGTCCTCGAAGGCTATCGGTCCGACTTCACGAACTGTCTCACGGTTGGTGCGCCGAACTCGCGACAGCAACATCTCTACAACCTCGTCATGGCGGCACAGCAGGCGGGTGAAGAGGTCTTGAAGGCGGGAACGAAAGCGTCGGAGGTCTTCCACGCGGTCAACAAGCCAATCCTCGACGCGGGCCTCGCAGACAAGTTTGCTCACCACGCGGGACACGGCATCGGACTGGCTCACCCCGAAGCCCCGATCCTGGTGCCGGAAGGGGACGACGTGCTGCTCGCGGGCGATGTCATCACGCTCGAACCCGGCTTGTACGTGGAAGGGATCGGCGGCATCCGCATCGAACACAACTATCTCATCACCGAATCGGGCAGCGAACGCTTGAGCAACCATGTGATATCGCTGACGTGAGCAGCCGAACGTGAGAATCGTCCCCGCATTCCTCCGCCCCTTTGTTTATACCTCTTGCGGCCCAAGCTGAGAGTTTGGCGAGCCGCGAGCCGCGTGCCGTGAGGCTGCGGGTTCTTATTTCGAGGAAGGAACCCGTGGCCTTACGGCACACGGCTCGCCTCGAAACTCGCACTCATGGCCGTGCGAGGTATAGAGGGCATCCACACGAGAACCGATCATGCCGAAGGTTGACTGGAGCTATCACCGCAACAGTTGCAAGACGTGCGGCAAAACCGCCGCGTTCTTGGCCGAGCACAACGTCACGGTCGCGACTCAAGTCGATGCTCGCAAGACACCGCTGGTCGAAGAGGACGCTTTAAGACTGGTCAGCCAAGTCAACCAGCTCTACGTCACGCGCGGCACCAAAGTCATTCACCTCGATCTGAAGCGAGATCAGCCAGACGAGACAACACTTCTCGCGCTACTCATCGGTCCCAGCGGCAAGCTTCGCGCACCGACGCTCAAGCTCGGTAAGACGCTGGTCGTCGGCTTCGATCAGGCGACCTACGAACAGGTCGTCGGCTGAGGCACACGACAAGAGTCGTCCCGCAACACCAACCCGAAGTGTAAGCGAGGCCGAGCGTCAGACTGCGGCTACTCGCTCACACGCGTCTCAGTCACACACTCCGCGCTCACGCTTCGGGTTAGCAGCCTGTTGAAGAACGTCACTTGGACGCCCTCGTCCGAGTGATTTCTAGTTGAAAACGGACGGACGAGGGCGTCCATCCTACGATTTTCAACAGGCTGCTAGTGTGAGCAGCAGCGTTACTTTCCGGCATCTGCCTCACCTCTTCTCCGCCAACTTCGTCCGCAGCAGCTCTTCATGCAGCCGCCCGACGTGCCACATGTAGCTCGGGCCATAGCCCGCGCGAGGCCCCCACGTATTGAGCGTACTCAGCCGCAAGTGGCTCTGCGCCGCCGCGTCGTCTCCTTCGACGGCGTAGTTCAGCCCGATGTAAAAATGGGAGTAGAACAGCCGCTTCTCGCGTTCGTCCTTGCTGATCTCGGCCTTGTCGATCGCATCGAGAATCTGCTGAGGAGTCATCGTTCCGGCGAACAGTTTGTAGACCGACGGGAACGGTTCGCGATCGTCCTTCTCATACTTGAGCAGTCCTTCGCGAGCCTTCTTCTGGCCGTAGGCCTTGTGTTGCGACAGATACCTCCAGATGCCGTTCTCGCGATCGACCTGATCGAACATGTGGTAGCTCTCAAATTGAGCTGCCGCCTCTTTGAAGTCTCCCGCGTAGAAGAGGGCGATCCCGCGTCGCCAGTGCGAGTTCACCAGGCTCTCATCCAGCTTCGACATCGCGCTGTAGTCGGCCACCGCCTTGTCGAACCGCCCGAGAAAGAAGTGAGCATCGCCACGCCGTGAGTGGGCATCAATGTTCTGGCTGTCATCCGCAATCTTCTTCGTCGCATCGGCGGCGGACTTCTCGAACACCTTCGTCAGTTTTTCGCGATCCGCTGTGGGGAGGGGTGACTCAGCGGCCCCGTTCACTGCGGAAGCTGGGCCAGTCGCTGTCGGCTCGTCGGCGAACGACGAGTCCGCGAGCGACAGCAGCAGAACCAAAACGCCACCCAAACGAACCGGCATTACCAACATGATCGTTCCTTTCCGTAGCACAGGCGGCTTGCCTGTGATTGCCAACGTGGAATGCGAGCAGGCGAGCCGCCTACTCTACGTCTTTCAACAGGCTGTTCGACGACGGCTTCACCAGACTTCTTCCAAGTCAGACATTTTCGGGAGAATTTCCCGGCATTGTTTCGTCTGCTCGTATACTCGTTTGGACCTGTCGATGCGACCGATCTTTGTGGTCATGTTTGACCAGTTTTCCTGACCGGTACGCTCGACATCATCTGCCTGTTCTGCTGAACTTACCCTATCGACCGAACGAATCGACTCAAGGACTCTGTTCATGCAAGCGACTCGGCTTTCGAGACTTGTGGCCACAATCGCAGTGGCCGTGACACTGGCGTGTGGCTCAATGGCCTTCGGGCAACCGAATGGCCAAACCGCCCCCGGCACGAATACAGCCAAGCCTGCCGCTGACAAGACCTCTGAACGGCTGATCTACATGCCGTTCAAGAACTTGAAGGCGGTCTTTGAAAAGCCAGACGGCAGCGTCTTCGTGCCGTATGCCGACTATCTCAAGCTCATTGAGCAGGCGATGGGGACTGGAATGCGGAAGGCCGACCAGTCGCCGGTCGGTGGCGTGATTACGTCGGCGACGTACTCGGCGAAGATCGAGAAGGATGTCGCACAGGTTTCGGCGACGCTCGTGGTGCAGGTGCTCGACAAGGGCTGGGTCGAAGTTCCCGTGAAGTTTGGCGAGGCGGCCATCGGGAAATTGTCTTCGGACTCAGGCAAGGTCTTGCTGCGCGGAACGGGGAACGGGACGTATTCATTCCTGCTGCCAACGCCCGGTGAACACAAAGTGACGCTGGAACTGACAGCTCGTGTCCGAACGGCTCCCGAGGGGAAGAGCCTCGACATGGATGTTCCTCCCGTCGGGATCACGACCTTTGAACTCGTCGTCCCCGAGGCGGATCAGTCGATCGAACTCAAGCCGAAGTTGATCGCCGATGCCATTGCTGCGGTGGCCGGTGCGAAAGAGACGCGGATCAAGGCGAGCATCGGTTCGACTGAAAAGATCAGCGTGCGGTGGCATCCGCGTGTCGGGACGAAGCCTGACATGGAGCTGCTGGCGAGCGTCACCAATTTGACATTGGTCACGGTGGAAGATGGTCTCGTCCACACGGACGCTTGGCTGACGTACGACATCCTGCGGGGTCAGCTTGAGAAGGTGAAACTGGTCGTCCCGAAGGGCCAGCGGATTCTCGACATCACGTCGGACGCGAAGGTCAAAGAGTGGAAGGCGGTTGAAGAAGAGAACCGCCAAGTCGTGACCGTCGAATTGCTGAGTCGCCTTGACGGCAAGGTGACTCTCGAAGTTCACACCGAACAGTCGTCGCCGACCGAAGCGTTCGATGTCGCGGGAACAGACGGAGCCGCCGCGTATGGCATTCACGCGCTCGACGTGATCCGCGAGAGCGGCACCTTCGCCGTGAAGCAGGGGAGCGACCTAACGTTGACCGTCGAAGAACAAGTCGGCGTGTTGAGGATCGACGAGGGGGAAGTCGATCAGAAACTGAAGCGGCCCGGCGCGCTCTACTACAAGTTCTACAGTCCGGCGTTCCGGCTGAAGGTTCTCGCGAAACCGGTCGCTCCGCGAGTGATTGCCGATCATGCCTCGCAGCTTGTCTTCCGCGATGACCAACTTCGCCTGAGGTCCATCGCCAACCTGACCATCGACCGGGCGGGCGTCTTCGAGTTGAAGTTCAAGCTTCCCGAAAACGTCTCCATCGAGAACGTCGTCTGCGACAAGATGAAGCAGTTCGATGTCTCGCCCGACAAGACGACGCTGACGATCAGCCTGCGTGAGAAAACGCTCGGCTCGATCGTCGTGACGATCTTCGCCACGCGGTCGCTTGACCCGACTGCCGAGAAGACTGACCAACTTCTACCGCTACTCGAACCACTCGGCGTTGAGGTCGAGAACGGCAAGGTGCAGGTCTACGCTCCCGAAGCACTCGATGTCATCACCGACAACGAAAAGCTCGTGGCCGCTCAACCCGATCCCGCTCCGCAGCCCGAGGCCATCGCCAACGCGCGGCTCGTTTCGTCGTGGCTCTACAACCGCAGGCCGGTCGAGATTCCTGTCCGCACGGTGAGGAAGCCGACTCGCCTGACCGCGTTCATCGGGACGAAGGCCGATGTCAAACAGGGACAGGTGCAGGTCGAGACACGGCTCAATTTCATCGTTGAGTACGCCGGGATCGACACGTTCCGCTTCTCCGTCCCCGAAGCGTTGGCCGATAAAATTCAAATCACCTCGACCTCCGGCGGGACCGCGCCGCCGATCAAACAAAAAAGTCGATCGGCCGCGGCCGTCGATGGCTTTGTCATATGGACCGTCGTCATGCAACGCGATGTGATCGGTTCACAGCCGTTTGAAATCACGTATGACCTCGCCCCGACCGCCGATGCTGACGGCAAGACCGAGAAGTCGGTCATCGAAGCGATTCAAGCTCTCTCACCCTACGATAAGACGGACGGGCCGCAGGGCAAACGGGACATCACCGTCTCGCGCACGATTGGCGAGATGACCGTCATCAAGGACCGAGCGTTGTCGATCTCCGCCGCTACGACCGGTGGCGACGCCGAGCCGATCGACGTGCGCGAGCTTCAACAACTGAGCCAAGACGGTTTCGTCGCCTTCCGATACTTCAAGCAGCCGGTGAAACTCGATCTGACCTCGAACAAGTTCGATGTGCAGGGAGTCATCGAGACCGTCGTGAGCAAAGCCCTCGTCGAGATGGTGCTTGATCGAGCCAGCACGGCGACGTACCGCGCCCGCTACGTGGTCAAGTCGAGCGAACGACAACGACTGCGCGTCGATTTGCCTGCCGGGATCGAGCCACTCGGCGTGACGGTTGATCGCAAGCCGGTGGCCCTTGAAAAATCGGACGACAAGGCCCGCGATGGCTGGAACGCGTACTTCGTGAACGTCGCTCGAACTAAGTCGTCCGACGAGGCGTTTTCATTGGCGATCCTGTTCCGCAATCCGCTCGAACCGAAAGCGTTTCAGTCGGCGGGAGGCAAGCTGAAGCTGAGGCTACCCATGGTCGGCGGTGCCGACGCGAACGGTGTCGCGGTGCAACAGCTTCGTGCGGCCGTGTGGGTTCCCGACGATTATGCGCTGGTGGGAACCCCCAAGAATTTCAGTGTCATGACACGAACAAAGCTCAGTGCCTTGCTGTTCGGTCGCAACAAGAGTGGCGTCGCGACGCAGGATCTCGATGGCTGGATCGGCTCCGATTCGGGTGGCATCTTCGATTTCCCGATCGAAGGCCGACGCTACGACTACACCAATCTCGGTGGTCGCGATGCGGGTGAAAAGGAAGGGCAATCCAGTCCGCTGAGAACGGTCGATCTCGGCTGGTGGCATCTGCCGTTCTACACTTGGATCGTCAGCGGCGCGATCGTGCTGATCGGCCTCGTCCTGCGCGGGACTTCGTGGGAGAACAAGCTCACGCTCCTCATCGTCGCCGCCTTTGCTGCGGCTGCCTACGCGCTGAAGGATGCCGACTTGGTCACACACGGAATCGCCGTCGCCACATACGGGCTGGCCGCAATGCTCGCCATCTGGCTCGTCCACTGCTTGCTCACCGAACAGAAACGGTCGGCGAACTTGGTGACACTCACCACGCCAGCGACTTCGTCACCACCGGCTCCTGTTACGGGCACTCAGTCGGCGGATTCCACCAAGACAATTGAGACAGACGACAACAAACCCAACCCCGGCTAAGGGCGAAGAGTTTGAACCACGGATGACACAGAATGCACGGATAAGGCGAAGCGAGGACTTCTGTCGGTTACATCCATCATTTCTCTTATCCGTGCATTCCGTGACATCTGTGGTTCCTCTTCCTTTTCGCCTCTCTCTCCGGATTCGTCCGATTCGTGAGATTCGTGGTTAAAAAATCCGAAGGCTTTCTGCTTGAACACGTTCCACCCAACGAGGGGACTACGATGGTGAGTCGCCTGCGAATTGATGACCTGATGCCGCGTTGTTGGATGGTGCTTGCGACCGTCTTGGCGTGGTCGTTTTCTGCCAGCGCGTTGGCTCAGTCGCGAGACCTTGCGACCGAGTTGAGCGATGCCCGGCGGGTGTTTGTTCCGGCGGAGGACATCGACGTTGTCGTCGAGCGGGACAAGCGCGGGGCGATGCTCACGAAGGGGAAGTTTGAGGAGTTGCTGGCGCTGGCGAAGGCCAATGCAGAGAAGGCTCCTCCGGCGAATGTGCCGCTCGTGCTGACAAGCAGTGAGTATGCGGCGCGTGTCGTGGGCGATCAGTTGTTGCTGAGCGTGACGGCTGAGGTGACTCAGTTTGCGAGCGACTGGCAGACGGTGTCGTTTGCGATGCAGCGGTTGTCGATCGAGAAAGCGTTGCTCGACGATGAGGCGGCGATGATCGGTCGCAACGCGGACGGATCGGTTTCGCTGCTCTCGGATAAGCCGGGCAAGCACACGCTCAAGCTGGAACTCTCGACAGAATTGAACAGCCTCGGCAGCGATCAGGTCGCGGCGTTTTCTTTACTTCGCGCGCCGAGTGGATCGTTGTCGCTGACGTTGCCAGCCGGGAAGCGGCTCTTGGTTGGGGCACTTCAATTGGAGCGGCCCGCGCCGCTTGAGCAGGCGGCGGATTACAAGGTCGCCATAGGTGGGGCACCGGGCATTCAACTTCGCATCACCGACCGAGCCGCTGAGAATGCGGCTGATGCACTCACGTTTGCGACGACCGGCTACGGCCTGCATGTCGCACCGGGCGAAGTGACGTGGCACGCTCTCACAACGCTGCAAGTGTTTGGGAAGCCGGTGGACCGACTGACGTTCTCGGTGCCGAGTTCACTGGAGATCGCCGACATCGACGCGACCGGTCTCGAATCGTGGGACCTCACCGACGGTGAGAAACCAGCCGGAGCCAACAAGCCAGCGACAACGAACATCACGCTGACGTTTGGCCAGGCGTTTGATGGCTCTCGCAAAATCTCGTTCAAGGGTGTGATGTCCGTTGAGACGGGGAAGCCGTGGGCCGTGCCGCCGCTCACCATTGCCAACGTCACGTCGCACATCGGTCAGGTGTTGGTGCAGCATCCGGCGGGAGTGCGGTTGCGAGTTGAAGAGACGAACGGTGTGAGACGCGCGACGCAGGGATCGAAGCCGACGGCTGACATGCCCGACGAGATGTCGAAGCTGAACGCGACCGAGTTCTTGCGGTTCGATGCGTGGCAGCCTGACTTCCTGTTGCGACTGACGACACAACCGAAGCAGCGCGAAGTTCAAGCGGCCGTCGCAGTGGTGCTCGATGTCAACGCGACGGGCCTCGATCTGCAATCGGCCGTCACGGTCGAGACTCATTTCGCATCGCTGTTCGAGCTGGACCTCGAGGTCGCCGCCGACTGGACGATCCTCAGCGCGACTCGCGACGACAAGCCGCTCAAGTGGCAGGTGCTGCCTCAGGATGCGGGAGTCAACCAACTTCGCATCCTGCTCGACCCGCCCATCGCCGCCGAATCGAGTGGCACGGTGAAGCTGTCATTGCGACGCGATGTTCCCGGTTGGCCGGTCGAGGCTGAGCCGGTGACGGTCGATCTGCCGGAACTGTTCCTGCCGCAATCGAGCCTCACCGAAGGGGCACTCGTCGTGCGCGGAGACGACGATCTGGACTTGGCGGCTCTCGAATTGAGCGGCCTCGACGCGATCCCGCTCAAGGCCGACTACGAGCGGCTGCGGTTCCAATCGCAGGACACGCGCTACGGCGGGCAGTTGAAGGTGACGCGCAAACCGAGCCGCCTCTCCGCGCAGACGATGGTGTTTGGGCGAGTCGATCCGCAGACAACGCACACGTTTGTTCAAGCGGTGGTTGAAGTGGAAGGGGGCGGCGTGCGAACGCTCAAGGTCGCTCTGCCCGAAGCGGCGGGGACGGCTTTGCGGTTCCAGGCTGTTGGTTCTCAGATTGTCGAGCAGAAACCGGCCGCTCCGCAAAATGGGGAGCGACTCTGGACGTTGCAGTTTGACCGGCGCGTGCGCGGCCAGATTTTGCTGACGTGCGACATCGAGTTGCCGCGCGCTGTTGTCACCGATCCGAAGGCAGCGGCGGCGTTCACGGTTCCTCAACCGCGCTTCGTCGATGCCGAGCGTCAGAACGGGTTCCTCGCGGTGGAAGCGGGAGGCGAACAGCGGCTGACGATCCTCGCGAAGGGAAGCGACGACGCGGACTTGGCCGAAGTCGATCCGCTCGAATTGCCCGCCGTCTATTACTCGCCGAAGGAGCGGATCGTCGCGGTCTATCGCAACGTCTCGGCGGGAGCTTCGCTCACGCTGAGTGAAGAACGGTTCGACAAACTCGCGGTCCCGACGGCGGTCTGCCCGAGGCTCGACGTGATGACGGTCGTCGGTCGGACGGGTGAACTCCAACACCGAGCCACCTTCCAACTGACGGCAGTCGGCGTGCAGGGCCTCCGCGTCACGCTGCCAAAGGATGTGTCGTTGTGGGCCACGCTCGTCGATGGCGAGCCGGTGGAAGTCCGTCGGCATGGGGACATCTATCTGGTCCCGTTCGCCCGCCCCGAGAATTGGACCCGATTGACACGCAGCGCGATGAACGATGCGAAGCGCGAACTGAAGCTCTTCTACCGCTCGTCCACTCCCGCCCTGACGCAGTTCGGTTCGATCGAACAAGCCCCGCCCGAACTCTCCGTGCAGGCCGGTCAGGGAACGGCTCAGCCGCTCGATGTCCTCGACCAACACTGGACCGTTCACTACCCGCCCGAGACCCGGCTGGTCAGCAGCACCGGCCCGCTCGAACCGGAACAAAAACTGGACGAGACCAGTTTGCTGGGACAACTCAACGCGGGCTTTAAAGGCTCAACGCCGGAAAAATATGGCGGGCGGATATTCGCGGTGGTAATGACGCTCGGTGTGATCCTGCTCGCCTATGAGCGAGGTGCTGCTTGGGGACTCGGTTGTGGAGCCGTATTGACGCTGCTGCTCGGGTTCATGTTTGTCGCGTCGCAGTCCATCGGTGGTTGTTCGGGGCCTTACAACGAGCGATCGAACTCTGAGTACTACTCCGGTGCTAAGACTGCCGCACCGGCAAGCCGCCCGTCGGCTGGAATCGACCTCTCTGGTGGTACGTCGCTGCGTTATGACGTGAAATCAACTCCGGCCGCGCCCATGTCGATGCCACCAGTGGGAGCCGAAATGCCCATGCCGACTGCCAAGCCGGAGCCGGATAGAGCTAAGAAAGAGATGTCTGCGTTCACTGTTGAAGATGAAAGCGTTCGGCTGCGCGGACTCGTCGAGTCGAGGGATGAAAAGCTCAACGCGGAAAAGGATCAGGTTCAGAACTTCCACCGCGCCGTGCCTCAGCTTTCGCAGCCTGTCGATCCGCTCATGGCTCAGAACGAGTGGAACCGCGCACCGGCGAAGCGACCGGGTGACAAGCAATGGGATGCTGATCGCGATGGGGACGGTTTGAATGACGGCATTCAGCAGGGACTCAACCAACAGACGTGGGGCAAGGACAAGCTCGGGCTGTTGTCTTTGGCGATTGATCTCGTCGCGCCGAGTGGCAGTCTGGAAAAGTCGTTCCGGTATGTCGGGGCCGATCCGGTGCGAGGCGGGATTGGGCTGAACCTGGGTTACGTCGATGAGACCTCGGGAACGAATCTGCGAGTCTTCCTGATCGCCCTCGTCGCGCTGTTTGGTTGGTTCCTGCGAAAAACTTCGTGCGCGAACAAGGTCGCGTTTGTGGCTCTTGGCCTCACGATCCCGCTCGCACTGTTGCCGCTCGCGCCGCAGAGTTTGCAGGTCGTGCTGGATGGCGTCTTCTTCGGAGTGCTGATCGTGTGCGGGTTGTGGCTGGCGGTTGGGTTGGCGAAGTGTTTGGAGTCGTGCTGCGGGGGTGGTTGCTGCGGATGGATGAGGACGAAAAGGGAAGAGCGGCAATCAGTGGGTCAGCCATCAGCCGTCAGCGAACAGCCGACCACTGATAGCCGACAGCCGACAGCCGATTCGATGATTTCTCCGCCCGTTGTCGGGTTGATGCTGTTCGCGCTGTTGGCGATGAACAGCGCCGCGTTCGCTCAGAAGGGTGAGGCCAAGCCAGTGGTGGCTCCGCCAGCGGCGAAGGTGTCCAGCTTCGTGCCGATTCAACCGGCTCCGCCCGTTGTCGAAGCGACGAGTCTCATCGTGCCGTTCGATGCCGGGACTGATCCGCTCGCCGCCGACAAAATTCTGTTGCCGTTCGACAAGTTCGTCGAGCTGTACCGGCTCGCGTATCCCGACAAGTCGTTTGGGAAGGATACCGCGCCGCAGGCCGGTGGCGTGGTCGAGGCACTCTATTCGGCGAAGGTCGTCCCCAACGAAAAAACTCCAGACGAATCGTCGATCGACGTGACGGCTCGCTTCGCCATCAGAAGCTTTGTGGATGGGCAACTTCTGGTCGAATTGCCGCTCGGCAAAGTGGCGGCGCGCGACGCGAAGCTTGATGGCAAGACCGCGGCTCTGATCGCGAATGGCGACTGTCTGAAGGTGGCCGTTTCGACGCCCGGTCTGCATGTCGTGGACTTCGCATTCTCGATCCCCGCGCGACTGTCGGGTTCGACAGGTTCGTTCACGTTGCCGTTGCTCGCTGTGCCGAGCGGCAAGTTGTCGTTCGCTCTGCCTGCGAAGGACTTGTCAGTGCGGATCAACGGTTCGACGACGATCTTCCGGCGTGTGACGAAGAAGGGTGAAGAGGGAGTGAAGGAGGAGGCACCGGTCGGCGGAGCGACCGGGCTACAGTTGATTGAGTTGCCGATCGACAAGGGGGGCGACATCGCGATCGCGTGGCAGCCCGAACAGGCGAAGGGAGCCGCTGCTGCGGTGGTCCATGTCGATTCGGTGCAGGCGATCACGCTGACCGATGCGGGGACGGCGGTGAGTAACGGCTATCAGTACCGCGTCCGGCAAGGGAGCATCGCCGACGTGTCGTTCGCGTTGCCCGAGTCGCTGAAACTGCAAGCGGTCAACGGGCCGGATGTCGGCGGGTGGGAGTTGCAAGGTGAGGGAGCGGCTCGCAAATTGAGAGTCATCTTCCGCCGCAACGTCACCGACACAACGAAGCTGACGGTCGAAGTTTTTTTGGATGTGAAAGTCGGGACGCAACCCACAACCATCGAAGTCCCGCCGCTCGCGCCACAAGAAGTGACGAACGAGATTGGCCAAGTCGCGGTCTTCGCGGGAGACCAGTTCTCACTGCGGGCCGAGAAGGTCGAAATTCTTGCTCAAACCGACACCGACAAGTTCGCGACGCAGGTGCCGGTCAGCCGACCGAACGTCGCGCCGCAACTGGCCTACCGGTTCTCGAAGCGCCCCTTCGGACTGAGTCTCCGCGCGACGCGGCGCGAGTCGCAAGCCAACGTCACCGCGCAGCAAGCGGCGTTCGTGACGCGACGCAAGCAACTGCTGACGACGCGGCTCCTCTACAACCTCACCGGCGCACCACGCTCGTCGTTGAACCTGTCGCTGCCAGCGGGTTTTGTTGTGCTCGACGTGAACGCCACCGGATTGCACGACTGGTCCACGGCGACGGCGGACGGACGGACCATGCTGACGATCGACCTCAGTTCGCCACGACTCGGTCTGACGGAAGTCGTGCTCGGCGGATCGGTCGCGCGTGAGGGTGACACCGCCGCCGCATCGCTCTCGTTTCCCAAGCCGCTTGATGCGACGAAGCTCGACACGACGGCTGCGGTCTGGCTCGATGAGGGATTCAGCGCGACTCTCGATCAGTTCGAGGGCTGGCGTTCGATTGATGCGGCTCTGGTCAGCAACGACCTCAAGGCGGTGCGAGCCAACAAGCCGGTGCAGTTCGCGTTCGCGACGAACAACGCCGCGCCGTCCGATATCTCGCTCAAGCTGACTCAAGCAACACCGAAGTTGTCGGCCAACGGCTTGACGATGACGACCGTGACCGATGTCGCCGTGATTCAAACGCTCGCGTTGCAATGGCAGATCGACGCGGCGACCGCCGACGCGCTCGTCTTCACGACGCCCAACAACCTCGCGGGCAAACTGGTCTTCACCGGCACCGGCATCCGCGAGACGACGCACATCGATGCCGGGAACGGTCGCACCCGCTGGACGATCTGGCTGAGGACGCCCGTCAGTGGGAAGTATTTTGTGACGGCGGTCGGGACGCTGCCACCGGCGACGACTGAGGTGGAAGCACCGGCGGTCGTGATGGAACGTGGCACAAGCGGCTCGACAGTGATTGCTGGCCAGGATGCCGCAGGTGGGCCGCCCGCTGCTACGGGGGAGGCGATTGAGGGACAGCGGCAGTACGTGTTGCTCATCAATGCGTCGCAGAGCCAGCTCACGACGAAGGACACCTCGCTCACTGAGGCCGTGCAGCGTGAAGACGTGCCGATTGTGGTCGATCAGTCCCTCATCGATCAGGCGACGGAGTTGGTCAAGGTGAAGAAGTTGCTCACCGCGCCGAAGTGGTCGCTGCAAAAGTTCGCTCAGACTCAAATCGCCCCGGCTTCGGTGAACGTCGCCGACCTGACGACCGTCGTCAGTCGAGACGGCACCTATCGCGGACAGGCGGTCTACACGATCAAGAATCGCTCGCGCCAGTTCCTCGCGTTCAAGCTGCCGCCGCAATCGGAACTGCTGTCGGTCTTCGTTGGCAACCAGCCGTCGCGCGCGGTGACGACGAAGCGGAAGGACGGTGAGATTCAACTGGTCGCTCTTCCCAAGACAAGTGCTGCGTCACTGTCATTCCCCGTGCGAGTCCTCTGGCGCGGCAAGCTGTCGGGCGCGTTGCCCAAGTCGGCGCGCGTCCTGCGTGAAGAGTTCGACTTCCCCGCGCCCGAGGTCATCAGTCAGCAAGCCGATCCCGAGTTCGGCATCCCCGTCGCGCGGACACGCTGGACGGTTTATCTCCCCGATGACTTGGACGCGCAGCCGATCACTTCTGCCTCGCGCCACAACCTGACTCTGCACCCGGACGGACTACCCGACCTGATCTATCAGCAGGCGGCTCTTCAGGAAATCAGCTTGCTCTGCGCGACGGTCGAGCAGAACCCGAACGGTCGCACGAACTACTTCGCGCTCGGCAACCTGAAGCAACTCGGCACCGCAGTCCGCAACTTCAGCGGAGCCTCGAACCCTGAGTTCGACCAGCAGAAGGTCCAGGTCTTGAAGCGGCTGGACGAACTGCAACAGAAGGTCCAAGTGGATGAGGGGCGTCAGTCGGCAGTGGTCGTCACCAAGCGAAGCGGCAATGGGATTGATGTCCTGTCGCGCGGCTCCGAGGTGAGCGGCGTTCAGATCAACGCGAACGGGATCGACAGCTTTGAGGCCCTCGCTCAGAACAGCGACAACATCGTTCAGTTGCAACGGTCGAACTACACTGGAGTCGCATCGTCCTCATCGCTTTGGTCCGACGGTGGCCTGAACTTCAACTTCGGCCTGCAAAACCAAGAGCTTGCCGAACAGAAGGGAGACGCGAAGGAAGAGGGCAAACCGTCCGACAGCAAGCCCGTCGCAGGCAAAGCCGCCGCGAAGGGGAGCAACATCGAGCAGCGCCAAAACCTGAGAAGCAGCAACGACGCCAACCTCGGCGATCTGAACAAGGCCATCACCGACAACAGCTTCTACCGGCAGCAGGGCCAAGGCCAACAAGGTCAGGGGCAACAAGGCGGACAGGGGATTGAATACCAGCAAGCCATGTCTGGTCGAGGCGGTCGCGCGAGCGGTCAACAAGGACAACAAGGGGGCTTCGGTGGAGGTGGCTTGGGAGGTCCTCAAGGAGGTGGTCAACAGGGGCAGTTCGGACAACAAGGGAACGGTGGTCTGTGGATGAACAACCTCAACAATCCGGCTCAGGGCAACTCGGCCTTCATTTCGGGGATGGCCGGGAACGGAGTGATCACCAGCAACAGCGGCAGCGGCGTTCAGTCGTTAACGAGCGGAACGTTGTTCGACTCCAACGCCTCTTTTGGTGTCAACGTCCAAAACGACACGACCGTGAGATTCGCCAACCCCGGCCCGATGGTGGATGGCCCCGGCTCGGGGCCCGGCTTGAGTCTTGAGGTTAGGCAACAACAGTCGTTTGAATCGGATTTTTCCGACATGCTGACCGCGAATCCGGGGCGTGCGATTTTGGGTGTCGCTCCAAATGGCGAACTCGCCCAGCGCGGCTTCGGCAACCTCGGCGGAGTCGGCATGGAGCAGATGGCGAACGGAGGCGGAGGCGGTTCCCCGGCATGGACTCAAGCGGGCGGCTTGTCGCTGGGGTTTGAGTTGCCGATGACGGGCCAGAAGCTCGTCTTCACCAAGGCCGGTGGCGATCCGAAGCTGGCTCTTGGACTGCGCCCACAGGAGTCGGTTCGCTGGGGCATGAGCCTCGTGTGGACTCTCGTGTGGCTGGCGATGGGACTTGGCATCGCGATCGGGGTGAACAGCGGAGCGGCTCTGTCCGGACTGGCCCGTCGCGTTCCACTCGTCGTCGCCGTGATCGGAGTGCTGGGCTTCATCCTGTTGGCGGGTTCGCTCAGTGCGCTGTCGTTCCTCGCGTTCGTGGGAGCTTCAGTAACTGTGGCGTGGATCAATCGGAACTCTGGGAACGCGGGTCTGTAAAGGCGAGCGGCAGGGAATAGTCTCTCCGTAGGATGGACGCCCTCGTCCGTCCGCTTCCAGCGAGAAAAGACTCGGACGAGGGCGTCCAAGTTACGTTTTCAACATGCTGCTAAGCCGCCTTGCGGCTCACACAATCTCCCTTCACGGGCATGAAAAGACTGTCCTTTAACGCCGTTCACCACCCCTGCCCCCCCCCGAAGTCGGCACCTCGACCTCCACCGAAGTCAGGGCCTCTGCCACCACCGGAGTCGCCGCCTCTGCCACCCCCCGAGGCTTCGCGGGCCTTGCGATAGAGGATCGTGAAGGACTCGGCGTCGCAAGGCAAAGACAGGTTGATGCCTGCTTGCTCGAACATGCCTCGGGTGCGCTGGCTCTTGGCCCATTCGTCTTCGGTGAGCGCTCCGTCTCGATTGCCGTCCAAACGAGAGAAGTTGTCGCGAGCTTCGCGATCCAGCGGGTCTGGGTTGTCACCGCCGGGCTGCCGGCCTCCCGTTTTCGTAACGATCTTCGGCCCCAATTCGGCGGGAGTGAGGAAGCCGTCGCCGTTCTTATCGAGCTTGGCGAATTCCGTGTATTTCGCGCGGTCCCACTCGTAGAGGCCGATCTGCCCGTCGCCATTTTTGTCCCGCGCTTGGTATTCAGCAGGCAGGCTTCGCACGAACTTCGACTTGGCCGAAGAAATGCGACGACCTCCGCTGGTGGGGCTTCCCGGCTGCGAGTTCTCTTTGGACGGCGCTTCCAGTTCGTCGGAACGAACGGCATTTTTCATTTCTTTCCGCGACTGCTTGTCTTCAGATTTCTCTTTTTCCTTCCGGTCATCGGCTTCGCGTTCGGCAACGCCAGCCGTGATGAACTCATCGCGAGCCAAGGGATATCCCTGTTTGAGTCCGTTCTCCCGCATTCGGCCGAGCCGCTTTTGTGAGAACTCACGCGCTTCCCCCTCTGACAACTGGTCGTCCCCGTCTTTATCGAGTTCATCGAACTGGCTTTCCAGCTTGGCTTGATGCGACTCGACGGCATCGTTTTCTTGCGCGAGCACTGTGCCAGTGAAGCTCAACAGTGCGAGCGAAACGAGGGGGAAGCAGCGGTTCATGAGAGACTCCTGTGCGGCGCAGCGTGCCGAGTATTTCAAAGGGATCGCTGGAGCATTCCCTCGGGACCAGCGACGCGGCTTGAGATTACTTCGGTCGTTTGAACAAGAAAATCTGAGTTTCTCGGTACGGACGTTTCAACCGCTATCATCCCGAACGTGCCGTGTGGCGAGAGTAACCAGTCGGGCAAGCCTTGCTGGCTGTCCGGAAGACTCCGATGTTCCTGACGGATTCGACCGTATTAGCTGAGAGGCGGGACAGGCTGAGATTCCCTTCGGCCCGAAATGGAAGGGGACTCGACGACACCAACCCGCAGCGTGAGCGAGAAACTCGAACGGCAGGTCCTCGCTCACGCTGCGGGTTGGTGTTGCGAGACGTTCCGTAGTACTCGACGGAGTTGATTGTCGGCGACGTGCATCACAAACGCTATGCGTTCAGCTTTGTATGACCTGAAATCTTGCGGACACCGCCTACACGCGGTGCTGAAACGGACGACATACTAGGCGGCGACTGTTCCAACGCGGCGAGACTTCTCGCAGCCGTTCCCTCGGAGGCCATCATGCGGTGCTTCAAACTTGCGTCTCTGTTCTCGACTCTCGTCCGTCGGTCGAAGTTCTTTCGACCTGCAAGCCTAGCGCTGGTCAGTCTGCTGTGGCTTGATTCTGGAGTGGCCTTCTCGCAACCGGGCGGGCCTCCGCTGGAGCGGCCTCAAGAGGGTGGCTTTCGGCGCGGACGGTCGGGGTTCGGCGACACGCCCACTTTGGGACTGGCTTTGCGCGACGATAAATTTAAGGAGAAGCTGGCACTGACGGAGGAACAGAACAAGAAACTCGACCAATTGCGGATGGACATGTTTATGGCCATGCGCAACTTGGCGTCGCGCGATGAGATGCCGAACTTGATCAAAGAGTTTGACCAGAAGTCCGTCGATGTTCTTTCAACCGATCAGAAAAAGATTTGGGATGTCCGCAAAGAGGAAATGAAGGTTGAGATCGCGGCTCGTGAAACGGAACGCAACGGCGGTGGCGAAGCTGGGCTACCGGGAGTCCCTCGCGGGCCGGGCAGCAGTCCCGCCGTCGCACCCGCTCCCGTTCGTCGCACGGAATTTGTCGAAGAGAAGCCTCCCGAGGGAGCCAAGGTCTCGGCCTCATTCGGAACGCGTATCGCCGTGGCTGCCACTGCCGATGGCAAGGTTCCCACGGTGTCCGAGGAGAAGGCGGACGGACCCAAACTGGCTTTCAATTTTCGGTACGCACCTTGGGCCGATGTTTTGAAGTTGTTCGCGGAAGCGGCAAGCCTGACGCTCGATCTGAACGATGTGCCGCCCGGCACTTTCAACTACTACGACGAGAAGTCGTACACCGTCACCGAGGCGTTGGATGTTCTCAACGGCTATCTGCTGCCGAAGGGCTATGTGCTGGTTCGCCGCGACCGGTTCCTCGTGTCGCTTAACTTCGACAATGGCATCCCGCCGAACTACATCCCCGATATCACGATTGAAGAGCTATCGAAACGGGGTGCCAACGAGTTACTCAGCCTGATCCTCCCTCTTGAGGGACTCGAAGCCGACAAGATCGTGGGCGAGGTCAAGGAACTGCTCGGGCCGTGGGGCAAGGTCTCGGCACTGAAGAACACAAACTCGCTGGTCTTGATGGACACGGGGAGCAATCTCAATCGGATTCAACGGTTGCTGAAGGCGGGATCGTCGATCGACAACAAAGAAACTGCATTCCGCGCACTGCCACTCAAGCACATCTCTGCGGCCGAGGCCGAGCGGACGGTTCGTCGGTTGTTTGGGCTGACCACAACCACGACCACGTCTTCGTCCATGACGGGCTTTCCTCAAGGAGGCTTCTCACCATTTGGAGGTGGATTCGGCGGCAGTCCCTTTGGCGGCGGGTTCGGCCCACCGGGATTCTCGAGCAGTTCGCGCGACGGTCGTTCGGACGACTCGCGGGGTCGCGATAGTGGGAGCAGTTCGCGGTCGCCGACTTCTTCCGGAGGCACGGCCACTCCGTCGCAGTACGCGGGCAAGATTCAGGTCACGGCGGACACGCGCACCAACCACTTGCTCGTCACCGCCAGTTCGGCTCTCGTCAAAGTGGTCGAAGAGGCGGTGAAGGCGATCGACGTGGATAAAGATTCCAGCGGCAAAACCGTTCAGGTCAACGACAGCCCCGCGTACCTCAAGGCTTACTTGGTGCCTGGCGGAGACGCGACGCAGGTCTCACGCACACTGAACTCGCTCATGCCGGGACTGATCGTCGGTGAAGACACACGTTCGGGGAAAATCCACGTCCATGCGACTCGTGAAGAACACACTGAGATCGAGAAGCTTGTGCAGACGCTGGCGGGCGAAGCGAGTGGATCGGTGGCAGTCATTAACCTTTCGCGGCTTGATCCGATTCAAGCCACGAACACGCTCAAGGCGTTGTTCGTGAGTGATCCCAAGCCTCCGCTGATCGAACCCGATGCATTCGGGCGCAGGTTGCTCGTGCGCGGTTCGGCCGATCAGTTGGCTCAGGTCAAAGTCCTGCTCACCCAATTGGGTGAAGTGGGGGCCGAGCCACAGGGCGAGAACGTCGATCGCGGGAACACACGCACCGTCCACATGGGTGGCCGCGATCCGCAAGATGTGATGCCGCTCATCAAACAAATGTGGGATGCAGGCAACCGCAATCCGATCCGCGTCGTGATCCCTTCGCAGCCGAGTCCCATTCGCGACAAGCGCGTCCCGAGTGCGAAAGAGGAACAGTTGCAGGACGAGCCTGCGCGACGAGAACGCTCCATCGAGCCACCTCGTGGGCTGCGCAGCGATGATGCCGAACGGCCTGCGACGGAAGGGCGACCGCGCGTGCGGCCGATCCCGCGCACCGAGCGAACTGAACCGGATGCGGCCGCGCCTCGGAAGTCGTCCATCCTGCAGGTCAGTCGTTCCGGAGCCGCCCGCGGTGACGCGGACGTTGACCTCGACCGACCCAGCAGCGTCACGAGCAGTTCCACAAATGAGGACGCCGCCGCCGCTGACTCCCTCGACAACAAGGGAGCCGCGCGTGAGTCGTCTCCAATTGGCGTCACGATTGTCGGCGAAGAGATCATCCTGCAATCCGAAGACAAGCAGGCTCTCGACCGGCTGGAGGACATGCTCAACACGCTCTCGTCCGCCATGCCTTCACGCACGCGCTGGACGATCTTCTATTTGAGATCCGCCGACGCGACGGAGACGGCTCAAATGTTGGAGAAGTTGTTTCCGCAGAGCAGCGTGAGCGCGTCGAGTTCATCCAGTGACGGACTGTTCGGATCGCTCACCAGCGGACTCTCCACGATGGGGCGCGGCATGATGAATGTCACCGGCCTGAATCAAACTCTCGGTGGAGCGGGCAGCCTGCGGATCATCACCGATCTGCGCGCCAACGCCCTGTTTGTGACCGGTCCTCAAGAGATGGTTCGCGAGGTCGAGCAGATGCTCGAATTGCTCGATGCGTCGGAGTTGCCCGCTTCACTGCGAACCCGCGTGCCACGATCCATTCCCATCGAACATGCCGACATTGATGAAGTCGTCGAGATCGTGGAAAGCGTGTTCAAAGACTCGATCACTCCCGATGCGGCCGCTGGCGGAGATCCGAACCAACGATTCAATCCCCTCGCCATGTTGATGCAGGGAGCGGGAGGCGGAGGTGCTCGTGGCGGTCGCAAACAGCCGTCGGTTGAACTCACGGTCGGAGTCGATCGGCGCACGAGTCATCTGATCGTTTCGTGTAGCGACTCGCTGTACCGTCAAGTTGAGGATCTGGTCCAATCGCTCGACGATCGTGCGCGAGAGGCCCGTCCCACTGTCCGGATCGTCCGGCTGGATTCCGCCGACCCGTCCATCATCACTGAGACCATCAAGTCCGTCATTCCAAAGGTCAACGTTAGCAGTACACGTTCGTCGAGTCGCAAGACCGGTTCGGACCCCAACAACCCCGGCGGGCAACAGCCCCCGGATGCCAATCGTGACGCCGAGGCCCTCCGACGCGCGATGGAACAACGCTCGCAAGGTCGATCCAGTCGAGGTGGCGGAGGCGGGTCGCCATTCGGGGGAGGCTTTCCCGGTGGTGGCGGCCCGGGTGGTGGTCGCCCAAGTGGAAGATGACATCGCGACGAAGAAGCGGTTATCCACTCGCACGGTCAGTGATGAGACCTCTGAGCGGGGCGGCGTAAGCCCCCTGGTTCTTGGGCGTAAGCCCTCTTGGAATGAACTGGAGGTGCTGACGCCCCGCTCGGCAAGGCCTCACTTTATGCCGTGTGAGGTATAGAACCTGTCCACGAACAACTCCGCCGTTTGTCGCGGGTGCAGTCGTTCATTGGTAGTCAGCCTTGCACGGCAGTTGAATCGCAAAGCGATGGTGGCGAATCTCTACGGGCGTCAGCCCAATGGCACTCACTTTGAGCGATTATCAAATTGACGTTCAGTGCGACGTAGCTGAACTCGTGAGAATTCAGCCAGCTTTGACGATCGGCTGAAGTCTTACGACTTCAGCTACACCCCAAAGTGAGTGCCATTGGGCGTCAGCCCGTAGAGAAGGTTGTCTTCACGTCTCGAGCCGCGAAGCGGCGGCAGTGTCGTGGCGAGCCGAATCGCCTTGCTTCTGCCGCCGCTTCGCGGCTCATTCACGTCAGGGCCTTGACCACCGTGGTTGACACCCGCGGCTAGCAGCCTGTTGAAGAACGTAACTTGGACGCCCTCGTCCGAGTGATTTCTAGTTGAAAACGGACGGACGAGGGCGTCCATCCTACGATTTTCAAC
>JAYTQJ010000391.1:0-9183 GCA_043746775.1 Schlesneria sp.
TTCTCGCACGGCCACGTCGAAGCTCCGTGACCGTGGCACCCGAAATGACAAAGACGATGGACCTGCAAACGTAGCCGACCACGATTCCCACGAGTGACGACGTGGGCTAAGTTATGTGGCCCTCGCGGTGAACTGATGCGGCTCAACAACACCAACCCGAAGCGTAAGCGAGGACGAATGCTCGAAGAGACTCGTCGCTGCTCGATGGCTGGTGTGCCGATCCTCGCTTACGCTTCGGGTGGATGTGTCTGCGGAACCATCACGAACCAATCTCGTACAGACTTACTTTCCTTGGACCAACGATGCTTGACCTTCAATTTGTTTGCGACAACCTCGATGCGGTTCGGACCAATTGCCGGAATCGGCATGTCGAAGCGGACCTGCATCGGATCATTTCGTTGAGAGACCGTCGATCGGCACTCATCACCGAGACCGACGGGGTACGGCATGAGCAGAAGGAAACATCGGCCCTGATTCCAAAGGCGGCTCCGGCCGACAAGCAGGGGCTGGTCGAAAAGGGTCGCGCGATGCGCGAGCGGATTCAGCAGCTTGAAAAGGAACTGACGGACGTTGAGGCAGAAGTCAAAGCCGCATTGATGACGATCCCGAATCTGACTCACCCCGACGCGCCGCTCGGTGGGGAAGCAGACTCGAAGACCGCGCGGACTTGGGGGACGATCCCGAAGTTCGACTTCAAGCCGCTCGATCATTTGGCCCTCGCCGAGAAGCACGATCTCATCGACCTTGAGGCCGGAGCGCGCGTGACGGGCAGCGGGTTCTACTTTCTCAAGAATGAAGCGGTGCTGCTGGAGTTGGCACTCACGCAGTACGCCGTTCAGAAGTTGGTGCAGCACGGGTTCACGTTGCACACGACGCCCGACCTGGCCCGCATGGAGATTCTCGAAGGGACCGGATACCAGCCGCGCGGGAATGAGACGCAAATTTACTCGATCGCCGGAATGGACCTGTGCCTCGTCGCCACGGCCGAGATCACGCTGGGCGGTTCGCTCAAGGATCAGGTTCTGAACATCGACAAGCTGCCGATCAAAGTGGCCGGCATCTCGCACTGCTTCCGGACGGAAGCGGGGGCGGCGGGTAAGGCGACGCGCGGCATCTATCGCGTGCATCAGTTCACGAAGATCGAAATGTTCGGCTTCACCGCGCCCGATGTCGCCGCGTCGGATGCCGTTCACCACGAGATCGTCGCCATCGAGGAAGAGATTTTTCAGGGACTCGGCATCCCGTATCGAGTGCTCGACATCGCATCGGGCGATCTCGGTGGCCCTGCCTATCGTAAGTACGATCTCGAAGCGTGGATGCCCGGCCGCGGCGAAGCGGGCGAATGGGGCGAGATCACCTCGGCATCGAACTGCACCGATTTCCAAGCCCGTCGCCTCAACATCCGTTGCAAGTCGCCCGAGTGGAAGGGGACGAAGTACGTTCACACGCTGAACGGCACTGCGATCGCCGTGACCCGCGCAATCATCGCGATCATGGAAAACTACCAGCAGGCGGACGGCAGCATCGTCGTTCCCGAAGCGCTGCGTCCGTGGGTCGGCAAGGATCGGATTGGTTACACGGTTGAGCAATGGTTTCAAGACCATCCGCCACAAATAGGGCACGAAGAGATTATCTGAACGTTTCGGTGATCGTTGCGCGGGACGAGACGGGTCAGTCCCGTGGTTCTTCGATGAGGACGACTAACGAGCCGCCACTCAGAAACCTTGGAGCCTTTCCCCATGTGGCGCAGCCCTGAGTGAAAACTCTGTTTGTCCAACAGAACACCATCGACTCCAACTCTGCATGTCCAGTGGCGACCACGAGTTCTTAACGGCCTCTCGTGCCCGTCGCCCTGCAAGGCTGGGGCGACGGACAGCGACTCCAACAACTTTGAGTTGTCTCGCGTAGGTCACTTTGCCGTGCGCGAGTGCGGTTCGTACCATCCCTTTCGTCTTGAACACTTCTCCCTTTGATCCGCGAGCGACACTGTGACCTCTCCCTCCGAACCGACTGGTAACAATCAGGCCAGTCCCGGTGAATCTGCTCCCGTTTCAAATGAACCGCAGTCCTCTGAAGCATCGCTCTGGCACCCCGATGCCGCGATGAGTTCGATGGCAGATGGAGCCGCTCCCATCGACGAGGGTCTGCCGGAATGGGAGCCGCTTACGCCGGAGTTGGTTGAGGACGAAGCGATTCGTGGCGACTTCGTGCTGCGCTGGGCGGTGGTTGGGTTGGCGCTGTTGTTCGGGTTCTCGCAGATTGGCGAGTCCAAGACGCTGGTCCATATCAAGTCGGGGCAGTACCTCGCGTCGCATGGAGTGTTGCCGTCCGCCAACGATGTTTTTTCGTCCACCGCCGGAGATCGCCGGTGGGTCAACCTGTCGTGGTTGTTCGACCTGTTTGCGGCCGGGGTTCATGCGGTGGCGGGAGGCATCGGACTGTCGATCGCTCAAGGCGTGTTGGCGGGCGTGGCGTTCGGTTGTTTGGTTCACGCTCACCGCTCGGGAATTCGGACGTGGTGGGGATCGATCTGCGCCGTGATGGCACTGTTGGTCTGCTATCCCCAGATCACGATGCAGCCGGAATTGGTGACGCTCGCCGGACTGGCATTCACGCTGTTTGTCGCGTTGCAGGCGGAACAGGACTCGTCGCGCAAGTCACTTTGGAAATTGGTGCCGTTCGTTTGGTTGTGGTCTCAGTTCGACAACCGCGCCTGGTTCGGCTGGCTGTTGTTGATGCTGTTTGCGGCGGGTGAGTCCCTGCGCAACGGAGTGCTGGGTGACGAAGCCCTCGCCAAGCGGCGTCGCGATGGGTGGCGCGTGGCCGGTGCATCGCTGGCAGTGACCGTCATTCACCCGTTCCTGTTCGAGGCGTGGCTCGCGCCGTGGCGATTGTTCATGGTGGACTATCCCGCGTTGAGGCAGGTGTTCCCGAAGCCGTCCGTGCTGGAATTGTCTTATTTTTCGATCCTGTTCCCGGCGTTCCGAGACTCGATCAGCCACAGTGTGATCGCGGCGATGGTGTTGTTCGTCGCGACACTGGTCTCGCTGTTTCTCAATCGTGATCGTCTGCATCCCGGCCATTTGCTGGCCGTGCTGGTCTTCAATGCGATGGCTTGTTTGACGACGCACGAACTCGCCGCAGCCAGTCTCGTGAATTGCGCGATCTGCACGGTGAACGCCCAAGTCTGGTATCGCCAGCGATTCGGACAGGTCTACTCGGTCGATTGGCGCGAGTTGCTGTTCTCGCGCGGAGGCCGTGCGGTGACGGTCTTCAGTTTCTTCGGTCTCGCGTGGCTGGTCATCAGCGGGCGGATCGACGGTGCGGGAGGCAAGCGGACGGGCGTCGGCTTCGACCAGAACCTCGCGATTCAAATGAGTGTCTTTGAAAACCTCGCGGCCAACAGTTTGGATGACCGTCCGTTTCACTTCGCGCTGCGCCACGGAGACTTGGTGATTTGGTCGGGACAGAAATCGTTCGTCGATCAGCGGGCGGGTTTGTTTGCGGGAGCCGGTGATCGAAACCTCATCGGCCTCTACAACGCGACACGCCGCGCCTTGCAACAGAAGCGTGAGCAATTGCCTGGCAGCGGTGAGCCTGCCGTCTGGCAGGCCGTGTTCGACAAGTACCAGATCACGCACGTCATGCCCCGTTTGACGGGACCGATCCCCGCGCCCGATTACACGACGTTCAGTGATCTGCTGTCGTCGAAGGATTGGGCACTGACCGCACTCACCTCTCCGACGGCCGTGTTCTATCGCGACGGAACAGACACACCGGAGTTGAAGGAATTCATCGCCAAGCATCGCATCAATCACGTTGAACGGGCCTTTCGGACGGAAGGCTCCGTCCCCGAGACGACGCGCGAATGGGCCAAGCCCGCGACGACGTATGACAACTTGTTCTCACTGCGTCGGCCGTCGCTCCCGGCCGGTGTTCAATCCGGTCAGCATCGACTGCAAATGTCCGTGTCGGGGGGCGAGATTCCGCTGCCCGTGCGAGCTGGCTTGGCTCTGACTGCCATCCGCGAGGCGACCGCCGGTTTGCGAGACGATCCGCATTCCGCCGAAGGCTATCGCGTCTTGGGCATGTCCCATTTGATCCTGGACCGGATCGAATCGGGGATCATGTCGGAGGCCCGCGCACCGTGGTCGCCGCTCTTCCGGTATTACCAGGCGATCACCGCGTTGCAGCAAGCGGCCGCGCTGCGTCCGGATGATGTGGGCGTCCGGTACGACATGCTCGCGCTGCTCGAAAAGCTGGGGCGAGTCGATTTGGCTTTGCAGACATTGCAGCAGATCAAGCAGCTTCAACCGTACAGGCCCGATTCCACCGAGCAGGAACGACAGCAGCGTGAATCGCTGCTCGACCGCGAGATCGCACTCGAAGAGACGGTCTCCAAATTGAATGAGATGACGCAGCAGGAACTCGATGCCGGAGCCGAGCGGTTGCAGGTCGCCAACGCTGCGGCTCAAAACGGTGGAGTCCTCGCCGCCATTAAAATCTTGGAAGCGGATGCCGTTTACAAAGAACAGAACATCGCGGCCAAGACGATGCTCGGGCCGTGGTTGATGGAAGCGGGGCGCGTCCGTGAGGCTCACGAATCTTTGGAGGCGGTCGAGTCGATCGCGACGGCGGGCGCAGCACCCGGCTGGCGCGGCATGGTGGCGATGTCCGCTCTGTCCAACGGTGACTATCTCCGCGCGATCCGACTCTGGCGCGATCAGGCGCGAGAAACTGAAACGGCCGCCGCAGAAGCGGCCGTCATGACGCTGCCGTTCTTAGCACTCAACCCGTACTGGATGGCCGCCGATCAGTACCCGTTGGTTCACGCGGGAGCCGTCGTCCAATCTCAAGAAGAGGTCCGTTCTGAAGCGACCATGCTCCGCTTCCAGATCGCGATGGCTCAGTTGGAATCGGGCGATGTGAAGGGGGCTGCTCAAACGCTCAAGACAGCGTTGGATCGCGATCCCGCTTCGGCCATCAGACCGCTACTGCGGTTCTATCTCTTCTGCACCACTGACGAACGCATCGACGAGCAACCGTCCGAGGCCGCTCCAGTGGAAGAGTACGACTCACTGCTGGCCGATGTCGCGGAGTCACGCCCCGCGAACAAGCCCGCGACCGATAAGTCCGCCACGACAAAACCAACCACCGATTGAAGTCCGACTCAGCGTTGTTACACCTCACGCGGTCGCGAGTGAGACTTTGGCGAGCCGCACGCCGTAAGGCTGCGGGTTCTGATTCGTTACAGAAAACCAGTGGCCTTACGGCACACGGCTCGCCTCGAACATTTCATTGGTCGCCGCGAGGCGTATCGAGGCACCGTCATAAGCAACACGCCCGTCACCGTTCCCGCCCGATCGCATCGCGGGCGTCGCCTGTTGATGCTGCTCATCGCGGGCGTTCTCGTCATCGGCCTCACGTTTGTTTGGACGCACTACCGGTACGCTCGGCCTGTTGGTGTCGGACCAGCGGGACCGGCGGTGCCTCGCGAGGCGTTTGCCACAACGTGGAGTACACGCCCCGTGGTGTTGCTCGGCTTGGGAGACAGCGTGACGCAGGGACTGGGCGCGTCCCCCGGTTTCACGTACTTCACGCGACTCGCCAAGAACCCGCCAGACGAGTTCGCTGACATGCGAGCCATCTCCTTGAAAGAGGTTTTGCCCAATCTCAAATCGCTCAACCTCGCGATCTCGGGAACGACCTCCATCGAGTGCGTGGACTATCAGCTCCCCAAGCTCCAGCCGTACGAAGCGCAGACGTTCGGCATCGTGGTCATGACCACTGGCGGGAACGACGTGATTCACAATTATGGTCGCACGCCGCCGCGCGAAGGGGCGATGTACGGTGCGCGCGTCCGTGAGATCGGCGAATGGGTCGAGAACTTTGAACGTCGCCTCGACACGATCGCCGAGCGGCTGCGCGAAACGTTTCCCGGCGGGTGCCATCTGTTCGTCGCCAACATCTATGACCCGACCGACGGCGACGGGGACATCCAACTCGCAGGGTTGCCTTCCTGGCCCGAGGGCCTGCAAGTGATCGCCGCGTACAACAAGGTTCTCACCCATTTTGCGGAGCGACACGATGACGTGAGCTTGGTCGACATGCGGGCCGAGTTCCTCGGACACGGAGTTCACTGCACTCACTTCTGGCATCGCGAGTATCGCTCAGCCGATCCGCATTACTGGTACTGGGACAATCTCGAAGACCCCAACGATCGCGGCTACGACGCCATTCGCCGACTGTTCTTGATCGAGATGGCCCACACGCTGCCGGAACAACTTCGCCGTCCGTGACGAAACGCCGTTGAGCCTCGCACGGTTGAGGATGGCGTATTTCGCACTAACCCGAAGCGTAAGTTTTGAAGTTGCGCTGTTTTGACGTTTCCGACAAAAGGCGCATTCCGGCGAGCCGCGTGCTTCTGTCGGAAACGTCTGTTTTGTATTTTCGCCCCAACGGGGCAGCACTAAGTTAGCCCAGGGCAAGCGACCAACGGGAGCGTCGCCTTGGGTAGAGACTGTCACAGGTTTTAAAGCCCTGAAGGGGCGGCCCTAAGTCGATCAGCCGAATAGTGCCGCCCCTTCAGGGCTTGAAATTCACGGAAAATCGCCCACCCAGGGCGTTGCCCTGGGCTGACATAGAGTCGCCCCTTTGGGGCTGAAAACCCAAAGAGCGTAAGCGAGGACGAGAGTCGAGCGACACGCTTCCTCGCTTACGCTTCGGGTTGGTGTTGGCCTGTACCACGCGGTGAAACGAGTCCCTTCTCGCCGCGCGAGGGAACGCCTCACGGTGGCGGAGTGGCCGCTTGCAGTTGGACATCGACTGTTTGAAGCCGACCGTCTCGGAGCAGCGTGACTCGGATCGAGTCGCCCGGCTTGGGTCCGTCCAGTGCTTTCAACAGGTCGATCGTCGATTTGATTTTTCGACCGCCAACTTCAATGAGAACATCGCCGAGATGGATGTTGCCTTCCTCGTCTTCGTAGGTCGGTCGAATCCCCGCCGCTGCCGCTCCGCCATTCTTGAAGACATCTCGAACGAGTGCCCCGTCTGGAATTCCCAACCGGCGCGAGACCTGATCATCAAACAGGCGTAGGCCCAGCACGGCGTGCTCGACCCGGCCATGTTGAATCAACTCGGGCACGACTTGGTTGATGATATCGACCGGCACCGCAAACCCGACGCCCGAGTACGCGCCCGACGGGCTGACGATCATCGTGTTGACACCGATCAGCCGACCGGCGCTGTCGAGCAGCGGCCCGCCCGAGTTGCCCGGATTGATCGCTGCGTCAGTCTGGATCACTCCTTCAATCGGTAGCCCACCGATCGATTCGATCTCACGTCCCAACCCGCTGATGACGCCGGTCGTGAGCGTTTGATCGAGTCCAAAAGGGCAGCCGATCGCGAAGACTTTTTGGCCGACCTGCAAGTTGGCCGATTCACCGATGTCAATTTTGCGGAGGCGATCGGCGGGAGCTTCAATTTTGAGGACGGCCAAATCCTTGTTCGCTTCGTACCCGACGAGTTTCGCGTCCCAAGTCGATTGGTCGGCAAGTCTCACTTTCGCGGCCTGCGCGCTGCGGATGACGTGGTAGTTGGTGACGATGTGCCCGGCGTCGTCATAGAGAAACCCGGTGCCGGTCCCTTCTGGGATTTCGAGCACGTTCATGCTGAAGGGGTCGCGGCGGCGGGTCAGCGTTTTAATGTGAACGACGCACGGAGACGCCTTGCGGAACAGTTCGATGTTGGACTGCTCATCGGCCGCCAAGTCACCGCGTGGAGTGACTGTTCGCGGCTCGGTCGCCGCTCGCGACGAAAAGCCCGGCAACAGACCGGCATTCCGCAGCATCAACGTCGCGACCGAAACCAACAGGACGGCCACCAACCACGCGGGAACCGCCGTGGAGGAACTCATCGACGTGGGCGTTCGTTCGGCGCGAACCGGTTCTCGCGCCGGAGGCAGATCAAAGGAAAAGTCGGGCTGTTCAGGATCGCTCATGGCGCTCGCGCGGCTCCATCATGTCACTCGCCCAGCGACGCGGACTTCTCGGAAAGTTGTTCGACAGACTTCAAGAACCGCAGTCGAACTTTTTCGGGCAGCTTGGCGAACTGAGTCATGAAGTGGCCGGTCATTGCACCGTGACAGCGTTCGATGGCGGTCGTCATCCGTTTCACCAGTTGCTCGGTGGTTGGTTCGATGCGCGAAGCGGTGTCGCGCGGAGGCGTGGCCGCGTCTTCACGAAACGGTGCGTAGCTGCTCGACGCGTTGACGGGCGTCTCTCCCGCCGAGAGGGCGGCGGACTGGCGTCCATCGTTGTCGATCGTCGCCACGGAACCGAGGGGGCGGCGCGGCGCATCGGCATCAAACGGCGCGGCTTCACCGACGAGCGTCAATTCCGCCGGTGCGAGGTTGAAGTCATCCTCGCTCGCCGACTCACTCAGGTCTTCGCCGCGCTGGGCACGCCGCCAAGCCTTCATTTCCGCGACACCCGCCTGAACGTCCTGCGCCCACTGAAGACACTCCGCCGCATCGTCCCAATTGAGCGCCGAATAGAAATGAGACCACTTCAACGCGGGGTAGTTCTCGGAAACATCGCCGAACGTCTCCCACACGCGGCGACGCTGGTAGACCTGATCGGAGCTCAGTCCGACGAGGATGCCAAAATCGGCGTCAGTGCGTCCCTTGGCGAAACGCTTGGTCCACAAGGCGGCACATTCGCCGACCTCCCAATTGCAGTGGCTGAGGGCCGATTGAGCGCGCGAAATCAACGCCGATTCGCTGTCTTCGCGGACAGAGTGTTTGTCTTCGCGAGCAGCGGCGAGAGCCTGAACCATTCGAGTTGCATCCTGAGAAACAGAGGAGCGGGGAGAGCCTGACCAATCAATTCAACGCCCCGTCCGTGGATGCGAGGGGCGGATCGTATCCGTGTCGAACGTCCCTCGCCACCGACGCGCGCGGGGGGAATCACGACGAGAAAGAGGCTTCCGGTCCAGCGACGGCAGCGACGGATTCTCCGGGGAGAATTACCCGACCGGCCGAATCGTCAACGCCGTGTGCTGTTCAGGCAGGGCCATCGCCCTTTTCAGTTTCGGGTGCCACGGTCACGGAGCTTCGACGTGGCCGTGCTTGGAGGAGAAGGCTGTTTCTCATTCTCACGGCCACGTCGAAGCTCCGTGACCGTG
>JAYTQJ010000392.1:0-9172 GCA_043746775.1 Schlesneria sp.
CTCGGGTTTCGCGCACCCGAGGCTAGCGCCAACGGCTCACGATTCTGCAATCCAACTCTGAAACTGCCCTCGGCGAGCCGCATGCCGTAAGGCTGCGGGTTCTGGTTTGTTGCAGGAAACCCGTGGCCTTACGGCACACGGCTCGCCTCGAAACTCTCAATGTTGCCGACGCGGTTAAACAAAGCATTGAGCGTCCGCGCGTTTATTCCGCCAGTTTGAATTTCACCGTCACCGTCCCACTATTGTCCCCCAGCGAACCCCAGTCATCCCGGCAGCGCAGGAAGAGGTTGCCATCGCCGGGTGACTCCCAGTTGCTGGACGCTCCCAACTCGAATGGCTCGGACAGACGGTAGTCGTTGAACAGGATGCCGACGAGTTTTCCTTTGCCATCGTCATGCCCCTCGGCAGAGACCTTGCTTGCGTCTTTGGCCAGCGTCCATTCGCCGGTTGTTGTGAACGCCAGCTTGTCGCCCGTCTTGACCAGCACGCGCGATGCCTGCCAACCGCGAGCCGCCTCGACCTTGGCGGTCGTCAGCGACGATCCCTTCACGCGCGTGAACTTCGTCTTCCAATCCCAACTGCATAGATCGACACGGTAACCCTGATCGAGATGCTTTAAAAAGAAGTCGTATTCAAACGAGATCTCCTTCGCCATCGGACCATACACGTCCTCGAAACTCGTCCGCTGATCGTTGAGCAGCGCGAGACCGAGCGGTTTGAAGCGGTCTCGGTAATTGGTGTTCCCCGCCAGCAGATGGCACAGCGCCCACCGCCACGCATAGTTCTGCCAACTGTCACCGGTGCGTTGGCCCGGCGCGGTGATCTCGGTCAGTTCCTTCGGCTCCTCGGACTTGAGGTACTGCAACACGCCGTCGTGAATGCGAACGCTCTCATCCTTCTCACGCCAGTACTGGCCGATTTCGGCCATCCCTTCGGCGTACCACGTCGGGCCGGTGCGGCCGAACGCTTGATGACAGTAAGCGTGAACAGCTTCGTGTTGCGGAGTCCCCCGATCCGCCACGGCCCACACGATCGACTTCGCCGCCGTGATGCGCGTCTGTCCGAGGGCATTGCGTTGACCCATCGTCAGGCTGAGCGTGATCCCCGCCTTCCCTTCGATGCTCGCGATCGCATCCGGATGAATTGAACCGTTCGGCCAATGGCTCTGGTCTTGAACCACGTTCATCTCAATCGTCTGCGGATTGGGCTTCCCGAAGTAGCGCGACACGAGGATCAGCATCGTCTCCAAACGAGTCAGCAGTTCCTTGGCGTCATCGGCGGCGAGATCTGTGTGCAACAAAAAATTCTTCGACGAGTAGTCGCGCACGCCGGGAGCAGCGTCGGCCGGAGCTCCCTTACCACGCGGCACCGGCTTCGCTTTGGGAGTCGGCTTCTCCTTCGCGGCAGCTCCCTGAGCAAGGCACGCTGGCGATGAGGCCACCACCAGCACGACCGCCAGTCCCACAACACAGCACGCAGAAACAATTCGACGAGCAACCATGATCGACTCCCGAGAGACACTCTTCATCCATTGCATCTTCGCACCAGAGCTTCCTCACGCGGCAGGAGCATACTCAACCCCGCGCGATCAACGCGAGCCGTCGTTGTGAGATGTCGCGCGGATGACTTTCTGAGCGGGGGACGTGAATCCCCTGGCCTTCGGCGTCAGCCCGAGCTTAGGACTCGTCCAAGAATTACGCCGTGTTTTGAACAGCACCAACCCGCAGCGTGAGCGAGGACGCATGTCGCTCGACTCTCGTCCTCGCTCACGCTGCGGGTTGGTGTTGTTCTTGGACAAGTTCTTAGGACTGGCGGATCAATGAGTGTCGTCTTTTGCTCCGCGAAAGTACGTCCTTGTCGCGGAGCGAAAGGCGACACTCGCGACAGTTGTCTCTGTGTCGATCCTTCGATCAACGTGAAGCCAGGGGACTGATGTCCCCCGCTCGGAAAGCGACACGCGGGCTGACGCCCCTGACTCGCCGCCTGCCGGGATTGCCGCTGGTCCAATCGTGAGGTATCCCTTAGTGGTGTTGTTGAGTTCGCTACTTGAAAGGTTTCGCCATGACACACTCAAACATCGAACAAGCCGCACGCCGCGAGGCGGTCTCTCGCCGCCGTGTGTTGCAAGTGGGGAGTCTCGGCCTAGCCGGGATGGGTCTGTCGTTGCCAAGGCTCTTGGCGAATGAGGCGACGGCCGACCGCAGCCGACTCCGTCCGCGCGCCGACAACGTCATCCTGTTGTTCCTGAACGGCGGTCCCAGTCATCTCGACATGTGGGACATGAAGCCCAACGCGGGTGAGGGGATTCGGGGTGAGTTCCAGCCGATTGCGACTTCGCTGCCCGGCTATCAGATGTGCGAGCATCTGCCACGCATGGCGAAGCAGATGCACTTGGCGACCGTCGTCCGGTCGATGAATCACACCGTCAACAACTCCCACGCGGCGGCGGTCTATGCGTCGCTGACTGGTCACGATCGTGGCGAACAGGGCGGTGGAACGAAGTCCACCGACCACCCGAGTCTCGGCGGGATCATGGCTAAGTTGCGACCGACCGCACCGACTGTGCTGCCTCAAGTGACGTTGCCATACATCACGAAAGAAGGAGCGGGCGGGCCACCTCAACCCGGCTTCTTCGGAGGCTTCCTGGGACACTCCTACGATCCGCTGTTCGTGCTGCACGATCCCAACGCGGCCGACTTCCGTGTTCCCGAGTTGACCTTGCAAACCGAAGTCACGACGAACCGATTGGCATTGCGACGGCGGTTGTTTGACGCGACCGGTGCCGCGCGGGCCGAAGTCCGTTCGGCGGCGGTCGAGATGTCACAGATGCAGGGCCGCGCGCTGGACATTCTCTCGTCGGAAGAGACTCAACGCGCGTTCCGCCTGTCCGATGAAACGGCCTCGCTGCGAGATAGCTATGGCCGGAACATTTATGGGCAGAGCGCACTCCTCGCGCGACGGCTGATCGAAGCCGGGACGCGCGTCGTCACGATCTCATGGGCACCCGATGCCAACGCGACCTGGGACACGCACGGCGGCAATTTTGAAAAGCTCAAGACGACGTTGCTGCCGCAACTCGACGCCGCTTATGCCAGCTTGGTCGATGATCTGTCCGCGCGAGGAATGCTCGACCGCACGCTGATTGCTGTGCTGGGCGATTTCGGACGGACTCCGAAAGTGAACGGCAACCAGGGGGGCCGCGACCACTGGAACTTCTGCTACAGCCTGATGATGACCGGCGGTGGCTTCCAACGCGGACTGATCTACGGAACCAGCGACAGCACGGGAGCCTTTCCCGCCACGCATCCACTCGTTCCCGGCGACATCATCTCGACGATCTACCACGCACTGGGAGTCGCTCCCGAGACGGAGATCTTCGACCAGTTCCAGCGCCCGTACAAAGTGGTCCCCGGCGGCGAGATTGTCACGGACCTGCTGGCGTGACAGCCTGTTGAACAACGTAGGGTAAGCGTCTCGCTTGCCCTTGTTCCAACGGCATTCACGGGCAAGCGAGACGCTTACCCTACGTGTTCGCAAATCAATGCGATCACGCAGTACCGGCCCTCAAAGAAGCACGAGAAGGCGTCGGTCCCATCTGGGTCCGCCACCTCTCATGTTGCGTCAGAGTTGCGTTGACAGCCCGTTGAATTGCGGCCGTCTGTCGAAGGCATTGGCTACCAAGCTTGCGGGACGAGCATCGTTCGCGGCTTGCGGGCCGCGAGTTGGAGTCATCACGCCGGGGAAGAGCAAACTCTTCGAGTCAGCAGTCGTTGCGAGAGACTTGTCTGGGGGAGTTGCCTCCCCCAGACGTTGCCTCACGTTTCCGCGTCCCATCACGATTCTGTCGACTGTCCTCGCGGACGGGCTACGGTCACTCAATCGTCATCATCAACTTCAAACCGATTCAAACCCTCGCACCGGTTGAGTGGTGCGTGACAGCTCAGCGGCAGCAAGCGGCTGGAGCGGCACAGGTTGGGCCACAAGCAGCTGGAGCGGCACAGGTAGGAGCACAAGCAGCGGCTGGAGCGGCACAGGCTGGAGCACAGCCGGTCGAGCAAGCTGGCTTGCAGCACTTGTTGCGAACCTTGCAGCACTTGATCTTGGGCAAGCAGAGCTTAGGCATCTTGAAGCAGTGCGACTTCTTGCAGCAGCTATTGCAACCGCTGTTGCAACCCGAGTTGCAAGCTGGGGCACAGGTCGCGGCTGGAGCGGCACAGGCTGGCGCACAAGCGACAGGAGCTGCACAGCTAGGAGCACAAGCAGCGGGAGCAGCACAGCTAGGAGCTGGAGCGGCACACGAAGCGGGAGCACAGCCACAGCCGTTGCTCTTGTGGTGGAACAGGCCGGCATCGGCACTGTTGATGCTGGCAAAACAAACCAGCGCGGCGGTCATCCATACAAATTTCATCTTAGTCTCTCCTACAGAAGCGGGGCCGTGGAACGTGAGGGATTGTCGAGCACTCGTCCGGACACCTTGTCCGGTGGCCTCAACAAATCCTTGGACACAAGGTTTGCGTCACTGACCTAAGTTTTCGGACAGGGCAAGCTATCCCGGTCAGTCAAACGATTTCGATTTGAAAAGATGCGGGGACTGTGAGACAACCTGCCGCCTGTATCGGTTCTCCGGAGTGAATTCGCTCGCGACCCAGATTGCTTCCTGTCATCGCCCGTTGAAAACGTAGAGTAGGCGGCTCGCCTGCCCTTAGCCGTTGCGGAAAAAGAGGGCAGGCGAGCCACCTACCCTACGAAAATGGCGTAGAGCCTAACTTGGTGAGAGCCTCCCACACGGAACAACTCCTCTGACTTCACTCATCGTTATGACCATCTTCGTCGGACTCGTGCTTGCTGGGCGAGTCCTCGTCACAGCGCGGCGAGCGGTACGCGCGACGACTCTCGGTTCCGCCTGGGTCTGGGCTGTATTGGCGTTCTCGCTTTGGACCGTTTCGTGGTTGAGCGACCTTGGTCTGCACGTCGCCTCGACATCTGGGGCCGATCATTTGTGGTACGGCTCGGCGGTCTTGGCCCTGTGTCCGGCGATTGCGGTCCTCGGTTCGAGACGACCGGGGACGCGTGTCTGGACGTGGTTCATTCAAGTCCCGCTGCTGCTCGTGTTGGCTTGGCCGGTCCTCTCACTCTGGCTGCAAGGGAGCGAACTCAGAGGTCTCCAACTGGAGACGCCGCAACTGGTCGCTTACCTGTTGGTCTTGGTCATGGGGACGGGCAACTACTGCGGCACGCGGTTCACACTCCCGGTGCTGTGCTTCGCCGCCGCGTGTGCGTGTCTCGCGGTCTCGTCATCAGCCGCATGTCCCGCATGGCTGGCCGATCGTGAGTGGTCACGAACGTGGAGTACCGGCCTGCTCGTGGCATCGGTGCTGCTGGCCAGTCGCGCGGGTAGAAGTCGCACGTACGTCGTCGATCGGTTCGATCAACTTTGGTTGGACTTCTTCGACACGTTTGGCGTCGTCTGGGGGAGGCGCATTCAAGATCGAGTCAATTTCATCGCGGAGAAAGAACGCTGGCCAACACGACTCGAATTGCAGGGCTTTGTCTGGACGGGCACGACCGAGGAACCGTCACTTCCCGCAACGACCAGTGAAACGCGAGCGATCACAGATGTTGCTCGTGCCACGACTGAAGCTCGGATTGAACATACCTTCCGCTGGCTGCTCCGCCGGTTCGTCGATCCGTCATGGATCGACGAGCGACTCGGGAGCGCACCGACTACAGCCGCCGTCGGTTCGCTCCCGGCCGATTCGTAGCGACCAACATCAACGCCGGACCTCAATTACTTCGCGAAGGAACGCCACTCATGACGACCGCTCTCACGGAACACGCGCACCCCTTGGTTGCTCTTGGCGATCCTCGCACCGCCGCGCTGTCGCATTTGTTGGATCTCGCGTTGCGGTTGGCGACCGAGCACGATCTCGACCGCATCCTGCACATCGTGACCAACAGCGTTTGTGATGCGGTCGATTGTGAACGAGCCAGCCTGTTCGTGATCGACGAAGCGCGGCATGAGCTTTACACGCGCGTCGCCACCGAGCTGGAGATCAATGAAATCCGGCATAGCCTTGAGCAGGGAATTACCGGCTGGGTCGCCCGACATCAACAGGTCGTTCACGTTCCGCAGCCCTACGCTGATGAACGCTGGGATTCGTCCGTTGATCGCCGCACGGGGTTCGTCACGCGCAACATCCTCTGCGCGCCGGTGATCTCGAACATCGACGAGCGACTCGTGGGCGTGTTGCAGCTCCTCAACAAGGCCGACGCGGGGTTCGGCCCCTTCGACGAGCAATTGATCCGTGCGTTTGCCGCGCACGCCGCGACGGCTCTCGAACGGCGGCGTCTTCAAGAGGAGGCGCGGCACGCTCACGAACTCGAACACGCGATGGAGATGGGCCGACGCATCCAACGCGGTTTTCTGCCCGACACGCTGCCGAACATCTCTGGCTATGAAGTCGCCACTTGGTGGCAACCGGCGGAGTTCGTCAGTGGCGACTACTACGATTGGCTACCGCTCGCGGACGGTCGCATCGGCTTCGTCATCGGCGATGTCAGCGGCCACGGATTGGGAGCGTCACTCATCATGGCCTCACTGCGGGCGATGTTGCATGTCCTCATGAAGACGCTCGCCGATCCCGACCGCATCGTCGATCTTCTGGCCGAGTCGATCGCGCCGGACCTCAAGGAATCGCAGTTCATTTCCTTCCTGCTCGTCGCCCTCGATCCGGCTTCGCACCAAGTCCACTTCGCGAACGCAGGCCATGCCCCCGCTCTGCATCTCGACACGGCAACGGCCTCGTTTCGACGACTCGATGCGACACGCTTGCCACTCGGGTTTCCCAAAGTATTGTCTGGTCCGACGCGACCACATCTGATGCTCAACCCCGGTGACCTGCTTGTCCTCGGCACCGACGGCTGCATCGAAGTGCGCGACTCCGGTGGCACGATGTTTGGCAATGAACGTCTCCAGCAGTTGGTACTCGCTCACCGCACCGACTCGGCCACCGAGATCGTCGCCGCTGTCCGCGATGCGGTACAACAATTCCACGGCCGACCACTTCCGCCGGATGATTCGACGCTGCTGATCGTCAAACGCAGAGAATGAACAGACAAGTAGGGTGCGTGGAGTCTTCGGAACGCACCGATTGAAGTCGGGCGGCTTTCATTGCGGTGCGTTCCGAAGACTCCACGCACCCTACGGCAACTCAAGAGGGAGCACGTTCTTGACCGACCTCAAAAGCACCGATACCATCCCGCCACATTTGCGGCGAACCCGTTTTGAACTCACTGTGTCCCAGTGGCCATCATGAAACACGAATCGCTCCTACTCCTCGGCCTGCTGCTTACCCGCTGAAACGCGAGGTCCGGGGAACGTCCAGTCGCATCGAATGCACCAGTTCACCCCAAGGCCTCGCGGCCTTGGGGTGTTTTTTTTGGTTGAGAGTTGATGGTCGAAGGTTGATGGCCAGAGAAAGGCCAACGTCCGACCAAGTCTCTCTTCCACTGACCATCAACCTTCAAACTTAGACCATCCACCATGAACGACAATGTCATCATCTTCGACACGACGCTCCGCGATGGCGAGCAGTCTCCCGGTTGCAGCATGACCATGCCCGAAAAGCTCAAAGTGGCCGAGGCCCTTGTTGAGCTGGGGGTCGATGTCATCGAGGCCGGGTTCCCGATTGCCTCGCCCGGCGACTTTGAAGCGGTGCGAGCGGTCGCTCAAAAGTTTGGTGATCGCACGACGATCTGTGGTCTCGCGCGGTGTCGCAAGGACGACATCGAACGGGCGGCGGAAGCACTCAAGGGGATCGCCAAGCCGCGCATCCACGTCTTCCTCGCCACCAGCCCGATTCACATGCAGTACAAGCTCAAGATGGCCGAGCAGGAGATCGTGAAGGCCGCTGTCGAGCATGTGCAGATGGCCAAGTCGTTCTGCGACAACATCGAGTTCTCGCCGGAAGATGCCGCGCGAACAGAACTCGATTTTCTGTGCGAGGTCGTCGAGAAGGCGATCGCGGCCGGAGCGACCACCGTCAACATCCCCGACACGGTCGGCTACGCCACGCCGACGCACTACTTCAACGTGATCTCGTACCTCAAGCAACATGTGTCGAACATCGACCAAGCGGTCATCAGCACGCACTGTCACAACGATCTGGGCATGGCGGTGGCGAACAGCCTCGCCGCAGTCGAGGCTGGGGCGCGACAGGTCGAATGCACGATCAACGGCCTCGGTGAACGAGCGGGCAACGCGGCACTCGAAGAGATCGTGATGGCCCTCAAGACGCGGCACGATTACTACGGCGTCAACACGCGCATCAACACGCCGAAGCTCTGCAAGACAAGTCACCTCGTGTCGAGCATCACTGGGATGCTCGTTCAGCGGAACAAGGCGATCGTCGGCCAGAACGCCTTCGCGCACGAAGCGGGCATCCACCAGCACGGGATGCTCCAGAACCGTGCCACGTACGAGATCATGAAGTCCGAGGATGTCGGTTTCGTCGGTGAGAACATGGTTCTCGGCAAACACTCGGGCCGACACGCTTTTCGTGCCCGAGTCACGGAACTCGGCTACACACTCGACGAAGCACAGCTCCAGAAAGTCTTCGACGACTTCATCGCCTTGGCCGACAAAAAGAAGCACGTCTACGACGCCGACATCGTCGCGCTGATCGACAAGCAAGCGAACGTCACCGTCGAACGTTGGAAGCTCGTCCAGTTCCACATCGGTGCGGGAACAGGCACGATCCCCACGGCAACGGTCGAACTGCGCGATGATAAGAATCCAGCCGAACCGCAGTCGTACCGAGACGCCGCCATCGGAGACGGTCCCGTCGATGCCGTCTGCAAAGCGATGGAACGGATCATCGGAGTGACCGCCGAACTGAAGGACTACCAAGTCCGAGCCGTCTCCGGCGGCGAAGACGCTCAAGGCGAAGCGACCGTCGAAATCAACTACCTCGGCCGCCGCTACCACGGCAAAGCGGTCAGTACAGACATCATCGAAGCGAGTGCGTTGGCGTACCTCAAAGCTTTGAACAAAGCCGTCGCCGAAACCCCGTCCGATAAGCCCGTGCCGGGTGTGTGATGACGGATGTCCGCGGGCGTTAGCCCTCTTCTGCTTTCTGAGCGGGGCGGCGTCAGCCCCCCGGTTCTTTGGACA
>JAYTQJ010000393.1:0-9163 GCA_043746775.1 Schlesneria sp.
GCTGGTTACTCGGCTTTCTTCACGCGGAGCGATGAAGGCTACTTTTGGGCGGGCGCATCAGAACTACCCCTTCTTTGGCGTGAGCGATCCGGGGCGGGCAAGAACCACGCGATTGAGAACACCGGTCACTCCTACCACGTCGCGCACCACATCGCACAAGTCGATCTCGAACTCATTGGATTCGAGAAAGCCCTCCAAGCAAATGCCCGCTTCACAGCGATGGACATGCAGTCGGGTGAACTTGAGAGCGGGGTGGTGCTGCAAGCGGCGCTGGACTTCGTGCTCGATCTCATGCGGCGCTGGAACAGGCGCGGCGGAAGAATCGAGGCGTTGCACGAGTTGGGCGTCAGCGTGGTCAAGCTCGACAGCGACGGTCGATGCGGGACTCTGGTTCATCCGAGGCCTCCTTGGTTTGAGGGATGAGAAAACTCTGTGAACACGCCAGCAGTCTACCGAGGCTCATTCAAATGGCGAGAAGTTTCTGCCAGTTTTCCGTTTGGAGAGTCACTTGGCGAAGCGGGCACGCGGCTCGGCTGCTTCTGTTGGACACGCCCAATTAGCCGTGACCGACGGTAGTCGTCGCCGTAGTCCGGCCTCCTTGGTCCGGACGAGACCTCGTGCAGGAGAGCAACGGAATACGCTGAAATGGGAGGCATCGTCCGGACCAAGGGGTCCGGACTACGGCCTCAGTACGTCGGATTTTGAGTTGTGTCGGTCACGCCCAAGTTACTCGCCTCCACCCATGAACATGTTCCCGAGTCCACCAAGTGCGCTACCTTCGTCTTTATGACTGCCGCCACTTCCTGCGGCGAGGACTCGTCCTGCCAACCGCGAGAAGGGAAGTGACTGCAACCAAACTTCGCCCGGTCCGGTGACGGTTGCGAAGAAGAGGCCCTCGCCGCCGAACAGCGTGTTTTTGAAGCCGCCGATGAATTGGATGTCGTACGTGACAGTCGGCTGCAATGCGACGAGGCAACCCGTGTCGAGCTTCAGTTGCTCACCCGATCGCAATGTTCGGCGCATCAGCGTGCCGCCGGCGTGGATCATCGCGACGCCGTCTCCCTTGAGTCGCTGCATGATGAAGCCTTCACCACCGAAGAAGCCGACGCCCAGCTTCTTCTGGAACGCGATGTCGATCTTCGTCCCGCGCGCGGCACAGACGAACGAGTCCTTCTGGCAGATCAATTCGCCCCCCAATTGATCGAGATGGACGGCGAGGATCTTGCCGGGATAGGGCGATGCAAACGCGACTTGCCCTTTGCCCGATCCCATCTGCGAAAACGTGGTGACGAAGAGCGACTCGCCCGTCAGCACGCGCTTGCCCGCCGTCATCAACTTGCCAAGGAGGCCACCTTGTTGCTCGGCGGACGGGTCGCCGAACCGCGTCTCCATCTTGATGTCGGGCGTCATGAACATCATGGCCCCGGCCTCGGCGATGACCATCTCACCCGGATCGAGTTCCACGACGACGTACTGCATTTCCTCACCGAAGATTTCGTAGTCGATCTCATCCGACTTCCGATTCTTGGGCGGCGGTGGAGGTGCGTTGGGCGGGACGACCGACTCCATGATCTCGTCCACATGCTTGGCTTCGGTCCATTGGACCAGCCCCGGCCCGAAGACCATCGTCTCACGCCCGCCTACTTTGGGCAGAGCCGCCTTGAGTTGCTGCAGAGTCATCGGGCCGACTGATTGCTGGCCGTCGGCGTAGTACCACGAAGCATCGCTGGACATGAGCAGTTCTCCATCTGAAGCAGAAGTGTGATTGAGGAGGCGTTCGTTGTGTTGCAGACGCGACCACCGAACTGGTGGCTCCGGAAATTTCCCCTCCGACCGCCGAACGATTCAAGTCCGCACCGGATCAACACCCGTGTTTGCCAACTGTGTGACGGAGCCATTTGCTCTGAACGTCATTCGTCGAAGTAGACGAAGTGGCGGATTGCGGCGGCGATGTCGGGCTGGCAGTAGTAGTGCGCCCAGACGTGGCCCAGTTCGACCAGTTGCGTGACATCGCAATCGTCGATCCGGCAATTGTGAACGCCCAGTTGTCGGCGATCGCCGTGTGTCACACCGGTGATGGCGAGTGCTCTCGAGGAGAACAGCCGGCGCGTCGGATAGAACAGCAGTGGGAAGTCGTGGCGGTTCCGGAGGTTCAACACGGCTTCCGCGCGACACAACGTGCGGTCGAGATGTCCACCCGGATTGAACCAGTCGTGGTCGATCGCGGCGGCGGCCAACACGATTCGGACGCGGTGTCGAAAATCGGGACCGTTCGCAACACAACGTCCATCAATTTCGCCTCCGGCCATGGCATGAGCCGTCGCGCTCACCATGCGTGCGCCGTGGCTGTGACCGATCAAACTAATCGGGTGCCCCTCAGGGACCGCCGCGATCAATTGGGCGAGGTAGAGGCCATTTAACTCGGCGCGTCGCCCGAGCTTATTGACATCCAGTGTTCGGATCAGCCGGATGGAGTCATCGCTGGGCCAGGTAAAGAAGACGATGTGCAACGGTTGGTGAGGGGCCGCTTGCCGGAGCCAGCGGTACGTTTGGGCACAGTCCTGCAACATCGAGTCCCACTCGACAAAGCTGCCGTGGGCCATGAAGCAGACCGGAACTCCGGGCTGGAGTGAGGCGTACATCTCATTCAAATCGGCGACACGTCCGGGGCAGGGACCGTCAAACCGGTAGACCTGATAGTTGCAGGGTTGGCAACATTCGACCTGCGACTTGCAGCCGCGCGTACTGACGATCCAGTAGTCAGGATCGCACGGACCACGAACAACAACTGGCTGCGGAGCGGTGGGAGCTGTTGTTGGCGAAGCCGCCACCGCGAGCGACCGTGTCAACGGCGCATCGGGGATAGGAGGCTGGGACCATGACCGGCAGGGTGCGACGAACAGCAGCCACGTCAGTGCGCAGACTGTCGTCAGCCAGGCAGGAATGCCCAGTTCTTTGCAGTTCGCCATGAAGCCACATTCAAAGGATGAGACGCCAGCCTTTCGCCAGCGCGGACGCATGAGTCATGAGTGAGTGCCTTATCGGCTAACACTCGTCGCCAGCCCCAGCGGAATTGCACCTCTGTCGCGAAACAAGCGGATTCATCACAGCAAGCTCAACCAACACGAACGCCCCTCGGAAACAATGAATCCGAGGGGCGCAGCGTGCGAGTTGAATCAGCGTGTCCAAGGATCACTGTCACTGGAATCTCTTCCAGCAACGAGGCAATTCACTTGGCAACTTCGTCGAATTACTTGGTGCTTTCGTCAGCTTCCTTCGGCATCGCCGCAGCCGTTTTGGCGGGGGCGGTGGATTTGGCTGGGATCGGCGTGGGTGTTGCCGCAGTGCTAGCGGCAGTTGGGGCGGGTCGCTTGGCGAGGTACGCCTTGATCACGTCGTCGGTGATATCAACACCAGGATCAACCGACAGCAACAAGCCTTCGTTCTTCGGAATCACGACGCTCAGACCGCGCTTCATGGCGATCTCTTGAGCGAGCGGCTTGATTTCCGAACGGAACTTGGCGATCTGATCCTGTCGGGCTTGGCCCAGCCTGGTACTGGCTTCGTTTTGCAGCTTGCCCAGCACGTTGCCCGCATTCAGACGGAACTGCTGGAGACTCTTCTGCTGTTCGTCGGAGGGAGTCTCGCCGAACTCCTTGGCCTTGGCATCCAGTTGCGAGTTCGCGCTCATTTGGGCGCGAGCCAACTGCTGCTTGACCGAATTCTCCTGAAGTTGGAACACATTCTTCATGTCGATGTTCTTGCCGGTCTCAGCGGCAACTTTGTCCAAATCGACGACCGCGAGACCGCCTCGTGCGGACGACGCCGCAGGACTGCCCAACTGCATTCCACAGCCGGTGAGCCACACAGCGGTACCAGTCAACACGAGAGCAACGCCAAACTTGCGCATCCAAAACTCCTTTTCTGGAAGGGGGGGTGACAAACGAGATGCCAGCGGCGGGAAATTAGGAGAATCCCAAAAGACCGTCCAGACCGGATTGTCCGACAAGCCAACTGGTGATGATCCTTTCTCAAGATTCGATCCGACTCCGGCACGAACCGCCGCGTTCACCGAGACCATCTTTGAATCGCCTCCCGAAACAGGCTGTTAAACCTCTTGCGGCCACCAATGAGGAGTTCGAGGCGAGCCGTGTGCCGTAAGGCCACGGGTTCTCTGCAACGAATCAGAACCCGCAGCCTTACGGCGTGCGGCTCACCAAGATCTCACTCGTGACCGCGTGAGGTATAAACGAGTGGCAAGACTTGTCTTGCCAAGGCGAGAAGCCTGTTGAAAAACGGACGTAGGGCGGGACCAGCGGCGCTTCGCCGCGCCGGCCCACCAATAGAAGTCGCGGTGTTTCATGGTGGGCCGGCGCGGCGAAGCGCCGCTGGTCCCACCCTACAGGTGATTTTCAAGAGGCTGTTGGCCCGCTGTATCGGTCGCTTGGCAGTCTTCTAAGTGGCCTCTAACATAGTGCCCGGCGACGCGGCGCTGCATTTTTACGGCTCGGGAACGAGTTGCAAATCGCAATCTCTTACACCTCACTTCAGTCCCCTCAGGCTCAACGAAAGTTCTCTCGATCATGGCCAAGCTGTCTGTTGCCGATGTCTCCGTTTCCGGCAAAGCCGTTCTCATGCGGTGCGACTTCAACGTTCCGTTGGACGACGCGCAACAGATCACCGACGACCGCCGCATCACGGAAGCTCTGCCGTCCATTAAGTCGGTCTTGGATCGCGGTGGTCGAGTCATCCTGATGAGTCATCTCGGTCGGCCCGAAGGGAAGGACGCTGCGGCCGATGCGAAGTACAGCCTCGCGCCGGTGGCCGTTCGATTGCAGGCGTTGCTCGGTTGTCCTGTTCACTTCGCGGCGGACACGATCGGCGACGAAGCCCAATCGAAGTCGGCGGCGCTGAAGAACGGCGAGGTCTTGTTGCTCGAAAACGTTCGCTTCAACAAGGGCGAGAAAAAGGGAGACTCCGAGTACGCGGCGGTCCTCGCGGCGATGGGCGACATTTATTGCAACGATGCCTTCGGAACGTGCCATCGGACGGAAGGTTCGATGGTCGCCGTGCCAAACGCGATGTCGGGCAAGCCTAAAGTCTGCGGGTTTCTCGTTGAGAAAGAGATCAAATTCCTGTCGGAGGCGATCGCGAATCCGGCTCGTCCGTTTGTGGCGATCGTCGGCGGCGCGAAGGTCTCCGACAAAATTAACGTCATCCAAAACTTGCTGGCGATCTGCGACAAAGTGCTGATCGGCGGAGCGATGGCTTACACGTTTGCTCTCGCGCAGGGAGGTAGCGTTGGCCGGAGTCGCGTCGAAAAGGATAAGGTCGATCTGGCGAACGAACTCATCGCCAGTGGCGGCGACAAGCTGCTACTGCCGCTCGACACTCACTGCGGCGATGACTTCAAAGGGACGTGCAACAAGCAGGTTGTTGCGGCTGGCACAATTCCCAACGAAGGGGGCTGGGAAGGCTTCGACATCGGTCCCGCGACGATTGCCAAGTACGAGGCTGTCATCAAGTCAGCGAAGACGGTCGTTTGGAACGGCCCGATGGGCGTGTTCGAGATGCCGCCATTCGATGCCGGGACGCGCGCCGTCGCTGACGCGATCGTTGCCAGCGGGGCGGTCAGCATCATCGGCGGTGGCGACAGCGCGGCGGCCATTCAAGAATTCGGGCTGGCCGACAAAGTGACGCACGTCAGCACGGGCGGTGGCGCTAGTTTGGAAATGCTCGAAGGCAAGAAATTCGCTGCGGTTGAACTGCTCGATGATAAGTGAGCGTTGGCGTGACCTCGTTCTCAGCAAGTCGTCGCGCGGCTTGGGATATAGTTGCCACTCGGTCGCAATCAAATGAAAGCCAAAGTAACCACGGATTTCACGGACGGCACGGACGGCACGGACGGCACGGATCAGACGAAGGCCATGAAGTCGAGAGGGCCATGAGTTCCCGGAATTTTTCTTTCAGCCTCAGATATTCTTCTATGACGTGACCGCCAAAAGTAGCAGGCACTCTCCGAGTGCCGTCCGCCTGTCTGTGATTCCTCGGCCAATGCGGTGGACGGCACATGGAATGTGCCTACTACTTTGATTTCTGTCGGAAACGTCTTCTATATCTTCATCCGTGGCATCGGGAAAATCCGTGGTCGTTTTTGATTTTCTTCGTCAGCCTGAACGATGACTCTCTTCCGTTTGGGCCGATGCTGTTTCGGTGTGTTGAACGAACTCTCTGAAAGGCCCAGCCATGTCTCATGTTTCGCGGCGCATGTTCTTGGAAACAGCAGCGGGGGCAACGTTGGCGGCGGGACTGGGAACGCTGCCGGAGTCTTGCTTCGCTCAAGAGAAGCCAGCCGCCACGCGCGAGAAAAAAGGGGGCGACATCCGCTACGGACTCGTCACCTATCAATGGGCCAAAGATTGGGACTTGCCCACTTTGATCGCCAACTGTGCGAAGGCCAAGGTGCTGGGTGTCGAGTTGCGTACAACGCACAAGCACGGCGTTGAGCCGAGCCTGTCGATGCAGGAACGGGCCGACGTGCGGAAGCGGTTTGCTGACAGCCCGGTCAAGTTTCTCGGGATCGGCAGCAACGAGCGTTACGACAGCCCCGATCCGGCTGTCGTCGCCAAGGCCGTTGAGGCAACGAAGCAGTTTATCGAGTTGAGCCACGATGTCGGTGGTTCAGGTGTGAAGGTCAAACCCGACTCATTCCACAAGGAAGTGCCGCGTGAGAAGACCATCGAGCAGATCGGGAAGTCGCTCAACCAACTCGCGGAATTCGCGACCGGTTTCGGTCAGCAGATTCGTCTCGAAATTCACGGCGGGTGCGCGCAGTTGCCGTCGATCAAGGCGATCATGGACGTGGCTGACAATCCCAATGTTGCTCTCTGCTGGAACTCAAATCCACAAGACCTTGAAGCCCCCGGACTCGAACACAACTTCAATCTCGTGAAGGCGCGGCTCGGTGAAACGACGCATGTGCATCTGATGGACTCGAAGTCGTACCCGCATCAGCAATTGCTCGACCTGTACGTGAAGCTCGATTACTCCGGCTGGTGGCTCTTGGAAGAGGGCGTTCTGCCTGTTGATCCCGCAGCCGAACTCATCACTCAGCGCGAGATGTTCGACAAAATGCTGGCCGACAGCCGGGCGCGTGTGGGTTGAGCCACACGCCTGATGGCGTTCTCGATCAAGCCCGAACCCCGCGATTTGCGAAAGTGAGCCAGCTCTGATGAACGACGGATTCTTGGGCTATCACACGTCGTTCATGCTCGACTTTGTCGTCGTCGCGTTGGTGTTGATTGTTCCAGTCCTCAGCTACAGCCTGATTGCGGTGAAAGTCCGGCATCAGTACGGACTGCACCGAACGTTGCAGTTGCTGTTGGGCATCATCCTGCTCGTCGCGGTCGGGCTGTTTGAGATCGACTTGCAATGGATTCAAGGTGGTTGGCGGAACGTCGTCGCCAAACGCGAGGTCAAGCTGACGGTTGACCAACTCGCCTTCGCTCAACGAGTGCTGCGGATTCATCTCGCCTTCGCGATTTCAACACCACTGCTGTGGGCTACGACGATTGGACTGGCACTGCGCCACATCCCCTCGCCCTCACGACCGTCGCCGCATAGCGGCCTGCACAAAACGCTCGGCTGGCTTTCCACGCTCGACATCGTGCTGACCTCGATCACCGGTCTGGTCTTCTACTACTTTGCCTTCGTGGCGAAGTAGCCCTCGTTTTAGATCTGTCTGAATCAAATACAAAGAGGCCGCAACATCTTTCGAGTTGCGGCCTCTTCTTGTTTGTCACACCGTGCGAGACGGGATGCGATCAGCCTGCGGTCGTAGCCACAGGAGCACCGCACACCAAATCGCAGGTGGTGTTGACATCGCAGTCATCGCTCCCGTCATCGAAGCGCGAGCCAGCATACGAATTCTTCGTATTACTCACTCCACCAGCGGCTTTCGTCGAACCAAAGTGAGTGAACGAATACGACTGATTCAAAGCACCGATCGCGTTGGAGATATCGTTCAACTCCGTATTCACGGCGACAGCGACTTCGCTCAAGCCGACGATCATGGCCAGCACGGCCACGGTCAGAACCAATACCAATTCGGCGGAAATGATCACGCCTGATTCGTCATTCCAAAGTTTGCATAGCATGAGAAATACCCTTTTTCGTTGAGAGGCTGACTGAGTTGAGTTCCTTGTCGATCACTGCTTCAAAATTGAAGCCGTCGCGCTTCGATCAGTGTGGCTGAACGTCGCTCGACGTTTGCCGGACCATTCCGGCACTTACCAAGTGGTGAGTCACTCGGGCCCGGGTGACTCACTCAAACTCGCTTGGCGCGAGTCCACAACGTGCGATTCGCGAGATCACACGAAATTGGATGTTCAATGTGGTCCTACTGGCCGACCACAGCCCCCATACACGGCGGGGTATCACTGCAAACAAACACCGAACGTTGGAACCGCATGGGCCACCACTCAAAGCGCGCATGAACGGATTGAAGACATAGGGCGAGCCTCGATCACTAGACCGAGGCTCGCCCCACAAGGAACTCAGAAAAGCCGTGGACCATCAGTACTCGGGTGTTTTCCTGATGGCTCGAAGCGATCCGAGCAAAGGCACGAAGCGAACTGGGCTACTGGCTCAAACACCGACGACGCTTCGCCCAGGCAGGGCGATGGCATTCAAGCCCCCGTCGCCTGATCGCGTTCCTGTTTCACGTTGAAATGTGACGTGAACAAAACGCGATCAAGCGGAGGGTTACGGTGGAGCAACAGGCACAATCGGTGCCGCTCGCGCGAGCATGACAATCAATACAACCCGTACCGTTGTCGCAATCGTTCTCAAGCCGTGAGATCACGGCCGGTTATGTCGATTGCAACAATTGTTCGCCGCCCAGAATACTTTAGAAGCGGCATCCACGACTGTTCAGAACGGTTGTCACTGTCGTAAGCGTTGTGTCAATTGACCTGAATCGGGTGATTGACAGGATCGCAGTGGTGAGGCTGAAAATCTGGGTTGTTCTGAATAGAGTGATTCTCATGGCGAGTGGATTGTGTGAGGCAGCATCATCAAAGGCGGGCTTCGAGCGAATGAAGCCGCGCAGTTCGTGGTTTGTCAGCTCACTAGAGCAGTTTCGTAGTCGGTCTTCAGTGAGCCG
>JAYTQJ010000394.1:0-1795 GCA_043746775.1 Schlesneria sp.
CGAGCCTTGATCTTTCTGTCATCCAGGACGGTCGCGAACAAACCTTCGGCATGTCCGGCGAGACGGTGGGCTTCGTCGCAGATTACTAGATCGAATGGCTTGCTTTTGCCCGCCTGCGCGGCTGCGATGCGGTCGGACGATTGGTATGTGGCAAACACGACCGCTGGACGTTTCCGACGCTGGCCGAGGAAGTGACGAATCTCCGCAGGCTTGGTCGTGACCTTCACTCCAAGGTCGGCCGTCGATTGAAGCGCAGCGTCTTCGTTGCGTTGCACGACCGACTCGTCAGAACAGACAACGAGCGTGTCGAAGTCCTGCGTTGAATGTCGGCCCCACTCGGCAAGGTTCTGCTGTACCAGCGAGAGCGACGGGACGAGCACCAGCGTGAGAGAACTCTGTAACCGCTCGGCGATCCACAGCGCGGTGAGCGTCTTGCCCGTGCCGCAAGCCATGATGAGTCGGCCTCGGTCATGCTCTTGAAACCCGTTGACCACGGCCTCAATCGCAGCAGTTTGATGAGGTCGTGCCGTCCATCGAGGCAGCCGCGCGGCGGTGCCTCCAATCCGAACCGGCCACTGAACTTCTTCCGTCAGGAAATGACCACGCAGGACCAAGCCCACCGGCTTCTCTTGTCCGTGCAGCGTTCGGCGAGCCGTGGCCCCAATGTCATCCGTCGTGGCTATGAGCAGTCGATAGGCAAACTGCGAACGGTTCGATTCAGACAGGAACGAGTCGATCTCTCGCTTGGAGATCGCTCGGTCGGGATGATCCGCCTTGGCCTGAATGGCCCACAACTCACCCGTTCGCGTGCGAGCGACAATGTCGATGCCCGCATCCGTTCCCCACCGCTCCGGCCAATTCTTCCACAGCCAGACCTTGTCGAACTGCCCTCGATACCGCGGAGCATTCTCCAAGAACCACTGGCACAGCCACTCGAAGTCGCCACCAAACGATGTCCCCTCGGCATCGCGGCGAATCTTCGCTTCGATGTACTCGAAGGTGCCTGCGACCAATGCTGGATGGGGAGTCGGCATTGTTGAACTCGGCGGGGAAAAGTGGTTTCAGGAATCCAGGGAATTTGGAATATGGTCGGTGACTTCCTGCCGCGATCATCGACCTGCTCGAAACGCATGGCAAGCAACGAGCATTGATCGAGACTCCGGACGGAGAGGCGATCGAACAGGTCTTCTCGAAACGCCCCGGCCGAGATGGTTTTGTAGAGGTCGCGATCGGCTGGGTACTACCGGAATTGTTGGCAGAGATCAGCCGGAACGCGCTAGCGTCCGGTTCGAGCCGTTACGAACCGGGGCTAGCGCCCTGCGGCTGATTGAGTTGCCAGAAAGTTTTGTCGCACCAAGGCGGTCTCGACGCGGACTCGCCTTGTGAATGGCGTGCGCGAACATCTCTTTACCCGTGCCACTCTCGCCGAGCAGCAGGATCGAAACGCCTCGCAGAGCGGCTCGCTTCGCGCGGCCGACGGCGTCTCGAATCACGCGACTCTCACCGGCGATGTCCTCAAACCCCGCGACGTCCTGCGGGCCTTCCGCCGCCAAATGCTGCAAGTGGCTGTCGGGGTCTCGCAGGAGTTCCGGCAGGACGTCAATCGTGAGATCAAACGGAATGTCCGTGACCCACGACTTGCCCGCGAACGTCTCCAAGAACTTGGCCGGATAGCGTGTCTTGCCCAGCAACACCCACACGGCCGCCATCGCCGGAGTGCCCGGACTGAGGTGCAAACAAAGCTGAGTGTCGCTCCAAGTCGCTCGTTGACGCAGCTTCGACAGCTCCGCATCCG
>JAYTQJ010000395.1:0-4018 GCA_043746775.1 Schlesneria sp.
CCGGTTCGCTGCGCTTACCTCCACGAAACGGCCCCGCCCTCCAGAGCGAAGAATGTGACAATTTCTATCTTGGTCCGACACGGACATTCTGGTTGCTGGCCACTTCCAAAATCGGCTGTTATCCTGCCCCGCCTTTCCGAATTCTTAGTACCTGTCCAAAAACAATGTCGTCTTTCGCTCCGCGAAAGAACGCCCTTTCGCGGAGCGAAAGGCGACAAACGACGGAGTAATTCTTGGACAAGTTCTTAGCTTTGTGACGCGGCATTTTGGAACCGATGGCCATGATCTATTTGAACGTGATTTTGACGGTGAAAGACGCGGGCGATGTCCCGGAAATTCAGTCGCTCCTCTCCGAGCAAGGTCGCCTGTCGCGCGCCGAACCGGGGTGCGTGAGGTTCGAGGTTTACCACTCGAACAACGACCCGAAGGTCTTCATTCTGAACGAACACTGGGCCGACCAGACGGCCGTCGATGCTCATCGCAAGGCGACGGCTTACACGACGATCTATCAGCCGAAAGTCCTGCCGAAGGTCGATCGGGTGCCGCATCCTGCGGAACTCGTTTCGTAGTTTCGTAGGGTAAGCGTCTCGCTTACCCATGTTGCTGCGGGAATCAGGGGTTGCTGTGGGAATCATGGGCAAGCGAGACGCTTACCCTACGTTTTTCAACAAGCTGCTACGACTTCCCCGCTCACAAACGCGATCTTTCAAAGCCAACCACCACAACCAGCAGAGCCATCATGCCCGAAGCCTTGAACAAAATTTCGTCCCGCATCACTCAACCCCGTTCACAAGGTGCGTCGCAAGCCATGCTGTATGCCACCGGCATGACGCGCGAAGACATGGACAAGGCCCAAGTGGGAATCTCCAGCGTGTGGTACGACGGCAATCCGTGCAACATGCACCTCAACAAGTTGGCCGACAAAGTCAAAGAGGGCGTGGTCGCGGCGGGAATGCTCGGGATGCGGTTCAACACGATCGGCGTGAGCGACGGGATTTCGATGGGGACCGACGGGATGTCGTTCTCGCTCCAGTCGCGCGACTTGATCGCCGACAGCATCGAGACCGTGATGTCGGCTCAGTGGTACGACGCCAACATCTCGATCCCCGGTTGCGACAAGAACATGCCCGGTTGCCTGATGGCGATGGGGCGGCTCAATCGCCCGTCGATCATGGTCTATGGCGGGACAATCAAGGCGGGATGTACTCCGCGTCACCCCAAGCTCGACATCGTGTCGGCCTTCCAGGCGTATGGCGAATACATCTACGGTCGCATCACGGATGAAGAGCGTCAGGAAATCATCGCGTGCAGTATTCCCGGTGCCGGTGCGTGCGGCGGGATGTACACCGCGAACACGATGGCATCGGCGATTGAAGCGCTCGGGATGTCTCTTCCTTACAGTTCGTCGATCCCCGCGACCGATCCGCTGAAGGAGGGTGAATGTTTCGCGGCGGGCAAGGCGATTCGAGTCCTCCTCGAAAGGGACATCACGCCTCGCAAGATCATGACGCGCGAGGCGTTTGAGAACGCGATGGTCGTCGTGATGGCGACGGGCGGTTCGACGAACGCCGTGTTGCACCTGATTGCGATGGCGCGGTCGGTCAATGTCCCGCTGACGATCGACGATTTCCAAAAGGTCAGCGACCGCATCCCATTCATCGCGGACCTCAAGCCGAGCGGCAAGTACGTGATGGAAGACTTGCACCATGTCGGCGGCACGCCCGCCGTGATGAAGTACCTGTTGGAGAAAGGCTTCCTCGACGGAAGCTGTCTCACCGTGACTGGCAAGACGATGGCCGAGAACCTCGCCGATCTACCGGGTCTCGCCGAGGGACAGCGGGTCATCGTGCCGATCGAAACGCCGATCAAGGCCTCGGGCCACATCCGCATCATGCGTGGCAACTTCTGCCCTGATGGAGCCGTCGCCAAGATCACGGGCAAAGAGGGACTGATCTTCACTGGCCCGGCGCGCGTCTTCGATTCGGAAGAGGCGATGCTGAAGGGTGTCGAGGATAAGCAGATTCAAAAAGGGGATGTCATCGTCATCCGTTACGAAGGCCCGAAGGGTGGCCCCGGAATGCCGGAGATGCTGACGCCAACCTCGATCATCATGGGCGCGGGCCTCGGCGAACACGTGGCCCTCATCACCGACGGCCGCTTCTCGGGCGGGTCGCACGGCTTCATCGTCGGCCATGTCACGCCGGAAGCTCAAGAGGGTGGCCCGATCGGACTCGTGCAGAACGGCGACTTCATCACGATCAACGCCGAGACCAACCGCATCGACATCGACCTCCCCGCCGAGGAACTCGCCCGTCGTAAAGCCGATTTCCTACCGCCACCGCTCAAGGCACGACGCGGCACGCTCTACAAGTACATCAAGAACGTGAAGAGCGCGACGGAAGGCTGCGTCACCGACGAGTGAACCGTCGGTGCTGTCGTCGGCTTTGCTAAGGCCGGGCTTCTGAGCATTGCCATGCAACTCATCAAAACAAACACCCCGGCTACCGAGCGGTAGCCGGGGTGCTTTCATTCGTTCTTCGTGAAGATTCCTGAAGCGATCACGCTGCGGCGCGAACGGGCATCTGAAGAATCTGTGGTGTCGAGCTGCCACAGGCCGCCATGAACTCTTGGAAGATTTGCATGTCGAGCGCCGAGGACGTTTCATCTTCGGGATGCCATTGAACGCCGACGCAGAACCAGCCCTCTTCGGTCGCTTCGTAGCATTCGATCACACCGTCGGGGGCGTGAGCGGCCGCTCGGAAGAATGGGGCGAGTTGCTTGACGGCCATGTGGTGATCGCTGTTCACGCGAATCTCACCCGGTCCATAGATGTCGAAGCAGCGAGTCCCTTCGACGATGTTGATGATGTGACGGTTGTGCCGTTCTACCGTGTCGCGGTGATGCAGCGCTTTCGTCACCTCTTCTGGAACGTGCTGATGGAGCGTTCCACCGCAGACCACGTTCAGTGTCTGCATCCCCGATCCAATGGCGATGATCGGCAACCGCATTTCGACCGCAGCCTTCGCCATGCGTCGGTCAAAGTCTTCGCGCCGAGGCGGCATCGGTCGCGTGTGAGGATGTGGTTCCAAGCCTAACCGCGTCGGATCGAGGTCCATCGAACACCCGGCCAGGACGACACCATCGACGTTGCGCAACGCCTGCTTCAAATCGTCGTCCGAAGCGTAGGGTGGCATCAAGAACGGCAGTCCGCCCGCCGCACTGATCGAGTCGTAGTAGCCGGTGTTGAACCAGCTCAACCCGACGGCGTCCTTACGTCCGGGACGAAGTTCGCCATTGATGCCGATGATTGGTTTCTTCTGCATATCAACTCCCTTTTTTGAACCGAAGCACATCCTTGTGCGCAGACCCTAACCCACCCGCCAACTTGGTTCGCTCGGGCGCAACGCGCCCCCCTCATCAAACGAACCGACGGGCACCATTCCAACGAAGCATCTCACTCATGGAACGAGCAAGTGAATGGTCAAAGAGATGACCAAGAAGCACGAGGAAACCGACACCGAACACAGGTACTGTCCGCGAATCCATTCAGCAGTCTCCACCCGAATCCTTCAGGTGACGGCGGTTGGGGTTTCATGGAAACCAGCCAAACCGAACGTTGTTCGATGGACCGATTAGTGGCATTCCAAACGCGACTGAATCGGTCGTCCTCAAGCGGGCGGGACTCTAAGTAGGCTCTTGGACGTTGTAAAGCAAACGGAACATTTTGCGGCAAGAATTGATCTGGACCACTAGATGGTGTGTGAGTGCGAATATTTTTCCGCGCTGACACGAGTGAGGAAGAGGCAGTGCAAAGTGACAAGTGAGAAATGCAAAATGCAAAGTGATGAGCCTGCGCCGTGACTGGTTGCGACTCTTGCGATGAACATCTTGTGGCTCGGTCCAGCAGACTGAGAGGCTATCAGCCTGTTGAAAAAGGACCGTAGGGTGGGACCAGCGGCGCTTCGCCGCGCCGGCCCACCATCAAACACAGAGACTTTTCTTGGTGGGCCGGCGCTCG
>JAYTQJ010000396.1:0-9143 GCA_043746775.1 Schlesneria sp.
CCCGCCATCGGATCGACGACCGAGACTCGCTTGTGCGCGAGCCAGTTCATGATCGAACTCTTGCCGACATTCGGCCGGCCAACAATGGCCACTTTCGGAACGGACATGGCGAAATTCTTATCCAACAGGTTGCGACACAGCACGCGGGTGAGGATGGCACATTTCACACTCACCCGAAGCGTGAGCGAGGATGCGAGTTGCGGTCTCGCTCACGCTTCGAGTTAGTGTCAGCTTCGGCCGCGTGAGTGTAGAGGCGGCAGCACCCCGTCTGCCGCAGGAGCAGATGGGGTGCCGGGTCGATATGATAGCCGCCGATCCCTCGACACTGGAGTCACGGAGCCAAGATTGTTCGCCACCGACCTGCAACGCTACGGCCCCGAGGCCATTCTCAACGCGGTTCCGCCCGATCGCGCGGCGGCGGAAGCCTATTGCCGCCAGCTTGCGACCTCGCACTACGAGAACTTTCCGATTGTCTCATGGTTGTTGCCAAAGGGTCTGCACCAGCACTTTTACAACGTCTACGCCTACTGCCGTTGGGCCGATGATCTGGGTGATGAAGTGGGCGACCCGGCGAAGTCGCTCGAATTGCTCGCGTGGTGGCGCGGCGAGTTGATTGCCTGTTACTCGGGACACGCGCGGCATCCGGTTTTCGTCGCGCTGAAGCCGACGATCGACGAGTTCTCGATCCCGGCCGAACCGTTCCACGATTTGATCTCGGCCTTCGAGCAAGACCAAACGGTGCTGGAATACGATACGTTCGAGCAACTCCGCGACTACTGCCGCCGCAGCGCCGATCCCGTCGGGCGGCTCGTGCTTTACCTCTGTCGATCACACACGGATCAGAACGTCCTCTGGTCAGATTCAATCTGCACCGGCCTGCAATTGGCAAACTTCTGGCAAGACGTGGCGCGCGACTTTGCGATCGGCCGAATCTATCTGCCGCGCGAAGACTACGCGCGCCACGGTTATCGCCGCGAAGACTTCGACGCACACACCACCAACCGTCCGTTCCTCGAACTCATGCAGTTCGAGGTCTCCCGCGCCCGCACGTTCCTCAACGATGGCCTGCCGCTGGTGGAACATCTACCCGGCCGGTTGCAGGTGGACATCGACCTCTTCGCCCGTGGTGGCCTCCGCATCTTGGAACGGATCGAAGCGATCGGTTGCCGCGTTTGGGAGACACGTCCCAAAGTCACCAAGTGGGACGCGATCAAGCTGTTGTGCGGATCGCTCTGGCGGCGAGTTCGTTTGCGGCGAAAGTAGTGAGCTGAGAGCTCGCTCGGTCCAACGACATTCTTGGTGAGCCGGGTAGCGTCAGCCCAATGGCACTCACTTTGGAGTGTAGCTGAAGTCGTAAGACTTCAGACGATCATCAAAGCCGGCTGAATTCTCACGAATTCAGCTACGTCGCACTGAACGTCCATTTGAAAATCGCACAAAGTAAGTGCCATTGGGCTGACGCCGCCCCGCTCAGAGGTCTCATCCCACGACCCACTCACTCCCTCCCTCACTCACTCCCTCACTCACTCCCTCACTCCCTCCCTCAATCACTCCCTCAATCACTCCCTCAATCAAACAGATAGCTGACCGACTGATTGCGGTGGATGCGGCGGATGGCTTCGCCCAAGAGGGGAGCGACCGAGATGATTCGCATGTTGGGGAGCATCTGTTCCGGGCGAAGCTGCAAGCTGTTCGAGACGACGATCTCTTCGATCGGGGCTTCGCGCAGACGTTCGGTCGCTTGGCCGCAGAGGACGGCGTGAGTCGCTCCGACATAGATGCGGCTCGCACCGTGTTGCGACACCGTTTTGACGGCTCCCACAATCGAACCGGCCGTTGTAATCATGTCGTCAAAAATGAGTGCGACCTTCCCTGCGATGGGGCCGCCGATCAGGTTCTCTTGGCGAGTCTCGAAGGCGTTCGCGCGGCGTTTATCGACGATCGCGAAGCTGCCGCCGAGATGATCGACGTGTTGCAGCGACCGCTTGATGCTCCCTTCATCAGGGCTGACGATGACGAGGTTTTCCTTGGGGAGATTCAGCGATCGGAAGTACTCGTCGAGAATCGGAGCGGCGTAAAGATGATCGACGGGGCAATCGAAGAAGCCCTGAATCTGAGCGGCATGGAGGTCCATTGCCAGCACGCGGTCGGCACCCGCTTTGGTGATGAGATTCGCGACGAGCTTGGCCGTGATCGGGACGCGGCCCATGTCCTTGCGGTCCTGCCGTGCGTAGCCGAAGTACGGCATGACCGCGGTGATACGAGCGGCACTGGCCCGCTTGCAGGTGTCGATCAGGATCAGCAGCTCCATCAAGTTTTCGTTGACGGACGGGCCGGTCGGTTGGACGAGAAAGACATCGCGGCCACGCACGTTTTGATCGAGGCGAACGGAGGTCTCGCCATCGGGGAAATTTCCCAGTTCGACCGCTCCCAATTCGACACGCAGGTAAGCGGCGATCTCAGCCGCGAGAGGGGGGTTCGCTCGGCCGCTGAGGATGCAAAGTTCGTCGTACATGAATGAATTCGGAGGCCATGCGAAGGGAAGAGGCGGGGTTTGGAAGGCGGCGGCATTCTCAGCCAAGGTCTTCATGAACGCAAGCCGCGCCGCGACTTTCAATCGAGAGCAGTGAGGCATACTCAAAGGAGTTGTTCCGTTCCCGTGGTGGACACTCGTTGGGGAGGAACTGGGGGCAGAGACTGGTGCCGCCGACTTTTGGAGTGCGGAGGCTCGACTCCGCTTTTGTTTCTCTCTTTCTCTTTTGCCACCGCCGAAGTCGAAAGACGAAAAACAAAATCCCAAAGCGGAGTCGAGCCTCCGCACTCCAAAAGGGAGTTCCTCAGAAGCGTGTGTCGCTGGTTTCAAGGAAGAAGTCCTCCCTCAAACGAAGTCCGGCTTTAAGAAAAGCGGGACTTTTTGGCGTGGCGTTTCCACGACGGCGTCTCCTCGGCACAATCGCGACCATGACGAACGCCACTTCCATTCTCGAAACACTCCCGCCACCCATTCGGACTCAGGCCGCTGTGCGGAGCCTGCCGCGCGAGTTGCCGTCGCTCAGCATTGGTTCGGTGCCGATCGGCTTTCCAGTCGTGCAGGCGGCGCTCAGCGGATACAGCGACGGCCCGATGCGGATCGTCGCGCGGAGGCTCGGCGCACCGTACACGTTGGCCGAAGTCATGATCGACAAGTTTATTCTCGAACTGAAAGATCGCAGCCGGACGCGACACCACTTGTTCATCGCGGACGAAGAACATCCGGTCGGCGGGCAACTGATGGGATCGAACCCGGACGACTTTGGCCCTGCAGCGCAGAAGCTGGTTGCGGCGGGGTTCGATGTGATCGACATCAACTTCGGTTGCCCGGTGAAGACGGCAGTGGGAGGCTGTCGCGGCGGCTATCACCTCAGTCAGCCCGATGTCGCGTTGGAGATTGTGGCTCGTGTGAGAGACGCGGTTCCGCCCGCGATCCCTGTCACACTGAAGATGCGGCGCGGGATTGATGACTCGGCCGAGAGTCGTGATCGGTTCTATCGCATCTTGGACGGCGCGTTTGAGCGTGGAGCGGCGGCGATCACAGTGCATGGCCGCACGGTCGAACAGAAGTACGTCGGACCGAGCAACTGGGACTTTCTGCGCGAGGTCAAACAGCACGCGGGATCGCACACTATCATCGGCAGCGGCGACGTGTTCACCGCGCAGGCGTGTCTCGACATGCTGGCGTACACGGGCGTCGATGGGGTCTCGGCCGCGCGCGGCGCGATCGGCAACCCGTGGATCTTTCAGCAGGCGCAGGCGTTGGTGGCGGGGCGACCACTGTCCGAACCGAGTCTCGCCGAGCAGCGCCGCGTGATGGAGATGCAGCGCGACCTGTGTCTACAAAATGGCGACGCGGCGGCAGTGAACTCGACGATGCGGATGTTCGGGATCAAGTTCGCGAGGCTCCATCCCCAACACGCCGAGGTCCGCAATGCGTTCGCAAAGTCACGCAACTTGGACGAGTGGCGCGGTGTCCTGGATCGCTGGTACACGTCCGAATGAGTTCTGTTGCTTGGGCGCGATGCGAATCGTCAACAGCTCGATCCGTTCGGTTTGACCGCACCGGTCGTCGCGCACATTTGACAAGTTGCGCGGGCAGGTTCTGTCTGCCGATTGCAGCGAGTTGTCTGACGAGGCGATTCGCGCCGGTCGCGCGCATCGCAGCGCTGGCCTTCGCTCACATTTTCCGAATTCGCGACTTGTGTTTGGTCGGTGTTCGTGGCCAAAGTGAAAACATGCTCAAGATCTGCCAAACACCGTTGCCCCAGTCGCTGCTCAGCTACGTCGCGTTTCGCGTTGCCTTCTGCGAAACCTTCGAGCGGCTTTGTTTCCACCGAGTCCACGCGAGCGCCCTGCCGGACGCTTACGGTTACTTGGGCGAAGTCCCGTTTCTGCGCGAAGTTCCGGCCCAAGTGCAGTTGGACCTGCTGGCCTCAACTTGGCACAAGCATCTCAGCCGAGATGCTCACCCCGCTGATCTTGTCGATGAGAGCGTGGTCTATGCGGTGTGTGAAGCCGCCGCGCGACTCGTTGAGCATGACCCCGAAGTGTTTGCAAAGCACATGCGTGGCGGACCACTCGAACTGGCCGTCCCCGTCGATGCCTACCTGTCTCGCGAACTGCGGCTGCTTTATTTGGAGATGCCGAACGACGGCGACTTCCTGCTCATCAGTCAGTTCCTCGACCTGCCACCGGATGAGTCGGAGCAGCAAAAGCTGGAGATGGGCGTCGATCCGAAGAAGCTCGGTTCGATGTTTGAGGTTCTCGGCCGCTGGCACACGTCTCCGCACATGCTCGCGCGGCTGAAGGGGTTGCTGACAGAAGCCGAGCTGGGGCGAGTTGCTTCGATGGTCCCTTCGCCTTGCCCCGCGTGAGTCGGCTCTCAGAGCATGACCCCGGTGTGTCTCTGGCGACATAGCCGCCACAAACTTCGCGTTCATACTTCACGCGGTGAAACGACGCGGCGTCAGTTTCGTCCACGTGAAGTCACGCTTTCGATGGGTTCTCAACCGGTGATCGTTGCGCTGCTCGGCAACGGCGATCCCTGTCCCCTTCTTCCGCACTGGGACATAGAGGCCCGAGCAGCAACCGCGCTCGCACTCTTGAATAGAGAATCTCAAACTACCGCTTGACACGCCAGACACTGCGTCTATAGTGGGCGACGTTGATGCAGTCATCGCGTCTTTAGATCGCGTGGCCAAGGTTGAACGATTCGATAGGTTCCATCCTGTGCGGAGGCACGAGCCGATGTCCCTCAGTACCAACTGTTCGGTGATTGCATTCGTTTGTCTGAGTGCAGTGGTTGTTGCCGGAGAACAGCCAGACGCGGCGAAGGATGTCGCATCACGCATGACAACCGAGAGCCTCGCAAATTGGATCGACGGGCGATTTGGTGAGGCATGGCAGGAATCGAAGATCGTTCCGACCGAGATCGTCGATGACGCGGCGTTTCTCAAACGAACGCATCTCGATTTGACGGGAGCGATCCCGAGCGTCTCCGAAGCACGCGACTATCTGGAGCAGACGAGTCTCCATCGACGCGGGATGTTGGTGGATCGCTTGCTCAATGACGGGCGTCGGCCGGAGAAGTACTCGGAACGAACGGCAGCGCATTGGGCGACCGTCTGGCGGCGGATGATGGTGCCGGGGAATAGTCCCGAAGCGCAGGCGGCGATTGGACTCGAACCGTGGTTGAAGGAGCAGTTCGCGACCAACGTGCCGTATGACGAGATGGCTCGCAAGCTGATCACGGCGAGAAGCGATGCTCAACCGATGATGGCGGTCGTCGATACGCGATTGGGGATGCGCAGCGGTGGTCCGGCGTTGTTCTATCAAGCGATTGGCGGCAAGCCCGAGACGGCGGCGAGTTCCGTTTCGCGCGTGTTCCTCGGCGTGAGAATCGGTTGCGCGGAGTGTCACAACCATCCGTTCGCCTCATGGAAGCAGCAGGACTTCTGGGGCATGGCCGCGTTCTTCAACGGGATCAAAGGTGGAGTCGTCACCGATTCCTCGACCACGACGATTCGTCCCGAGAACGGTGCCGTCGATTACACTGCCGCGTTCCTCGGTGCCGGTGAGGCCAAGATTCCGCGCGACAAGACGCCTCGCGAAGCCCTCGCCGATTGGATCGTCTCCGGTGAGAACCAACAGTTCGCCGCGACGCTCGTCAACCGCGTCTGGCAACATCTGATCGGACGCGGGCTGACAGATGCGGTCGATGATCTCGACACCGCGTCGCCCGCTGAACGCCGCATCTTGGATGACCTCGCCAAGCTATTCGTCGAACAGAAATTCGACACGCGCTGGTTGATCGGTGGCATCTGCAAGAGTCAGCTCTATCAGCGTGAGTGCATCGCTCTCGACGACACCACCACCGAACCGCCTCCCGGCTTGAGGCCCATCAAAACACTGTCGCCCGAACAGGTCTTCGACTCACTGGAGAAAGCTCTCTCGCTCCCCGTGGCCCGCGCCGACGGCAGTCCGCGCTTCAACGGACTGCGTGCTCAACTGATCTCGCGCATGAACGAAGCCGCCTCGAACAACCCCGAAGAATTTCGCGCGGGGATTCCTCAAGCGTTGCTCTTGATGAATGGCCGACTCACGACGGAAGCGACCGACCTCGATCAAAGCCGCACGCTGCGCGGAGTGCTCGACGCACCGTTCCTCGACACTGAGGCCAAGCTGACGACGTTGTACCTCGCCACGTTCAGTCGCCCGCCGCGCGATGATGAGAAGAAGTTTTTGCTGGAGCACATTCGCAAACAGGTCGATGCCGACAAGCAGAAGCAGGCTTATGCCGAGATCTTCTGGGGGCTGCTCAATAGCCCGGAATTTGTGTTGGAAAAGTAAGATGGCCGCCCTCGGCCGTCCCGCATTTTGTCACGCTCGAAGGCGGACGGCCGAGGGCGGCCATCCTACGGCTCCGATCTCATCATTCTTCGCCACCGATCACGTTCTTTACTGGGAGGCTGTCATGTCACTGACCGATTTCACCCGTCGCGATTTTGTGAAGCTGTCGCTCGCCAGTGCGTTTGGCGTGTCGTATTCCGGGTGGTTGCCGAAGATCGCGCGAGCGGCTGAGGCGGCTAAGGATGTTGGTGCGGCGAAGCACAAGTCGTTCATTTTACTTTGGATGACGGGGGGGCCGACTCAGACGGACACGTTCGATTTGAAGGTCGGGCACGCGAACGGCGGGCCGTCGAAGGCGATTGAGACGGCGGTCACTGGCATACAAATCAGTGAGCATCTGCCGGGTGTCGCCAAGCAGATGAAAGACCTCGCGATCATTCGGAGTCTCACGACGGCGGAAGGGGATCATGATCGAGCGACTCGGTTGATGCTCACCGGGCATCGGCCGGGGCAAGAAGGGGTGAACTATCCGAGTCTCGGGTCGCTCTTCGCGAAAGAACTTGGTGACGAGACGAACGACCTGCCGCACTATGTCAGCGTTTCGCCGTTTCGATTTGGCGATGCTGGCGGGCCGGGGTTCCTCGGGCCGAACTATGCGCCGCTAGTTGTCTCGGGAGACAGCACCGATCCGGAGGCTCGCGCGAATCTGTCGATCGAGAATCTGAAGGCTCCGCCGGGTGTCTCGAAGGAGTCGATGGAGAAGCGGTTCGAGATCTCGAAATTCCTCCAAGACGACTTCACGAAGCGGGCGAAGGGGCCGTCCACGAAGGCTCACAAAGCGAACTTCGACCGCGCGATGCGGATGATCGAGACCAACGCCAAGGGAGCGTTCAAGCTCGACGAAGAACCGGCGGCGTTGCGAGACAAGTACGGTCGCAGCCAATTCGGCCAGGGCTGTTTGTTGGCGAGACGGCTGGTCGAACGAGGCGTCGCGTTTGTCGAAGTGACTCTGCAAGGTTGGGACACGCACGCCGACAACTTCAACATGGTGAAGAATCTCAGCGCGACGCTCGACCCAGCGTGGTCAACATTGATGGAAGACCTGCGAGAACGAGGGACGCTCGAATCGACGCTCATCGTCTGGATGGGTGAGTTCGGTCGCACGCCGAAGATCAACGCGACGACCGGCCGCGATCACTTCCCGCTCGCCTGGTCCACGGTGCTCGGTGGCGGCGGCATCAAGGGAGGCCAAGTCGTCGGCAGCACCAACGAAGGCGGCACCGAAATTAAAGACCGCCGAGTCACCATCAGCGACCTCTACGCCACGATGTGTGCGGGAATCGGAGTCAGCCCCGAGAACGAAAACATTTCCCCCGAAGGCCGCCCGATCCCGCTGGTCGATCGCGGCGGAAAGGTGATCGAAGAATTGGCGGCGGTGCCGGAGAAGAAGAAGGCGTGAGGGAACAGAAGTCAGAGCGGCAGAGGTCAGAACAGCAGAAGTCAGGGCCACAGAATGAATCAAACAACTCACCACTGGATTCGGGCGATGCGCGAGCGAGCGTGCCGGTTCGTTGCCGTAGCCACGTTCGCCAGAACTTGGGTCGGGCGGCGACTCGCCTACGTTCTGGCGAACGTGGCTACCTCTGCCGCTCTAACCTCTGCTGTTCTGACCGCTCCTCTACACGCTGCCGACACCGTGCCGACAACTGCGCCATCCTCCGAAATCCGCGACGTGATTCTGATGCTCGACAACGGGCCGTTGCATTTGCGAGTCCATGTGGCGGTCGGCGGGTTGTCTCCGCAAGACGCACGGCGGGCGAGTTTGGATCGGTTGGTGAAGTCACTCGATGCCGATGGCGATGGAAAGCTGTCGCAGAAGGAGGCCGAACGGTCGCCGTTGTTTCGCGAGAAGCAGCGTCCGAAAGCGGAAGCGTTTCTCAAGGACATTGGCGTGGCTGCGGCGTTCTCGCGCAAAGACATGGAGCAGCGATTTGAACGGTTTGGCGGCGAGACGGTTGTCTATCGCCAAAACGCCAGTAGTTCTGAAAGTGACAATGCGGTTTTCAAGTTGCTCGACGCGAACAAGGACGGTGTGGTCGATGCGATTGAGATGCAGGACTCGGTCGATCTGTTACTCGCGAAGGACGCGGACGATGACGAGTGCGTGACGCTCGACGAGTTCGCACCGCCGCCGACCACGAACGCCGATCAGATTGCCGTCGCGATGAATCAACCGCGACCGGCGACCGCGACCGTGGCCG
>JAYTQJ010000397.1:0-4014 GCA_043746775.1 Schlesneria sp.
AGCTGGTCCCACCCTACGCCGAGTTCTGTCGGAAACGTCTTCAATTCGTTCCACGCCGCAATGCCATGCCGACGTAGTACGTCCCCGCGCCGTCACAGACGAGTTCGTCTCGTTCGACGGTACTCAGACCGGTCGCGAAATCATGACGATGCAACGTGAGACGGCCAGCTCGTGCCAAGTCCAATACCCTCAGATCGAAATCGCGTTTGTCGAGCTGCGCCGCTCGACGCAGATTGCGGGCGGGCACCAATGCACCGTTGTCCGTTCCCGGCTCGATCTGTCGCATGAGGGTCACCAAGTCCACATTGATGGCGCGCGCAACAACTCCATCTGCCCGGGTTGCCGCTGTGGAACCGAACGAGATGCCGGTCGATTCGACGAGTTGCACCAAGGCTCGACGCAGCTCTTCTGACGATACGTTCGCCGCCACCAACTGTGAGACGATCTTCGTCAATTGAACGCCCACGTCTTTCAAGTACGGTTCCGGCGCGGGCGGCTGACTGCCGAACCGCACAGCCTTGGCCCGACCGATCGGTGGATGTTCGCATACGCGACTCTCCGCGATCAGAGCTTGGAACGCCTGCTCAAATGCCGTCGCATTCAGTCCTTTGATCCCTTTTTTGAGGTCGGTCTTCGACAGCGAACCTTTCTGGTCGAACAGTGCCGCAATCAACCCGCGTCCGAATTGTGCGAGATCGCGACCCCAATACCGCGTCCCCCCTTTTGTGGTCTTCGGTGGAATCGAATGCAGCCGCCCGGCAGCGACGTGTTCGTTGAGAAACACGGTCAGTGCGATCTCTGCAAACTTGAGTGGAGTCTCAAGCTGACGGGAAAGTTCCTTCGCGGTGAGCGGGCACTCGGCCCGCTGTGCCACATCCAACACGGCCGCGCGGCCCAGCGCGTTCACGTCGCGATCCCAATACTGCGGCTTGCCCTGTTCCTTCGCAGACGCAATCAAATGCAATGTGCCAGCCGTGACGTACTCATTCAACATCTGATCGAGTACCGCAGCAGAGAGCTTGTGCGGTGCGGCCAGCAACTTGGCGAGTTGGCTCGTCGTCAGCGGCTGGTCGCTGCCACCAATCGCGTGCAGCACGGCCTCCCGCGTCTCTGGAGTGGGAGGCAGCGCGGCAGTTGTCTTCTTGGCCATCGGGATTCCGTTGATTTGTTTCTGAGTGGGCGTCGGTTCTGTTCGGCGCGGTCGATCACTCCCGTTCCCAAATGCCTGTTTGCGAACAAAATGATCGCGGACGGACGAGGCGTCCATCCTACGTGAAACGCGGGGCCGTTGGGCTGAGCAGCCTGTTGAAAATCGTAGGATGGACGCCCTCGTCCGTCCGTTTTCAACTCGAAATCACTCGGACGAGGGCGTCCAAGTTACGTTCTTCAACAGGCGGCTAAGGGCTTGGTCGGACATTCACCAGCACCGTCGTCTCGGCGATGACCGGCCAACGACCGTCCTTCAGTCCCGTTGCGCGGAGTGTGAGCGACTGCTCACCGACGAGGCGCGGGGCGTTGCCGAGTCGCACGATCAACACACCGTCGGGTTGTTCGGTGATCGTGGACGGCGTGGCGGTCATGAGTCCCGTCTGAGTTTCATCCGGTACGAGTTCAATCTGCACCGGAGCGCGGAACTCGGGAGCGCGGACCAGCGCGAGTGGGATCCGAATCTCTTGACCGAGTATCGCTGAGAACTCGCCCCCCACGTGACTGAGCTTCATCAACGCCCCTTCGGGCAGGATGCCGATGCGCAGCTCTTGTCGTTGCAGCAGCGTTCGCACGGTCCCTTTCGGGTCGGCCACTTGCACCGAACCGTTCAGAATCATGCGGCTGGTTTTGGTCGTCTCCATCCACTCGGGGACGAAGATCGGGTACTCGACCCGCTGTGCATCGGGCGCGACGACGAACTCGTCACTGGCCAAGCCTTGGCGGTGACGCTGCTGCTTGGAAGTCATCTCCAATGTGATCGGCCCCACGTAGCCTTCGAGCCGTTCGATCAGAATCGGCGCGAGAAACGTGCTGCCTCGATGGACCTTGCGCACATCATCGAGACCTTCCGGCGTGAGCTTGATCCGCGGCTTCATCGTCGTCGCGAGCAACACGGTCCCGACAACGCGCGCGACGGACTGTTCACCGATGCGCGGTGTCGCGGTGAGACGACACAACGCCGCGTTGGTCGGCGCGTCGGCAGCACACGCGAGATCAATGGTTAGGTCGGTCTTGTTCTCGGGGATGATCAAGTCGGCGGGAGCCGTCACTCCCTCAGGAAGCCGGTCGAACGCCAGCGGGATCGGGCCTTTGTAGCCTCCCGCGCGGACCGCCTTCACAACCAACTTGCCCGCCGTTCCCAGTGGGATGCCAAGTTGAGTCGGCATCGTCAGCGTGACATCTTCGCGCTGCGGCTCGATGCTCAGCCGGTAGTTTGCCGCACGCGAACCGCTTTTTCCGGAACGGTCTGTCACGACGAGGCGATACGTGCCGTCCGCCGGGACCGCAAACGCCAACTCGGGATCGGTGGTGCCGGGCACATCGTCCGTCGTCGCGAGCTGCTTGCCATCGGCACCGAAGATCGTCAACTCCAGATCGAGCGGCGAATCGATCGCACGCGCTTGCGCGGCGACTCGCCACGTCTCGCCCTTCTTCAGTGTGACTAGGTGCTGGTCGGAGCCGAAGCGCATGTCGATGAAGCTGGTCCGTCCGCCAGGGACGGCGAGCGGCGATTCCTTCGACGGCGGCTGCACGTCCTCATGCAGATCGGTGACTCCCAGCGTGTACGGCAGGGCGTTGCCCCAGGGTGTTTCGAGAACGTAAGCGAAGGAGTTCACATCCGGTGCTGCGGGAAACGTCACGTCGCGAAAGACCGACTCGAGTGTGTTGCCTCCCGTTGTCAGGCCGATGCCGACGAACTCGACGGGATGCGTCTTGCCGCGCGTCCCCGCAGCCACGTAGGACGCGCGAACGTGCGGACCCGCAGTCAGCGCCAAGCGGTAGACGTAGGACCGGTCGCCCGCGAAGTCGAGATCGTGCAGGCTGAGTTCATAGGGCCGGTCCGCCTGCGCAATCATCGTGAGCGTGAGATCCCGGCCCTCAGAATCAGCGGCGTCGAGCACGACTCGCCCGTCCGCATCGCGTACCTGCACCATCGCGTGCAGTGGTGAACCGAGCTGCCGCGCGAGCAGTTGAATCGTGACCGGGCCAGCCTTGGGAACTTGAAATTGGTAGCGGTCGATCTCCTCGATACGCCGGATTTGTCCCGAGACCAGCACTGGCAGCGCGGGAAGAACTTGAGCCGATTTTCGTTTCGGGTCTTCGCTGATTTCGGGCTGATGTCCGACGTGAATCGTCCCCGGCGGCGACGCGCCGTTCGCATTGGCCACCTGCCAGCGCACCAAACCGGGCGGCACATCGGCGGGGATCGTCAATCGCGCCGTGAACTCGCGCGGCAACGGCCAAGCCGGACCACGCGCTTTGAATCCGAACCAGTACGGAGGCTCGGGGACTAGCACCGACGAAGCGGTGTTGATCAGCTCCAACTTGATACGCGGATCATGCACGAACAATTGCATGTCGGGCGTCCAGTCGTACCCACCTACAACAACGTCCACCGTCGTCCCCGCTCGAATACCCGCAGGAGAGACATAGCCGATCTCGGGGACCAACTGTGCCCAAGCTGTGCCCGCCCAAAGTCCCATCAAACAGAACGCCATTCGCATTCGATTGATCCTCAATGAATTGGCGGGAAGTCCGTTGAAAAACGTAGAGCAGGCATCTCGCTTGCCCGTCATTCCCAATGGGGTGTTTTTACAAAGGGCAGTTCAAAACCTGTGCTTGTCTCGCAAAACGATCCCGACTCGCAAGTTTTGAAGTTGCGCTGTTTTGTAATTTCGCCCCAACGGGGCAGCCCTAAGTTAGCCCGGGGCAAGCGACCAACGGGAGCGCCGCCCTGGGTCGAGACCGTCACAGGTTTTGAAGCCCTGAAGGGGCGGCCCTAAGTCGATCAGCCGAATAGGGCCG
>JAYTQJ010000398.1:0-21884 GCA_043746775.1 Schlesneria sp.
GGGCCAGCCCATCATCAAATTCGGTCAGACGATCGGCTTCGCGTCTCAGTCGATTCCGGCGGGGAGTTGGATTCACGTCCACAACGTCGCGGCGGGAGACTTGAAGCTCGACTACGCCTTCTGCTCCGAAGTTCCGGCTCCACTGACACCGATCACCGGCCGGACGTTTATGGGCTACCGCAGGCCCGACGGTCGCGCGGCAACTCGCAATTACATCGGCATCGTTTCGACCGTGAATTGCTCGGCCACGACATCCAAGTACGCGGCTCAAAAGTTCGAGAACGCGCTCTTGGAGCAGTTCCCGAACGTCGATGGCGTCATCCCGCTGATCCACAAGATGGGCTGCGCGATTCAGTACGGCGGCGAAGATCATCAACAATTGACGCGCACGCTGGCCGGGTTCGCGAAGCATCCAAACATTGGCGCGTACCTCGTCATCGGCCTCGGGTGCGAGACCGGGCAAGCGTCGTTCCTCGTCGAGAATGGCGGATTGATCCAACTCGGCGGAACGGAGCAGCTCACCACGAAGAAGCCGCTGGTGATGAACATCCAAGAACAGGGTGGTGTCGCCAAGACCGTGAAGCGGGCCGTCGATGCGATCCGCGAACTACTGCCTGAAGTGAACAACGTGCGGCGCGTGCCGATACCGGTCTCAGAGATCATGCTCGGTCTGAACTGCGGCGGGAGCGACGGCAACAGCGGAACGACGGCCAATCCCGCGCTCGGCTATTGCACCGACTTGCTCGTCGCGCACGGCGGCACATCCGTCTTGGCCGAGACCCCCGAAGCGGTTGGTGGCGAGCACCTCCTCACGCGACGATCGGTCACGCCCCAGGTAGCTCAAGCGATGCTCGACCGGATTCAATGGTGGGTCGATTACACGGCGCTGTTCGGCCAGCGCGTCGATATCAATCCGTCGTTCGGCAACAAAAAGGGTGGGCTGACCACGATCTACGAAAAGTCCCTCGGAGCCATCGCCAAGGGGGGCACGACCGCTCTGAAGGCCGTCTACAAATACGCCGAGGCCGTGAAAGAGAAGGGCTTCGTCTTCATGGACACCCCCGGCTACGATCCCGCTTCGGTCACGGGCCTGATCGCGGGCGGAGCCAACGTCGTCTGCTTCACGACCGGACGAGGAAGCTGCTTCGGCTGCAAGCCCACGCCCTCCATCAAGATCGCCACCAACACCCCGATGTACAACCGCATGGTCGATGACATGGACATCAACGCCGGCCGCATCCTCGACGGAGCCACCGTCGAAGAAGTCGGCCGCGAGATTTTTGAAGAAGTCATCGCCGTCGCCAGCGGCAAAAAAACGAAAAGCGAAGCCCAAGGCATCGGCGACGAAGAATTCTGCCCGTGGACCTCGGGGCCAATTACGTGAGGTTGTGAAGCCCCCACAGACCGATAGAATCGCTTGGATAAAATCGTCGCATGTCCAAGGCCATTTCCGTGTTGTCTCTTGGATAGGAGTTTCATCATGCCCAGACTCGCTGCCAAAAAGGCTGTTCGCAAAAAAACACTAGTTGCAGTTGAAAAGTCAGCAACGGTGAAGACTGCGACCAAGAAGAAGACCACCGCAAAACGCTCGGTCAAAGCGGCGACCAAGCATCCCACCACTGACGAGCAAGCCATCGCTCCAGACGGTGTTCCTTGGCCGCGTATCCCCCGTATTTATGGTCGCGGCAATTTGACCGCCAAGCAAATTCGGGAAGCAGTCCTGCGCGCGATGGCTGCCGTCGAGGCGGATCGGCTCGCGGCCAAGACCCATTCGGATGAGGTCGAGTCATGACGGATTCCGATGCTTCCGTTCCACCGGAATCTGTATTCATCAACTGTCCATTCGATGATGAATATCTGCCGCTCTTCGATGCCATGCTCTTCACAATCTTGGCATGCGGCTTCCTTCCAAAATGTGCGTTGGAGCACAGTGATGGAGCAGAAGTTCGAATCGAAAAGCTGTACAAGCTGATCGGCGAGTGTGGTCTCTCAATTCATGACCTGTCGCGGGTTCAATTGAGTGCGACATCGCAGTTGCCTCGATTCAACATGCCGCTCGAATTGGGAATTTGGCTTGGTGCCAAACGGTTTGGTGACAAAAAACAAAAGTCCAAAGCCTGCCTGATTCTCGACTCGGAACAGTTCCGCTATCAGAGGTTCGTTTCGGACATTGCGGGACAGGATCCAACTCCGCACAGCAACGAGCCGTTGCAAGTCGTTCGGGCGATTCGCGATTGGTTGCAAACGATCCGTCCAGGCAAGCGACTCCCCGGAGGAGATCACTACGCCAGTCGTTTCAGGGTGTTCTTGGAAATGCGTCCCAAGTTAGCCGCCGTCTCCCAGTTGTCAGAGGCAAGTCTGATATACATCGACCGGCTGAGGTTGATCAGCGATTGGCTAAACCTCCAAATCATGGTTGCGGGAGAGATAATCATTCAACCCGAACAGCAGGTCAGCGGGACAGGTACGATTGGTTATCTGCCTAAAGAGCGACGAGAATAGGCATGATCAACGGAAGTCACGCTCGTGATGACTTAGCGAACTTGGAGTGACACGCCGGAAACTCTTGTGCAACCCATTGCGTACCTCAACGACCAATACCTGCCTCTCTCTCGCGCCTCGCTGCATGTCTTCGACCTCGGTGTCGTCGGCGGGGCATCGGTCACGGAGATGATCCGGACATTTCACCATGCGCCGTTTCGGTTTGATGAGCATCTCGCTCGTTTGGAGCACTCGCTCGCGAGTGTCGGCTTTGAGCCGGGACTGACGATGGCCGAACTCAAGGCGATCGGCGAACGTGTCGTCGCCGAGAACGCGAAGCTGATCCCGGCGCAGCATGATCTCGGTTTGATCGTGTTCGTCACGGCGGGACAGAACCTGACGTATCTCGGTCATGCGGCGCAAGACCTCGCGCGGAAAGCGACCGTTTGCGTGCATACGTTTCCACTGCCATTCGAGCTGTGGGCCGAGAAGTATCAGTCCGGCCTGAGCCTCGTCACGGTGCCGACGCGCAGCATTCCGGACGATGTCCTCGACCCGCGTATCAAACATCGCAGTCGGCTTCACTGGCACATTGCGGAGCGTGAGGCCCGGCAAATCGATGCGACAGCGTCGGCGGTGCTCACCGATCACGAGGGCCATCTCACAGAGACAGCCGCCGGAAATGTGTGGTTCGTGCGCGACAACACGCTCTTCACGCCAAGCCGTCACATTCTGGAGGGAGTCAGCCGCAGTGTCGTGTTGGAACTGGCGGATGAACTGGGACTCACCGCAACCGTCGGCGACCACGACGCGAAGGAACTCGCCGCTGCCGACGAAGCCTTTGTGACTTCCACTCCCACATGCCTGCTGCCCGTGACGAAATTCAATGGACAACTGATCGGCAGCGGCCAGCCCGGTCCGGTCTTTCAAAAGCTGATCGGCCGCTGGAGCGGGCTTGTCGGCCTCAACATCGCCGAGCAGATGCGTCGCGGCGCGGTTGACCGCATTGCGTAACAGGCTCGCTGACCAGCCTGTTACGCATCGAGGGGCGAGGTGGAACGAACCCCGCTTACGGCACGACGTGGACGAGCATCATGTCGTGCCAGTCCAAGGTCCAATCACTGCTGCCGACCAGCACGAGCTTGCTTCCCGCACCCAGCAGGTTGTGTTTGCGACCGAACTCTTGGACGAACGCGAGCAGTTCGCGCGGGGCCGACTGGACGGCGGTCGTTTCGATGGGGGTCACCCCCCAGAACAAGCACATCCGCCGGGCGACTTCCGGGTGATCGGTTAGCGCGAGGATCGGGACATGAGGCCGCTGCTTTGAGATCGCCATCGCCGTCTTTCCCTTCCGGGTGGCGGCGACGATCAGATCGGCGCCGAGATGCGCGGCGGCGGTGGCCGCGCCGTGAGTGACCGCTTCCGTGATGGCCGTCGCGCGGTTGCGAGGCAAGCTGCGTGAGTCGGCGTTGGACAGACGCGGTTCCAGCAAGCGTTCCGCCTCCCGCGCGATGCGGCTCATCATCGCCACGGCTGCGACAGGGTAGTCGCCCGCTGCCGTCTCACCCGAGAGCATCACGGCGTCGGTTCCGTCGAGGACCGCGTTGAAAACATCGCTCGCCTCGGCCCGCGTCGGCAGCTCGTTCTTCTGCATCGAGTCGAGCATCTGCGTCGCCGTGATGACCGGCGTCCGGTGTTCGTTGCACATGCGGATGATCGTCTTTTGCAAAGTTGGCACGCGGTAAATGTCGGTCTCGACACCGAGGTCTCCCCGCGCGACCATCACCGCGTCGGTCTCGGCCACGATCGCTTCGAGATCATCAATCGCTTCCGTCTTCTCAATCTTGGCGACAATCCACGGTGGCGTTTTTGTCGGATGAGCGGCGATCGCCTGACGCAGCAGCACGATGTCGTCAACGCTGCGCACAAAGCTCAGCCCGATGTAGTCGATGCCGTTGTCCAACGCCCACTTGAGATCAGCCCGATCCTTGTCGGTCAGACTCGGCGTACTGAGAGCGACGCCCGGCAAATTCACTCCCTGCTTGCTGCGGATCAGCCCAGGCTGCACGACTTCGCAAACGACGCGTCCGGCCTGCGAGTCTTGTTCGACAACCCGCAGTGAAACAATGCCATCCGCCAGCAGAATTCGGTCGCCAGGGCGTACGTCGTCGATCAGCGGTTCGTACGTGCAGACAAGTTGTGGCGGAGTGGCATCGACGCGCGCGGTCGCGGCGTCGCGCACGAACTCGACCAACGTCCCCTGTCGTAGTCGCAGCCCTTCCTCGGGCAGGATGCCGAGCCGAATCTTCGGTCCGGACAGGTCGCCAAGGATCCCGATCGGGTGCCCCTGCTCGCGTGAAACCTGTCGAATCCATCCGACGATTTGCTCGAACCACACATGACTGCCGTGTGCGAAGTTCAATCGGAACAGATCGACTCCCGCTGCAACCAGCTCCGTCAACTTTTCGATTGTTCCCGAAGCCGGTCCCACTGTCGCGACGATCTTCGTCTTGACCAGCGGGCCTTCCATGTACGGCCGATGCAAAAGGTCCATTTCAACTCACTTCCAAAAGGAGACAGGACCGTGAGTTCGGCAGCGCGACGAAACACGATTTTAAAAAAACAACAAGCACAGAACGACTATGTGACCGCTGAAGTCCGGCTTAGCTTTGTTAGCCGGACTTCGTTTGAGGGACTTCTTTGGAACGGACGCCCCGCAGGGAAGTCCGGCTTTCAGAAAAGCCGGACTTCGGGAACTCACCGACTCGTCGCCGTCTTCGGAGCGAACAGCCTCGCGTTGATCGGCTTGACTACTTCGCCCGTCTTGGCCACTGTCAGCTTGCCGGTCAGTTTGATCGACTTCGGCGGCTGGCAGCCCTTTTCGTTGCAGGCTTGGTAGTTGACGGTGATCTCCATCTCATCGTTCTGTCCACCTGATGACTTCGGCACGGTGAGCGTGCCATAGATCGCGACTTCGCCCTCGTAGACCATCGCGTCCATCTCTTCGCCGTCCATCTTGAAGCCGTGCCCTTTCGGATAGATCGGCTCGGCGAGTGTCACGCCCGACTTCGATTTGAAGCTGAGCTTCGTCGGCTTGAGGAAGTCGGGACTCGGCGGATTGGCATTAATGTGCCAGCCGTCCTTAACGTCGAGCAGCACGACGATGCGGCAAGTGCCACCGGCGGGAAGGCGATCGGTCGAGAGATACGCTCGCGCCCGAACCAGTTCATCTTTCTTGGGCCGCTCTTCCTGTTGTTCGGCGAGGAGGATCAGCTTCTCGCCTGCTTTGGCGTTCGCGTCGTTGGCACCGACTTGTTGGACTCGATCGTCACGAGGCGCATCCGACTGTCCCTTCGGCTTGTCGGCGGCGAGCAACTCAGACGCGGCCAGTGCCAGCACGGTCAGGCTGCGCGGGGCTTGTTCGAGGTTCGAGGCAAACAGCTCAACAATCGTGCGAGCTTCGTCGAGATACCGTTGCTCGCCGGTGAGCTTGGCCAACTTGATGAGGTTCCGAGCGCTGACGCTGTTCCCCGCTGGCAACACACCGTCGTAGCAGTTCTTCGTGCGAGCCAGCAGTTCTTCGTGATGATGCGACGTGAAGAAAAAACCGCCGCCGGTCTCATCGCGGAACATTTTGAGTTGGTCGTCCTGAAGTCCCTTCGCGGCCTTGAGCCACCGCGCGTCATCGGTCGCATCGTGCAGTGCCAGCAGTCCGTCGATGACAAAGGCGTAGTCGTCGAGGTACGCGTTCAGCTTTGCTTTGCCGGCCGTGTGAGTTCTCAACAAACGGCCTTCGATGTCGCGAAGGTTCGCCAGCAGAAACGTCGCACTCTGCTCGGCCGTGCGGACGAAGTCTGGCTGGTTGAGTACTGCCCCCGCACGAGCGAAGGCACCGATCATGAGTCCGTTCCAACTCGTCAGAACCTTCTCGTCGCGGATTGGTCGTTGCCGTTGGTCACGCACCTTGAGCAACTTCTGGCGCGAGACCGCCAACCGCTCGGCACGCTGTCCGGCGAGTGACTTCACTTCATCACTCGACAGCCTCAGCACGTTGCCGTGTTCAAAATCAGAAAGGTCTTTGACGTGATATGCCTCTTTGAAATCGGCAGCGGCAGCACCGAGGATGTTGTCGATCTCGCGAGCTTCCCAGACGTAGCTCTCGCCCTCGATGCCGTTCGTTTCCGCATCGAGCGCCGAGTAGAAGCCCCCTTCGTTCGAGGTCATCTCACGTTCGACAAACGCCAAAATTTCTTCGGCCACTTGTTTGTAGAGCGGCTTCTTTGTGGCGACGAAAGCGTTGACGTAGACATCCGCCAACTGAGCTTGATCGTAGAGCATCTTCTCGAAGTGCGGGACGAGCCACTTGCGATCGACCGAGTACCGGTGGAAGCCGCCTCCCAGATGATCGCGAATCCCGCCGCAGGCCATCTGCATCAGCGTGAGGTCCAGCAACTCGGACGTGTCGGCGTCGGGCTTGTGCTTCAACATCTCCTGCACGAACAGCAGCTTCGTTGGCGTGGGAAACTTCGGGCCGTCGGGGCGCTTCGACTGGAAATCGACTCCACCGAAGTCGGGATCAAAGCTGTTGGCCACGGCCTCGAACGAGTTCGCCACCAGTTTGTCGTTCACTTCGACCGGCTTCAGCGACAGCTTCGGCCGCATCACGCGACGAGTCTCGTTGGCAAGGATGTCGGCGTTCCCTTCGAGTTGCTCGCGTTTGTCTTTCCAGAGATCGGTAAGCCGCCCCAAGATCGAGGGGAAGCCCATGCTCTTGTCCGAGTCTTCGGGCGGGAAATACGTTCCGCCCGCGACCGGCTTGCCATCGGGAGTAATGAACATCGACAGCGGCCAGCCGCCGCCTGACTGAGCGCCGATGGCCTGGTAGTAGACCTGCAATGCCGTCATGTAGATGTCGTCCACATCGGGCCGCTCTTCGCGATCGACTTTGATGCAGACGAAGTTGTCGTTCATGGTCTTGGCGATGGCTTCGTTCATGAAGACTTTCCGCTCCATGACGTGGCACCAGTAGCAACTGCTGTAGCCGACCGACAGGAAGATCAGCTTCCCTTCCTTGCGAGCCTTCTCGAATGCCTCTGGCCCCCACGCATACCAATCGACGGGGTTGTGAGCGTGCATCAACAGGTACGGACTGGTCTCACGCGCGAGCCGGTTTGCCTTGGCCTTCGGTTTGGCGGGAGCCTGCCCGTCATCAACCGCATCGCCTCGACGAGCCACCGCCGCCAGCAGCATCAACCCACACACCGCGACCGCCGCCGCACGAAACACCGTGTTGAATCGCATATCGTTCTCAGCTCCCTCTGTCTGGCTCTCAAGCAAGCGACCCCACTGGGCTTGTCCCGGTGGCTCGCGGGTATTTGCACTACTCGTTTTACGGATTTGGGTGAGTATCCAAAGTAGTGCAAAGACCTGATTCCACCGGGGCAAGCCCGGTGGGGTTCGCTAGTTAGTGGTCTTGTGCCAACTCAATGCCCAACCCGGAACGCGGCGGCATTCTAGGTTCGCCCTTCCGATGTCGAAAGGGCATTGGCCGGACATGACAGTGAACTCAGATGTCACCGTGTGACTTCATCGACGAAGCGTTGCTGCCAGAGTTCAAACATCAGGAGCAGCCACAGTCGCGCGCTGTGGTCCCACTGCGATGAGACGTGTTCGTCGATGAGGCGTCTCACGGCGGCGGGGTCGAAGTAGCCGCGCTGCAACGAGCAGGGATCGAGCAGCGTGTCGCAGAGCAACTCGCGCAGCTCGTTCCGAAACCAATGATCGAGCGGCACACCGAAGCCCATCTTGGGACGCGACTGGATCGACTCGGGAAGTAAGTCCTGGAAGGTCTCGACCAAAATTCGCTTGCCTCGGCGACCGTGCAGTTTCAGCGCGAGTGGCATCTGAGCGGCCAGCTCGACGACGCGATGATCCATGAACGGGCTGCGGGCTTCCAAACCGTAGGCCATGCTGGCGATATCGACCTTCGTGAGGATGTCGCACGGCAGATAGGTCTCGACATCAACGCACGTCGTCCGTTGCACAAAGTTCTCTTCGGCACAGAGGGCGTACGTATTCTCAATGAACGACGCGCCGTCGTAGTCGCCCAACGTGTGAGCGAACTCGGTACTGAACAATGTCGGGCGGCGGGCGTCGTCGAAGATGCTGATCCAGTTCGCGTAACGCCGACGAGGATGTTGGCCCAGCGCCGCGAGGAACCGTTTGATTTGTCTCAGCTTCGATTTCTGACGGACTCCCGCCGGAAGCCGCTGCCACAGGGGACTGGCCAACATCTTTCGGATTGGCCACGGCCAGCGATCGATCTTGGACGCAAGGTCCACGGCGAGGTAACGGTCGTAGCCCGCGAACAACTCATCACCGCCATCGCCCGTCAACGCGACGGTCACATGCTGGCGAGTCAGTTGCGACAGGTACATCGTCGGGATGGCCGAGCTGTCACCGAATGGCTCGTCGTAGTGTTGCGTCAGCTTGGGCAGCATCTCGACGGCGGACGGATCGACAACGAATTCGTGGTGATCGGTCCCCAGTTTCGCTGCCGCTTCGCGCGCATAGCTCCGCTCGTCGAACTGCTTCACGTTGAAGCCGATGGAAAACGTCTGGACCTTCTCGGTCGTCTCGCGCTGCATTAGCCCGGTGATGATCGTGGAATCGACTCCACCCGACAGGAACGCGCCGAACGGAACATCGCTGCGCATGCGCAGCCGAACCGCTTCCGTGAGCGTTTCGCGCAGAGCGGCTTGGGGCGAGTCGAACGCGGCCAGAGAAAGTGACTCGATCTGCGATGGTCCGTGGCCCTGCGGCCGCACGAACGGAGCTTCCCAATAGCGCCGGATCGTCATCGTCCCCGTCGTCGCGTTGAACTCGGCCCAATGCGCGGGGGGGAGCTTGCAATAGCCGCTCAGCATCGTCTTGGGATGCGGCACGTATTGCAGCGTCACGAAATCGGCGACCGCTTGCGGGTCGATGTCACGCGGCGCACCGGGAACTTGCAGCAGCGCTTTCAATTCGCTGGCGAAGGTCACGCGGCTCGAGGCGACTCGATAGACGAGCGGCTTCTGTCCCAGGCGGTCTCGCGCGAGAAACAGCCTCCGATGACGGTCGTCCCAAATCGCGAAGGCGAACATGCCGCGCAGATGTTGTACGCAGTCGTGACCCCACTGCTCGTAAGCGTGAACGATGCACTCGGTGTCACTCGAAGTGCGGAAGCGATGGCCGAGTGCTTCGAGCTGCGGTTGGAGTTCGCGGTAGTTGTAGACCTCGCCATTGAACACGATCCACACCGAACCGTCTTCATTCGAGAGCGGCTGATGTCCGCCCGCGAGATCGATGATCGAGAGCCGCCGGTGCCCGAGTGCCGCGCCGCCCGCAGTGTTTGCACTGTGCGACGAAAAGTAGTGGCCATCGTCATCCGCCCCGCGATGGCTCAATACGCCAGTCATGCGGCGCAGCACGGCCTCGGCGAGCGGCTCGCCCTCATTCGTCCAACTCGCTCCCGCGATGCCGCACATTGTTGCAGTGTCTCGATTGAGTTCGACGAGTCATGCGGTTGCTGTTGTTTCGGCGAGTCGGTCAGCCGCCTCAACCAATTCCTGAAGTCGCTTGGCAGCCGGTTGCCAAGCGAGCGAGGTGAACCGATGGCCCGCGATGAAACCTTCGGCTTTGCGAACTTCACTCACGCCGCATTCTCCGTTCGTGCCACTTTCGAGCACAAACAGCCGGTCGCCAATAACGACATCCAGCATGGCCGCTCCCGAAGGGAAGACGACGAAGTCGATGCGAGCGGAAGGCAGTTCCCGACGAAGCACTTCGGAAAAACTCCGGAGTCCCTCAATGTGGGGCGTGTCATTCATTGGAAAACTCCCTCAAAGTGGTTCGTCGATCGAAGATTTCCACGCGACCAGCAGCATCAATTTCGATGCGGTGTCCGCGAGTGAAAGCCGTCAGGCCACCATCATCGTGTCGCTGGACATGGTCGTCCAGTGGGGGATACATCCGACCGTCTCGATCCCCAATTCCCGGTGGTGTGGTTCGTTTGGAGATACCGGAAAGTTCGTCTTCAACGTGTTCGAGGATCTCGCCGATTTGTTGCAGGGCGGCATCGGCGGACAGATGCCGCGGAGCAGCGGCGAGCCTTCGATAGAACTCGGCCAGTCGCTCGGCAGGCTTCGCCGTTCGGCGTCCCGCTGCACGACCCGACGTTGAAATCGCATCGCTCGCCAATTGCGGAACATTGGGTTCAGCAGGCAACGGGGGAAACGATGGCTCGTGACGAGTCGGGTCCACTGGATTTCCTATCGGGCGAGCAGCTTGCGGTAAATGTTCGCGTAGCCTTCGACCATACGCGGGATATTGAACTCGCGTTGAATCCGTTCTCGACCGGCTTGGCCGAGTCGTTCGGCCAGCCCCTGTTCGTCGATCAGTCGGCGGACGAACTGCATGATGCCGACGGTGTCCGCCAACTTGAACAGGAAGCCGGTCTCGCTTTGCACGACGAGTTCGCGATTCGGCGGGATGTCACTCGCGATGATCGGCAGTCCGGCGGACATCGCCTCCATGACGCTGTTCGACATCCCTTCAAAGCTGCTCGCCAGACCGAAGACATCGAACGCGGGCAGGAACCGCGCGGCGTCTTCGCGGTGGCCGAGAAACGTCACATGGCGATCGCAATGAATGTTGCGTGTGAACCGTTCGAGCCGCTCGCGTTCGGGACCGTCACCGATGACGACCAACTGCAATTGCGGGCGAATCTGCCGCAGGATTTCGACCGCCCAGATCAGGTCTTCGACCCGCTTCTGCTTCGCCAGACGGCCGATGAAGCCGACGACGAACGAGTCGGGCGAGAGATTGAGTTCGGTCAGCAGTTGTTCCCGGCGACTTGGCTTTGTCCCCTCGCCCTCACATCCATTCGGCTCGCATTCGATCCCGTTCGGTACGCAGGCCAACTTCTCTGACGGGACGCCGAGTTCGCGATAGAACTCGACGACGCTGGCCGAGTTTCCCACGAGTCGATCCGTGCGCGCGATCAATCTTCGATCAAGCCAAAGCTGCCAGTTCGCCTTCCAGCTATCGACGCAGCGTTCCGAGACGACGACCTTCGCGCGGGGGATTGCGTGCGCACAGAGCCGTCCGTAGGCGTTCGCCGAGAAGAGCCACGTGTGCAGGATGTCGGGGTCTTGTCGCACAAGTTCCGCTCGCAACCGCCAGAACGAAAACGGATCGAACTTCGCCCGTTTGCCGATCACGGTCAACGGGATTCCCGCCGCCTGCAACTCGTCGGCGTAAGGCCCGCCGCGAGTGAGGGCGATCGCGCGCACATCGAATTCGTCACGCGGCAGCCTCGTCGCCAGCAGCGTGAATTGCTTCTCGGCACCGGATCGGTCGAGTGTGGGGATCAGCAGAACGACGCGCGGTTTCGACACGGGAAAGAGGTCTCAGAAGAGGAACGGGATGGTGCGACGTTATCGTCCACGAGTGACACCTTCGACTCGTTTAACCGCGTGGGCAACGCCCCGCGAGTCGAGCGACGTGAAAAGTAGTTCTACCGCACGACGCGCGGGGCGTTGCCCACGCGGTTAAACGACGCCGTCTGACCTGCGGGCGTCTGATTCATTCACTTCACTCGCGAAAAAAAGTCTGCAACAACGTGGGATCGAATCCGGGGAGCGACGCACTTGGTGACGAGCGCGGGGCGGCGAGACGAATCAAACGGGAGTCGGCATTCGGGCCGGACGCGGGGCCGGCAAAATCCAATTCACTGGCGAGCAGGCTCTCAAATTGTTCGTCCGCGTTCGTGACCGGGATCGTTCCCCGCGCGGGATCGGTGACGACGAGCAGCTCCAAGCCCGGCGGCACGAACGAGTCGCGCCCCTGCCAGCGAATGGACTGCGCGAGTTGACTGCGCGGGCGAGCGGTTTGAATTTCAATGAGGCTGGCCGCGACAGGCGCTTCCGCCGGTACACGATTCGTCTCGGATCGCAACGAGAACACGCAGTCGTTTGCGACGACTTGGATCGGCGGCGCGGAGGCTTGTTCCGCGAACGCGCCGCCAAATCGAAGTAGCGGCCCGGAGTCTCGCAGCGTGACGCGAGTCAACTCGACCGTGACCGGTCGCGCGGAAGCTTTGCGTCCCAGCGTCAGACACGCACCTCCGCCGACCTTCAAACAGTTCGTCAGCGTCACGGCATCGGGCGTTTCGGCGAGCAGCACCGCCGCACCCGATCCACGAAAGACAGTGTTCGAGATCGCGAACTGCCGGTTCAAGCTTGCGGGCCGCGAGTTCGTGTCCGTCGTTGCGACTCGCGTCGAGTCCACATTCTCGGATGTCGCTTCGTCGCGCGGCAACCACGCCAGCGAAGCAGTCGGTGAAATGTCTTTCGCGCCTGTGGTGGCGGGATTCAGGTCGGTCTCGAATTCACAGCCTTCGATCGCCACGCGGTTGGAACGGATGAGCAGCATCGCTGAAAGAAGCGACACATTCGCGCGGGTCTCTCGTGCGAGCGGATCGCGTCGAATGGCGACGTTCAGCAACGTGACTTCGTTGGCGGCGAGTCGCAGCGGTTCGCGACCGACGTGGATGACCGGGTTGATCCCCGTGGCTCCTCGAATCGTCAGTGAGCCAGCGTGAGCGACATCGGCCACCGAGTACGGCCCCGGTTCCGCGAGCAGCACCACACCGTCGGCCGAAGGCGGTGGCAACAAGAGCAGTCCGTTCTCGGTCGCACGCGCGGCGGCATCTGTCGCGAGAGATCGTTTGTTGTTCGAGGACTCCGCCAACGGTTTCGTGTCCCGGCTCCGCACCACGTCCACGACGCGACTCGTCAGCGCGAGCAGTTCGTTCCTCACGCCCGTGTTCGCGAAACTCATCACGGCTCCCGCCGCGATGAAGAGCGAGACGGCGATCCACGGCCAGCGGCCTTCCGCCAGCGAAGCCGCAGGCTGCGCGAGATGCGGGACGGCTCCTTGGAACGCGCGGCGGAAACGACGCAGGCGAGAACGCGACAGCGCGCCGGGGTGTCCCCATCGCTGCAACAGTTCCTCGAACGAACGCGGCCGCTGTTCGGGCACGGGCGAGGTCATCGCGTAGATCGCCTGCGCGAGAGCAGCCGGCGTTTCCGGCGCCCACTCGCGCACGTCTTCAATCCGGCGAGTCTGATGCGCCGCGAGCTTCATCAGTGGGTCGGCCATCGGATACGGGGGGCGTCCGGCCAGCAGTTGCCACAAAAGGCAACCGAGTCCGTACAGCTCGGTCCCCGCGTTCGCGGCGAGACCCGTCCCGATCAGTTCGGGGGCGACGCTGTCATAGCTTTCGAGTGACAGCGAAGCGTGAATGGTCAGCTCGGGACAGACCGCTGGACGAATGCCTCCGTCTACTAGGACCGCCGCGCCGCGCTCGGTCAGCCGCACGTTCGACAATCGAATGTCACCGTGAACCAAACCGCGCGCATCGAGCGACGCGAGGCCGCTCAAAAGCTGGCGTGCTACCTCGACGACGGCACTCGCCGGAAAGCGACCGCGCCGAACGAGTAGTTCGCTCAGCGGTATCCCGTCGATGAACCGACTGACCGTCGCCACGCGCTGCCCATCATCACGCAACAGAGAATGAGGCACGACGAGATTCGGATGCGACCAGCCAGCCGTTCGTTCCAGCAACTCGTTCAGTCGGCGTTGGCCCTCAATAAGTTCGCCAGCGGCGATGGCGAGCCGCTTCACCACGCAGCGTCCGGACCGGTCTCTGTGCTTGGCCAGAGGTCGCGTTGCCAAACAAGTCATCCCGTGCGGGCCTCGCCCCAATTCTTCGACCAGCACAAACGGGCCGACACGCAACTCAGACGCAAAACCCTGTTCGAGAACGCGAGCTTGGTAAGGAGTCAGTCGCCGCAACTGTACGAGCGCGTCGATCCAGACCGAATCGAACGCAGGCAAGTCTCCCGCCAACCGCCGCACATATCCCTTCGCCCGCTGGAAATCCTGCGGCCGACAGAGCTGCAATACGGTGAGCCGCTGCACCAATTCGTCAGCAGCCGAAGCGGGCGAGGGACTGAATTCAAACACGACGCCGGATTCCTTTCCCAGCAACTGGTGTGAGTCAATGCGGTTTCAACACCAACCCGAAGCGTCAGCAAGGACGACCGGACGTGAACGACAGCGGTTGGATGGGTCGACGTGAATCGTCCTCGCTCGCGATTCTGGCCGGTGTAAGGGGCTGTGCATTTACTACGTCCGAGAATTGGCAGTCGGGTGCATGTCACCGTTTTCAGAACGACACCCTGATTCGCAGGTTCGGAAGACTTTCCCATCCCATCCCATCCCGACTCTTCGCTCGGTCATCTTTCTGCCTCTCTCTTTCTGTCTACTTTCTCCTGCAAGACTGAAGCGGGGAGACAGAAAGAGAGAGGCAGAAAGATGAGGACAGTGAAACCCGAGCGAACTCTCGGACGTAATAGATGCACAGCTCCTAAGCGAGGCCCCCCTGTCATTCGACTTGTCGCAGAAACCGCCGAATCCGGCAAGACGCCCCAGCAGACGTGCGGGGCCATCGCCTTGTTTGAACGGGGGATTGGGTGCCACGGTCACGGAGCTTCGACGTGGCCGCGAAATCGGGAAAACACCTTCTCATTCTCACACGGCCACGTCGAAGCTCCGTGACCGTGGCACCCCCAACTGAATAAGGCGATAGTTTTGGCAGGCAACGCCGTTAAGGATTTCTGTAGCAGAATTCGTGAGAATTCTGACGACTCGACGGTTCTCCAGAAGTCTTACGACTTCTGCTACGTTCGATTGGTCCCTGTTTTACAGCTCCGAAATCCTTAACGGCGTTGCCTGGCAGGCATGACTGACAGAAGTCGTCACCGTTGTCTCTCACTTGCGGGATCTCGCGTTCGCCGGCCACGTCACGGCAGAATCGCCTCGACCGCGATCTCACTGATCTTGCCAATCAGCGGGTTGACCAAGCCTTTGCCGTTCGGATGAACGCGGTTGCTCAGGAAGATGACGTACAGCTTCTGCTCGGGATCGATCCACATCGCTGTCCCCGTGAAGCCGCCGTGGCCGAAGGCTTTGTCCGTGAACTTCGTCCCGCGATTGATTGAGTACCGCGACTGCATGTCCCAGCCGATGCCGCGCACGTCGTTCGTCGTCTGGCCTTGCTTGTCCGTGCCGGTGATCGTGTGACGAGTCGTCATCGCCTGCCACGTTGCTTGCTTGAGCAGACGACTCCCATCGTCGTTGATCCCGGCCATCGCATCGGTCGCGTATCGCGCCAGATCGCGCGCGGTCCCGAACAGTCCCGCGTGTCCGGCGACGCCACCGAGCTTGTCCGCACGCGGATCGTGAACCTCGCCCTGAATCCATTTTCCACCGCGTTGCTCGGTCGGAGCGGCTCGTTGGCGAAGCGGTTCGCTGGGAAGGTAACTCGTTTCGGTCATCCCCAGCGGCGCGAAGATTTCCGTCTGCGCGAACTCGTTCAGTGGCCGCCCCGACACGCGCGACACGACTTCACCCAGCACCATGAAGTTCACGTCCGAGTACATGAACTTCGAGCCAATCGGCGCGGACAGCTTGAGCGCGAACAAACGTTCCTTCGCCTTGAGCGGCCCGTCGGCGTAGTCGGCGATCGCGTTGTCCGGAATGAGACCGCTCCGATGGACGAGCAGGTCGCGCAGCGTGATCGTCTCCTTCGCTTCGGCACCGAACTCGGGGATGTATTTCACCACCGGATCATCGAGCGAGACCTTTCCTTGCTCGACCAACTTCATCACCAAGGTCGCGGTGGCGAGCGGCTTCGTCAGCGAGGCGAGGTCGAACAGGGTGTCGTCGGTCATCGCAGCGCGATCCGGTTCGAGCCGTTTGTCTCCAAAGACCTTGAGCCACGCGATGCCGTTCGGCCGACCGATCAGAATCACGCAACCAGGCAACTTCTTTTCCGAGATCGCGGTCGCGACGAGTCCGTCGATCTCAGCCAACTTCTCGACATTCAGTCCCGCTTGATCCGGCGTGAGCATCGGCAACGGGGCCGCATCGTCGCGCCGTTCCGACCCCATCTGCTTGATCCATTCGGTCAGCATCTCAACCGCCGGTTGGTCGATGCGCGACGAGGCCAACTGCGGCATCTGGCCGCGACCGCGCAAGGCGACTCGATGCAGCAGCACACTTCGCTCGGGATGCCCCGGCGCGACGAGGCGGGCATCGGCGAGACCAAACTTGTCGTGAACGGGCACGGCATCAATGAGCTTCATCTTGTCGCGAGCCGTCACAAATTCGAGCTGCATCTGCGCGTTGCCGCCGCCCGCATCGACATGGCAGATCGAGCAGTTACTGTGCAGATATGACCGCGCGCGGGCTTCGAGTTTCTCATTCGGATCATAAGGATCGACGAGCTGCGGGTACGTCGCGGGAGCCGTCGGCAACAGCGACGACTTCACCGCCCCCCGCTGTCCGGCCAGCGGCTTCGCATCGACCAGATGCTTGTTGACCGCCGCCTCATCGTGCCCCGCCTGCTTCAACTCTTCTTTCAGTCGCGTCCGCGCATCGGTAGTCCAATCGAGATCGTGGAACAGACCGAGTCGCTCCAAAACGGCGAGTTGATTCTCAACGTGCTTCGTTCCGTCTGCGGCCTCGCCGTAATCGTGAGCCTTGTTCATCTGCACGGTACTCAGCCCGAGCACGAAGCCGACCGCGCGGCTGTGACAGACCATGCACTCGGTGCGACTCGGGTAATGCCACGCCTGCTTACGCGAGCCATCGTTCGTTGCGATCTCAAAATCATGATCCAGCCCCTCCTTCGCGACGAGCGTCGCGTCGGTCTGCTCTGCATTCCATTGGTACGAGTACCCGACCCACTCGTTCTGCTGTTTGGTCATGAGGCGCGTCTCAATCCAGCGCGACGACTTTGGATTTCCTTCGATCTGTTCGAGTGAGAACGATTTGACCAGCACGGTCCCGTTGGGAAAGCCCCACGCACGGTTGGTTGTGAAGTCGATCTGGGGGTTCTCACCGGGGATCGCGATGTACCGCGCCTTCCCCGTTCCATCCGACCAGAGCGGCGCGTTGACCGAGTACGGGATTAACGAAGGTTCGACGACGTGCCCTTTCACGGAACGAAACAGCCCGGTCTCACTGAGCTTCTGCGGGAAGACCGTCACCTTCGACTCAGGTGTTGCGGGGGGAGTCGGCACGAGCGACAAGAAACCTCCGTCACCCGCTCCCGTGTGATCGCAGATCAATAGTTCGCCGCGCGAGTCGGTCCCGAAGCCCGTGATGTGGACCGGTGTATCGACCAGTTCCTGATGCCACGTGATCTTCACGCCATCGTGCTTCGCCCCCCAGACTTTGCCCGTCGAGTGATCGCCGTAGATGTAGCAGCCCTTCAACTCGGGCCGCTGAGTCCCGTAGTAGACGATGCCGCCGGTGAGTGACCGCGCTTCGTTGTGATGATGTTCGAGTGCGGGCTTCACATGCGGAGTCGGCCCCAACTCGCGGCTCATGTAAAACGGATGGCTTCCCTCGAAGACGCTCCAGCCATAGTTGTCCCCTTTGCGAACGAAGTAGACCTGCTCCCACAAGTCCTGCCCGTTGTTGCCGACCCAGACGTGCCCGGTCTGACGATCGACGGTCATTCGCCACGGGTTCCTCAAACCGTAAGCCCACGTCTCGGGGACCGCATTCGGGTGCGAGACAAACGGGTTGTCTTTCGGCACCGAGTAAAGCTTCCCGTCGGCCGGATGATCGACATCAATCCGCAAGACCTTGGCGGTGAGCTTCGACAAGTCTTGGCCGCGCAAATTCGTGTCACTGTCCGACGTGCCATCGCCCGAGGTCACGTAGAGCAGGCCGTCCAACCCAAAGGCGATCGCCGCCCCGTTGTGACCGTCCGAGAGCCACTCGATGATCGTCACCTCACTCTTCGGATCGAACTCGTAAGGCGGACGCGGATTCATTTTGAACCGCGAGACCATCGAGTGCTTCTCCCCCTTCTTCTTTGTGTCCGCCTTCTTGGTTGCGTCCGCCTCTTTCACCCCTCGCCCCGGCCCTGCGGGGAGAGGGGCCGGGGGTGAGGGGTCTTCGCCTTTCGCTTCCGCTTCCCCAGCCACCGCCTTCGGCCGGTTGTGCCCGACATACACGAACCCGTTCTCAGCAAAGTTCGGATGGAACGCGATGTCGTACGCCACGCGGTCGTCCGACGGCAGCAAGACCTCGCTCTCGGAAACGTCGTCCGCATCAACGAACCGCCGGATCGAGGTCAACGAAAACGGAGCGTCTTGCGTGATGGTCATGATCCGGTCGCTCCCCGGTTGGTGCGCGACGGCGATCGGAAACGTGAGCTTCAACTTGGAATAACGCTTCACGGTTTGATACGGCAGCGGTGGCTCGGGCGATCCAATCACGCGTGAGGTCGTCAGTCGCGGCAACGGCGCGAGCGGGTTGAAGGCCGTCGCCACGGCGTTGTTCTCACCGCTCGCGGATCGCACGAACTTCAAGTCGGCATAGTCTTCATGCTGATGAAAGTTGGCGGCTTGCAGCGGTGCGACGGCCGATAGCTCGGCGGGATCAAACTCCTTCGAGTAGTCGTAGCGGCAGAGCGTGAACTTCCAAACTTCATCCACCGCTGGACGTCCGCCCGTCCGCAAGAAGTCGGTCCACGGCATGCGACCTTCGACCGTCCAACCGGTGTCACGATCCGTCCGTTGGTTCAGCGTGCCGTTCGTTTTGACGCGAGCTTCAAAGCGGAATTCACCGTCGCGAACAGACTTCTCAAAGTCCTTGATGCCGCGTTGAGGCAAGAACATGTCCATCGTCGTTCCCGCCGCGTTGACTTGGAATTCGTAATAGCCCGACTTGTCGAGTGCCGGTTTGAAGAACAACTCGAACACATCGTTGAACCACGTCATCCCATCATGTTCGGTGATGTCCGCGAACAGATCGTGATCCTCCAACTCCGCGAAGAAGTAGAGGGCGTCTCGATCCCACAGCAACTTCGCTTTCGTCGCCGTCTTCGATGGTCGAGCCTGGTTCTTGAGCCACGGCAACCCGAACCCATCAATCACCTGAGCCGACTTCCAAGCCGCATCGTTTCCGACGCCATCAATCGTCGGCGGAGTCTCCGCAAACCGGCACTCGAACGCGGGACGAGTCGTTCCCGTTTTCGTGGCCTCTTCCGCCACAGCCACTGAACCAACCCACACCACCAACGAAGCGGCGATCAGAAACAGTCGTTGTCGAGACATGGCATTTTCCGAACGAGTGAAATGTAACCAACAATCTGCTCGCCATTCCTTCGCGCTCCCCTCAATTCGCGTGCAAGAAAATTTCCGCGTGAATTGAGGGGAGCGCGAATGAATGGTGAAAGACCCGGCTCCAGTGCGGCAACAGCTTACTGAGCCTCCGCAGAGATGCCACGCCGTCACACGCAATCTCCGCCCTGCCGGGTCTCATCTTTCTGCCGCTCTCTTTCTGTCTCCTGCTTGAAGACGCAGAAAGAGATTGAGACAGAAAAATGAGCGGCAGAAAGATGAGGCCATTAACTAAACAAACCCGGCTCACCCTACTACGTTTTGAGCGGAGCGACTGAGAGCGCAATACCTCGTGTGTGCTTGTTGCCAACCGGGCGAACCTCGTAGCCTGCAATGCACAACAATTTGGGAGTTGCCTCACGGAGTTGGCTCACATGGGATTCGGTTGCGCGATCATCGGCCTGTTGACGGTCTTCGGTGCTGACGAGATCGATCGTCCTGATATGGCTCGTCCTGACTTTGGTCGTGACGTGAGGCCGATCCTCGCGGAGAACTGTTTTGCCTGTCATGGCCCCGACGCGGCGAAGCGTCAGGTGGGGCTGAGGCTCGATCTACGTGAGGATGCGATCGCGCGACTCGAAGAGTCCGGCAACGTCGCCATCGTGCCGGGGAAGCCTGCCGTGAGTGAACTCGTGCGGCGCATTCGGTCTCAAAACAACGACGTGATGCCGCCGCGCGGTAGCCTCAAGCAATTGACCGACGACCAGCGTGAGACGCTCGTGCGCTGGATTGAGTTGGGAGCGGAGTACCGTCCGCACTGGTCGTTCGTCACGCCGACTCGCCCGACATCGCCCGTGGTCCGCGATGCCGCATGGTCACGCGGCCCGCTCGATCTGTTCGTTCGAGCGAAGCATCCCACCGAGCTGCCACTGTCGCGCGAGGCCGATCGTTCGACGATGCTCCGTCGTGTGACGTTCGATCTGACCGGGTTGCCGCCGTCGCTCGATGAGGTCGATGCGTTTGAAGCCGATCTCAACCCGGATGCCTTCGAGCGGGCCGTCGATCGGTTGCTCGCGTCGCCTCGCTACGGCGAGCACATGGCGCGCGACTGGCTCGATCACGCGCGCTATGCCGACACGCACGGCTACTTCACCGACCACGAACGCTTTATGTGGGCATGGCGAGACTGGGTGATCGACGCCTTCAATCGCAACCTGCCATTCGACCAATTCACGATCGAACAACTGGCGGGCGACCTGCTTCCCAACGCGACGCTGTCGCAACGCATCGCCACCGGCTTCAACCGCAACCACATGATTACGGAAGAGACCGGCGTCATCCCCGAAGAGTCTCGCACCGAGTACGTCGCCGACCGCGTCCGCACAACGGCCGCGGTCTGGATGGGACTGACCGCAGGCTGCGCCCAATGCCACGATCACAAGTACGACCCGCTCACGCAGCGCGAGTTCTTTCAACTCTTCGCCTACTTCAATCAACTGCCGGAAGCAGGGATCGCAGGCGGCAAACAAAAGAATGCCGCTCCGGAATTGAAGCTTCCGTCACCTGAACAAACCGCGCGACAAGCCGATCTCGCGCGAGCCATCGTCGAAGTCGAAGCCAAACTTGAGAGCCTCGCTCCAGCCAAAGACATCCCGCTCGAACAGGCTCCCGCCAGCGCGCTTCGCCCCGGCCTCGAAGCGCGGCGCACGCTGTTGCGCGAGGCCGAGAAGCAGCACCTCGCCACGATCCCCACGACGATGGTCATGCAGGACCTGCCCGTCCCGCGCGACACCTTCATCCAAGTGCGCGGCCAGTACGACCAGCTTGGCGACAAGGTGACACCGGGCGTTCCCAGCTTCCTGCCACCCCTCCCCAACGACGCGCCGCCCAATCGACTCGCCCTGGCCAAGTGGCTCGTCGATGAACGGCATCCTCTGACCGCCCGCGTCGCCGTGAACCGCCTCTGGCGACAGCTCTTCGGGCACGGCATCGTCACCACTGTCGAAGACTTCGGCCTGCAAGGTGCGTGGCCGAGTCATCCCGAGTTGCTTGATTGGCTGGCGTCGGAGTATCGGGGCGAATCCGTCAACAGCAAAAATGAATCAGGTGAGCCGGGTGGCGTCAGCCCCCGGATTCTTCCGCCAAAGAGTCCGG
>JAYTQJ010000399.1:0-4005 GCA_043746775.1 Schlesneria sp.
TGTAGCTGAAGTCGTAAGACTTCAGACGATCATCAAAGACGGCTGAATTCTCACGAATTCAGCTACATCAAATAGATCGTCAATTTGAAATTCACTCAAGGTGAGTGCCATTGGGCGTAAGCCCCCCGGTTTTTGGGCGTAAGCCCGTTTTCAAAGAATCAGGGGGCTGACGCCGCCCCGCTCAGAAGTCTCATCAAGGCCCATGCGGTTAAACGACATTTTGGAAAGTTCTCTCAATGACCACCAACCGCCGCGACTTCCTCTCGTGGTCCACGCACGGCCTGACGGCCACGGCGTTGATGAGCCTGCTTCAACGGGATGGCTCGTTGAGTGCGGCCGATGTCGTCGCGAAAGCATCACAGCCGCAGGTCGCCACGCCCGGTGAGTCCGCCGATCCACCGCCGCATCTCGCGCCGAAGTGCAAGCGAGTGATTCATCTCTACATGTGCGGGGGGATGAGCCACCTCGATTCGTTCGACTACAAGCCGTTGCTCGAGAAGTATCACGGCCAGCCGCTCCCTTCGACCGAGAAGCCCGAGACCTTCTTCGGAAAGATCGGCCTCATCCGGAAGAACGATTGGGAATTCAAGCAGCGCGGACAGAGCGGACTGTGGATCTCAGACCTCTTTCCGCACATCGCCGGTGTCGCGGATGAACTGACGATCATTCGCTCGATGATCGCTGACTCGGCCAATCACACCCCTGCGACATTTCAGGCCAACACCGGGTTCCGCCTGAACGGCTTTCCCGTGCTGGGGTCGTGGTTGAGCTATGGCCTCGGGTGCGAGACGGACGATCTTCCGGCGTATGTCGTGTTGCCCGATCCGCGCGGCTTTCCGGCGGGCGGGACGATCAATTGGTCGAACGGGTTTCTGCCAGCGCGGCATCAGGGTGTTGCCTTTCGGACGAAGGGGTCGCCGATTGATGATTTGTTTCCAAAGTGGGGCGGTCAAGCAGGGGCTGACGCCCGGAAGAGCCAGGGGACTTACGTCCCCCGCTCAGACGGCGGGGTGTTTGATTCAGAGGCTGAGCGTGAGACGCGCGAGTTCGTCGCGGCGATCAACCGGCGGCATCAGGCGACACGGCCCGAGAGTGATCTCGCCGCGCGGATCAAAAGCTACGAGCTGGCCGCGAAGATGCAGTTGTCAGTTCCGCGCGTAACCGATCTCGCGGGAGAGACCGCTGCGACTCAGGAGGCTTACGGATTGAACCGCGATGAGACGGCTGAGTTCGGTCGGAGCTGTCTGCTCGCGCGGCGGCTGCTCGAACAGGGCGTCAGGTTTGTGCAGCTCTTCGCGGGCGGTTCGTTCGGTTCGCCGCGCATCAATTGGGACGGTCACGAAAGCGTCAAAGAGAACCACGCACAGGAGGCGATGCGCGTCGATCAACCGGTCGCCGCCCTGCTGCGCGATCTGCGTCAACGCGGGATGCTCGACGACACGCTCGTCCTGTTCACGACCGAGTTCGGTCGCACGCCGTTCGCCCAATCCGAATCGAACACCGTCGGCGGCGGACGCGATCACAACATGTACGGCTTCAGCGTCTGGATGGCAGGCGGTGGTTTGAAGCACGGGATGTCGTATGGCTCGACGGATGATGTCGGCTGGAAGTCCGTGGACAAGCCGGTCTACTGGCACGACTTCCACGCGACGGTCCTCAACCTGCTCGGCATCGATCACCAACGACTGACGTACTACCACAACGGCATCGAACGCAGACTGACCAACGTGCATGGCGAAGTTGTGAGCGAACTGCTGGCGTGAGTCACCGCTTACGGTTGCTGGACAAACGCCACTGGAAATATCTTCGCATGGACCACCTCAATTTCACCGACTCCGATCCGGAGCAGCACGCGACCGATGCCGATGTGGAATGGAAGTGTCAGTTCGACGCATGGACCAGCCGCTTCCGCGCCCGACAGGTGGCCTTGAAGGCAGCCGCCGCCGGTCCGGCTCCCTACGTCGTGTTGGCTTCGATCGGGGTGCTGTTCGGGTTAGGAAGCTCAATGACTTGATCGCCATACTCAGCTTGTGGTTCTCGACGATCGCTCTGGCTGGTGCCTACATCACACTGGTCGGTTTTGGCAGCGCATGGGTTGCCCACCGGTTCGCGTATGGCCCGACAGCCCCTGTGGAACTCCTCGCGCGCGGTCTGGTGTGGACAGCGAATTTGACATGGTGGGGCTGGGGCCTTGTCGGGTTGCTTTCAACGCAGTGATTGAACGAGAAGCCGGTGGACAGTGGTCGTCGTTCAGAGCCGCGTTTAGACTGCTGACGAGGCTTTGTCTCGGACTAAAGTAGCCATCATCGCTCCGCGTGATGAGCCTTTTGAGATCAGCCGCCCACTTCCGAAAGGCTCATCACGCGGAGCGATGATGGCTACTTTGAAGACAAACCCAAAACGAAAGGCAACACGATGAAAGCAGACTTCAAGTCGGGAGCGGTGTGGTTGGTGGTCGGAGCGACGCTGATGTGGATCGCTCAGCCGGGCGATTGGGTGCGGCCGGTGACGGCTCAAACGGGTGTGCCCGCTGCGGTGGTCGAGTGGGAGTACAACTCGCAGAGCGTTGAGGCCGCGTCGATTCAGACCAAGCTGGTCGAGATGGGCAGCGGCGGCTGGGAGGTCTTCTCGGTGACAAGCACCGACGGCATGGTGGAGTCACCGGGGGCCGATGGTAAGCCGCATGTGATCTCGCAACGGTTTGAAGTCACTGCGAAACGCCTCAAGCGGAAGTAGTCTCAAGGAAAACGGATCATCCGGAGTTTCGAGAGTGTGTTGATTCCCACGAGACGGATAAAGCTGAATGTTTTCATCCCGAAGGGATGTCAGCCATTAGCCGGGGGTTGAGCGTCCGCGGCACCCCCGGTGAGAGTCCTCGAAATTCGTCTTGCATCCTGAAGGGATGCTGGCAGGTTCCCACGTTCAACCAGCTTTGAGCATTCTGGCATCCCTTCAGGATGCAAAACCCATTTGTCGAATCTCTTCCGGGGGTGTCGCTTCGCTCAACCCCCGGCTAATCGCTGACATCCCTTCAGGATGAAGAGAGTCACTGCCGTCCCCCGCTCATCAATTCGTATCTCACCCCAAACGACGGATGACCTCAAAGGAACGGGTTTGTGCTCTATTCCATCCTGATCAAGCTGGCCAATCCGTTTCTGCTGGCGATGCTCGCGATGGGTGTTGCTCTCGCAATGAGATGGTGGCGGCGCGAGCACCGATGCCGGTGGTTGACGCTCGTCACCGGGCTGTATGTCGTGCTGTACGTTTACTGTTTGCCCGCGACCTCGTACTACATGTGCGGATCGCTCGAATGGCAGTTGCCGCGCGTGGTTGCTCGGCCCGAAGGGGTGCAGGCGATCGTTGTGTTGGGAGGCGGCATCGTTCCTTCGCCTCACGAAGGAGTAACCACGCGGCTGGCGGACGGCTCGCTGTGGCGGTGTCACAGGACCGAAGAGCTGTATCACGAAGGGCCGTCGTGCTTGGTCTTCGTGATCGGAGGCAATCCCGACGGCACGCGCGGCGAAGACGTGTCGAAAGTGATGGCGGGAGTCCTCGAACAACTCGGCGTCGCAAAGGGCGATCTGGTCGTGGAGTCGGAGAGTCGCAACACGCAGGAGAACGCAAAAGCGGCGTTCGGTCTCCTCAAGGCGGACAACATCACGAAGCCGCTGCTGGTGACAAGTTCACTCCATCTCGCCCGAGCCACGCGGCTGTTTCGCAAGCAGGGGATCGAGGTCATTCCGGTTGGGTGCGACTATCTCACCGACCACTTTGAATGGGGCCGCTTCGCGTTCCTACCGAGTACCCGCGCGGCTCAATCGACCACGGAAGCCTTCCGCGAATGGACGAGCACGCTGGCTTCGCGGGCACGCGGCGAGTGAGTACGCACACCAACCCGAAGCGTGAGCGAGGACGTTGCGAGGTCATCGTTACTGTCTTGGAACGAACGCGAAACGCACTTGGTTTCCTGGTCTTCATCCGTGCCCCGGCTTTGCCATCCGCGCT
>JAYTQJ010000400.1:0-9097 GCA_043746775.1 Schlesneria sp.
ACCAGGGGGCTGACGCCACCCCGCTCCGAAAAGTCAAAGAGGGCTGACGCCCAAGAGTTCTGTTGAAGTCGCGACATCAGGCGATTTCGTTTCACCTGACAACGGCTTCGTGCATCGAGTATCTTCGCAGCGGGTTCTGAGCCTCTTCCGGCGGAGAATGCGATGCGTCGGTCATGGTGGTGTTCTTGTTTGTCGGTGATCGTGGCGGGCGTAATCGTGTCCGCGACGAACGCCGTTCGCGCTCAGAACATGGATCGCGATCTTTCCGACCCGCGCGGAGCGGCGATGTCGGAGCGGGAGGTCTTGCGGGCGTTGGATGAAGCGCGGCGTGTCATCGCGGCGAAGCAATTTCATCCGGCCGTGCAACTGTTGCAGTCGGTGCTGGACCGCGACGAAGACTTCTTCGTCGAGCAAACATTGCGGCGCGACGGCGACGACTTTCGGGATGACCGCGACGGACAGGGCGGCGTCAAAGCGGTCGCTCTCAAACTACTGAGGGAGCTGCCGCAGGAAGGTCTCGCCGCGTATGAACTCGATTACGGAGCGGCCGCGCGCAATCAACTTTCCCTCGCGACGGACGACGACGACTTCGAGCAAGTGGCGACCGTGGCTCGCCGGTTCTCACTGACGGCCGCCGGGTTCGAGGCCGTCGTGTTGCTCGCCGCGCGAGCTTCCGACTGCAACCGACCGCTCGAAGCGGCGCTGCTGCTCGACACGTTGAAGGGCCACCCGGTTGCCGCTCAGAAACGAACGCCGTCGTTCTTGTTGAACGTCGCCACCTGCTGGCATCGCGCGGGTCAAGCCGACCGCAGTTTGGAAACGCTGCAAGAATTGAAACGCCTCGCGCCGGGCAAGTCGCTGCGGGTCGGTGGTCGCGACGTGGCGTTGTTTGTTCGCGACGATGAGGCTACTGCGTGGCTGACGGCACTGGTCGGATTGTCAGCGCGGTCGTCGTTGCTCGTCGAATCGTGGGCGATGCCCGGCGGCGGTGCGACGCGCAATGAGTCCGCCGCACCGGCCAGTCCCGTGGGAGGCGCTCGCTGGCGTGTTTCGTCAGTCGAGCATCTGGCGATGTTCCATCGTCCCGAAGCGGGACTCGGGAAACTCATCCAGCCGCTGCTCCGAGGAGGACTTCCGCCGCGAGCCACACTGACATCCGAACCCAAGCGCGTCGATCCGGTCCTCACTGCACAACAGAGTTTGCAACGACGCACACTGCTTGAAGGACTCATCGCGCGCGAGCAGTCCGCGTTGCGAGACGACAGCCGCATCGCGTTCCCGGCCGCACTGCCACTCGTCGTGGGCGACGCCGTGGTCTATCGCACGATCAGCGACGTGACGGCCGTGCGGCTCCGCACGGGCGAGTTGCTCTGGCGGTCGTCACTCACCGATGGTGCGTTGGCTCGGCTGTGGAACAACCGCAACATCGAGACCCGCCCGGGCGAAGTTCGAGATGTCCACGAGGCGATCAGCGCGTCGCTGTCGGCTCATGTGCGACGGCGACTCTTCCGAGATGCGGCGGCGGGGACGTTGAGCAGCGACGGGCAAACGGTCTTCGCTCTGGAAGAACTCGATCCCTCGAACAGCAACGCTGCGGCGAACGCCATGCGCGGACTGGCCGAACCGGCCGCCACGAACAAGTTGGTCGCTTACGACTTGGCGGGCGGACGGATGCTGTGGGAAATCGGCGGGCCGCGCGGGGCGAAGCCGGTCGAGTTGTCCGGCCACTTCTTTTTGGGACCGCCGCTGCCGCTCGATGGCCGGTTGTATTGCCTCGCCGAAGTACAGGGCGATCTGCGATTGTTGGTGATCGAACAGACGGTCGATCGCGGCGCGGTGAAGATCGACTGGTCGCAGACTTTGGTCGCCGTCGATCGCCCGGTGTCATCGAGTCCGCTACGGCGACTGTCGGGACTCAGCCCTTCGTTTGCCGACGGTATCCTCGTCTGTCCCACTTCGACGGGCGCGGTGATCGCGATCGACCTCGTGCGGCGCGTGCTGTTGTGGGGGCATCCGTACACCTCGACTGCGGCCGTTGATTCGGTCGAATTCGCGGCCCCGATGTTTCGTCGTCGCACCCCATCGCCCTCGGTCGATGACGCCGACGAGAAGTCGCGCTGGGTCGATGCCTCCCCACTGATTGCCGACGGCCGCGCGATCGTCACGCCGCGCGATGCCGATGTGTTGCTGTGCCTCGATCTGCTCGACGGCCGATTGTTATGGAGCCTGCCGCGCGGTGAATGGCTCTATCCGGCGTGCGTCGTCGATGGGCGCGTCGTGATGGTGGGACGTGACGGATTGGCCGCCTTTCAACTGAGCGATGGCAAGCCGGTTGAGACGTTCGCGAGTATCGGCGTCGAACCGGCCGGGCGTGGCGTGCGCGTCGGCGCGCGTTACTTCCTGCCGCTGGCCAATGGTGAGATCGCAACCGTCGATCTGAACTCGGGCCGCATCCTTGCTCGGACCAAGTTGTCGGACGGTCGCGTCCCCGGCAACCTGATCGCGGGAGCGGGAGCCATCGTGTCGCAGAGCGCGGGAGAACTGATCGCCTTCACGCCGCTGCGTGACATCGAAACGCAGATCGAGGAACAACTGAAGGCCGACCCGCAGCAACCGGCCGCGCTGGCGTTGCGTGGCGAGTTGCGACTGCATCGTGGAGACGAAGTCGAGGGGCTGGCCGATCTGCGCGAGTCACTCCATCGGCAACCCGATCCGCGCGTAAAGTCGATCCTCGCGGCCTCGCTCTTGGCGGGACTGCGTGGCAACGCCGCGCTCGTCCACGACCGGGCTGCGGAACTCGAAGCTCTGACCGACGATCCACAACAGCGGAACGAATTCCTGCGGATCTACGCCAAGCGGCTGGAGGACGCGGGCGATCGGCGCGGTGCGTTCACGCAATGGATTCGCATGGCCGAGACCGCGCGGTTTTTGAATGACCTCGACCCAGTTACGTCGAACCACGCGGTACGGACGGATCGCAGAGTGCGCGCGCGACTGTCCGAGATGTACGCAGCGGCCACGCCGGACGAGCGCGCGGCGTTCGACACGATCGTTGCCGAACATGTCGCCACCGGCAGTCAGCGCGCAGTGTCTGGAAAGGCCACGGACCTCGTCGAGCATCTCGAACAGAGCCTGCGGTTCTTCTCGGGACTGCCGCACGTCGAGCAGCGGCTCTTCGACCAAGTCGTCTCGATGGACGGAGCGACTCATTCCGAGCGGCCCCTCGAACGCTTCGCGGCTTCGACCGATCCCGCCCTCGCCGCGCAAGCCATCGCACTGCTGACGCGCGATCTGCTGCAAGCGAATCGAATCGGAGAGGCGATCCCGTGGATCGAACGGCTGCGTGACGAGTTTGCGGAACAGCAGTGTCTCGACAATCAAACGGGCCGTAGTCTGGCCGAGCAATGGCTGAAGCGCGATGACGTGCGCAAGCGATTGGCCGTCGCATCGGTCTGGGCCGACGGGCCGATCGACGTGAGCCGTAAGCTGCGTGAAGTCTCAGAACAACAGGCGAATGTGGGACCGGCCGTCGTGCCGGTGGAAGTCGTCTCCCGGCGCGGGATGCTGTTCGAGGATTGGTCGTTCGAGACGGACAGCGGCGGACGGATGTTGACCGCGCGCGACACCGACGGCCGCGTCCGCTGGAAGGTCGCCATTCCACCCGACACGGCACTCGGTGACCTGAACGGGTTCAACACGCGCGGCGCGGTCAGCGGTAGTGAACTGCATATTCAGGATCGTTGGCTGGCACTCAACTTCGGCACGCACTTCGTCATGTTTCAGGCGGTCGATGCCGAGCAGGCTCCGCGCGCCGCCTGGCAGCAGACGCTGCGTCCAAGCGGAATGTCTCGGGAAGAATTGATGTTCGCGCAGCGCGGGATGCGCGTGCGTGTCCTGCCCGGCGGGCAGGTCATTCCACTGGCAGGCGGTCCCTCCAACCTGCGGGCCTTCGGTCAGTTGGTCGGTCTCACGCACGAGCTGGCGATTTACATCGTCGGCCAGAAGCTGTGCGCGGCGGAACTCGACACGGGCCGGTTGGCCTGGTCGCGACAGGACGTGTTACCGGGGACCGTGGCGGCATCGGTGGATGAGATTGCCGTTTCGATTCAGCCCGATGCCACGCGCGATATCACGTTGTTGCGGACGCTCGACGGTGCCGATCTGGCGAACCGTCGCTGGAAGGGAAACGACGCGCCGCTGTGGCAACGCGGGACGCGGCGTCTGGGAGTTCAGCATCCGAAGCTCGACGAGCGCGTGCTGGTGCTGCGTGACCTCGCGCAGGATGCCGAGGTCTGGAGCCGACCGCTGGGAGTGAAGGACGTGGCGACCCTGATCGACGACCGGGACGTGGCGATTCTCGAAGAGCACGAGGAGCAGTCGCGGTTGGTCGTGGTCGGCTTGGCCGATGGTCGCGAGAAGTATCGCGCCGTGATGCCGATCACGCTGAATGCCGGTCGCTTCACGAAGCTGTACGTGCAACGACAGCCCGACCGAGACATCGTTCTCATCGGCGAACCGTCGCCGACCGGAAACGTCAACGCGTTTGATGGCCTTGTGTGTGCGGTCTCACGCACGGAGGGAACGCGGCTCTGGTCCACGTCCGTGAAGAACGTCACTTTCGATCGACTGCAACCGGCGCGGTCGCCCGTATTGTTGCTCGTGAGTCAGGCGGGCGGAGCCGCCGACCCGTTCTCCAACCAAAGCCTGCTCTCGGCCACACTGCTCGACAAACGAACCGGGCGGCTGCTGTACTCAACACAGGAACAATCGTCGAACGCGGTGCCGCTTTTGGAACCCGACCCCGACCAACGCCGCATCGTGGCCAACTTCCACGGCTGGCAATTGGACCTGACGTTCCCGAAACCCTAACGCGGCAGAGCCGTTAAGTTTTTTGTAGCAGAATTCGTGAGAATTCTGACGACTCGCCAGAAGTCTGACGACTTCTGCTACGTTCGATGGGCCTGGTTTGTAGGTCCGAAATCCTTAACGGCGTTGCCTAACGCGGCTCACCGCCGCCGGAGCAGCAAGTGGGCATTTCTAAGTCCACCACTTCACCGCGAGTTGCCGCCTTTCAAATAGATTTCAACGCCATGATCCAGACGATTGAACGACTCAAGCTCGACCCGAATCGCCTCTACGGCGTCGTTGCTGCCGAATCAGTGGAACTACTACTCATTCAACGTGAATACGACTTTGAGTTTGACGGTTACGTTGCTGTCCGGCGGCGTGACATCACAAGGTCCTATCCAAGTGAGTCCAATGCGTACTGCGAGGAGTTGATGAAGAAAGAAGGCTTGTGGAAGAGGCCCACTAAGGCATCTCGCACACTCCCGCTCACCGACTGGCAAACGATGCTAACGGCGCTGATCGGCAAGCCCGTCATCATTGAAAACGAACGGAAGGGTGACTTCTTCATCGGCCCCGTTATCGAATGCGACGCCCGCTCTGTTGCCATTCATCATTTCGATGCGTGCGGCAACTGGGGAGAGATCAAACGCGTGGCGTTTCGTTCCATCACTTCAGTTCAATTCGGAAGTCGCTACATCACAGTTCATAGTCGTCACCTAACGCCAAGGCCCAACAAGGCGGTCAAGCCGAGCGGCGGAGCAGGCAAGTTTTGAAATCGAAGTCACTCGGCCACCGTCGGATGACCTTGTTCGTTGAACAGAACGGATGCACAGAGAAATGAACCGAGGGAGTCGTCGCATCGTGAGTCGCGTGAGTTTGATTTCGGTATTTGTGAGTTCGCTGAGCCGTGTCGGTTGGGTCGGGTTGCTCTTGCTGGGCGTGTCCGGCTGCGGTTCGTCGGCCCCGCCGGTGGTCGAGCATGGCGGGGCCGATGGCAAATCGGTGGCGTCCACGGAACCGGCTGGATCGCCGGTCGTCAATCCGCGCGACATGCCACCGGGACGTGACAATCTACTCGTCACGTTGAAGGTCTATTCGACTCCGCCCGGTTGCCTCGTGTTTGTGGGGACCGATGTGGTGCGAGGCGAGGGAGAGACGCTCGCACAGACTCCGCTGGAGATTCAAGTGCCGCGCGGGCGCGTCGTCATCTCGGTCGAGAAGCCGGGGGGGCGACGGGCCTCGCGCGAGGTGGAAGTTCCCGCCGTGGACGAGGTCGAGTTCGAGGTGGAGACGCCGCTCGATGAGGGAGACGTACTGGCCGAGACGCCGCTCCTCAATGCGCCGTACTTTGAAGCTGCCGTCGGTCGGTCGCTCGAATTGAAATCGCTCAACTCACCCGAAAAAGACTTCGACCCGTTTGTCGAAGCGGACGGCAAGACGATCTGGTTTGTGAGCGATCGCGGTGGCTTGCGCGGCGTTTATGTGGCGACTCGCTTGTCGCCTTATCACGATTTCGAGGCACCTCAACTGGTGGGGGAATCGAGTGGGGCCGATCTCCCCGCGTCTCCGTCGGTCACGGAGGACGGCTTGATGCTCGTGTACGCCGTCCCCGAAAAGGCCCGACTCTGGCAACTGACTCGCACCGACAACACCGCGCCGTTCAAGAAGAAGGAGATCATCCGCACCGATGAAAAGACCGATCGGGCGTGGCGTTCGTCGCAAGTTTCCACCGATGGTCTGCGGCTCTATTGGACCGAAGAAGGGGGCGACGAACTGCTGTCGCGCGCGGCGGTGCGGGCGTCGAGCCGCAAGCTGTTCGGCAAGACCTTGAAGTTCGAGTTGCCCGATCATCACCCGCATTTGTCGTCGGATGGCCTGCGTCACTTTGCGTTTGATGGAACGAAGCTGACTCGGGCGCGACGCGGCTCGATCAAGCAGTCGTTCGGTCCGCCCGAAGTCATCGGCGAGTTGACGCTGACGAACTACAAGGTCAGCACGCGGCACCGGCAGTTCTGGGTGACGGAGGACGAGCAGTGGCTGTTCTACTGCGACGACCCTCGCGCGGGAGGCGACCTGTTTCTCGTGCGATTGAACGACGGCCCCGCGTGGGGCAGGTCGTTCGTGGGCAAGTCGATCGCCGCAAAGGCTGTCGTTGCGAAGTCCGATGAACCGAAGCCTGACGAGGATTCGGCCAAGATGACCAAGCCGGTCGCAGCGCCCGTCGATCCGTTGACGTTGCCGCTTCCCTACACGACTCACTGGACCGCGTTGTCGAAGCTGTTGGCGGCGGGTGACGGGGATGCGGCCCTCACGGTGGCTCAGCAAGCGTTGGGCAACGCGGCTCTCGCGCAGGACCGCACGCTGGTGACGTGGGACATCGAAGTGGCCGAACACATGGCCGAGTTCCGGCGCGATGTGACTCGCGCCGTCGAGGGACTCAAGCCGGGAGCGACCGTCCGCGTCGGAGGGACTCGTTACGACTTCGACCGTCGTGACGGAGACGAACTGCATCTCAAGCTGAAGGAGAAAAAAGAGGTCGTCAGAAAAGTCGGCGATCTCGCGCCAGGTGATCTCGTCGTGCTGGCGGACTCGGGACCGGAGAAAGGGGACGCGGCCAAGGCGTTGCGTTGCGGCATCTATCTCCACTTTCAAGGCAAGCTGTTCGACAAGGTCGCGGAGAGCTGGCTGAAACGCGCTGCGGGTGAAGGCGAGAGCTTCGTCGAACGGCTCGCCGCGCGGTCGCTCATTCAAGGTCAGAATGAGATCGCCCGCAAAAAGTTCTCGGACGGAATCGGCTTCCTTGATGACGCCATCGCCGTCGCGCCAGCGTCCGATTCCGCGAAGCAGGCGACGAAAGAAAAGGAGACGCTGTACGACAAACTCCAATGGGAACAGGTTGGAAAACGGAAGTGGAAGCGCGGTGAGTTGGGTGAGTTCCTGGCTGACGACGTGCGGTCGAATGGCTCGTATCTCAAATCGGACCAGCAGTACGGCAACTTGGAAATGTCGTGCGAATGGAAAGTGACCGGTCCGACGGCGATGGGTGGCGTCTACCTGCGCTACGATGGTCGCGGGAACCCGTTTGAGAACGGAGCCAAGATTCATCTGGCGAATGACCTCGCCCAGAAGAACGTCGATCAGTACTCGACCGGCTCGCTGTTTGGCTCAGACCCGCCGCTGTTGAACGCCAGCTTGCCCGAAGGCAAATGGAACACGCTCCGCATCCGTGTGCGAGGCGACAAGGTGCAGGTCGCGATCAACGGCAAGGACGTGCTGAAGGCGACACTCGACAGTGATGTTCCCGCACGAGGTCACGTTGTGCTGGACGGCGTCGCGGGCGGGATCAGCTACCGCAAGGTGCTAGTGTTTGAACTGCCGTCAGCGGAGTGAGTCCGTAGGGTGGGCTGTGCCCACCAACTCGCTACGGACAGTGGTGGGCACAGCCCACCCTACATTTGGACGAGTCGGACAGTAGAAGAAGGTTCCGGCCGACAACACGCGCTACGGCAGGAATCCGCGTTCGCGAAGTTCCTGAATGTTGTCCGGCGCGCTCTGCATGATGCGGTCGCTGGCGTAGCGCAGGACGGCGAAGCCGGCCAACGGTTGGGGAGCCGTCAGGATCGCGACGTGTTCTTCTTCCTCATCGTCGAGCTGCTTGTTGAGCTTCGCGACGACCTCTTCCACGCTGTCGCTGACGATCCGTTTGGGACCGCTTTGGTTTTGCAGCTTGAGGTTCGAGAACGACGCCGACCGCGCGAGAATGAACTGTGCGAGGTCTTCGTCGTCGGCGTCCTCAAAGAAGTCTTGGAACTCGGGCTGCGCGTTGTCGGGCGTGATGATCAGCGGCCGCGTGATCTTAACCTCGCCCTTCGTGATGCTGACCGTTTTGTCCGCGCCCAGCCCTGACAGCACGAGAAAGTACGGCAGGTCCGAAGCCCCGAACGTGAAGAGCGAGTACCGGACGGGCCTGACGATTTCGACCGCGTCCCAAGCCGCTCGAAACCGACGCTCATTGCCAAAACCATCGACTGGAAACACGGTGAAGACTCCCCGAATCACAGATCAGACGAACGAACCGAACTTCCCCGCGAAGACGCGGACCAGTTGAGTCGATGCTTCGGGCGAACACAAGTGAAGTCCCCTCACAACAGGACATCGCCTTTTTCAATTGTGGGTGCCACGGTCACGGAGCTTCGACGTGGCCGTGCGAGGAAGTGGAGGCTGTTTCTCATTCTCACGGCCACGTCGA
>JAYTQJ010000401.1:0-9095 GCA_043746775.1 Schlesneria sp.
ACGTCGAAGCTCCGTGACCGTGGCACCCGAAATTGGCAAAGGCGATGGCCTTGTCTTAGTGGAGTGCAGCCTTGCCTGACCAATCGGGCCATGCGAGGATGCGACCCTAATCTCAACGGCCAGCGCTCCGGCCTCGCCTCGACGGGACAGCCTCCTTCGAATTGATATGCCGTATGACTTCCAGCCTGATTACCAGCCAAACCGAGTTCGACGACCTTTGCCAACACATCCGCACGGCGGGCTTGGTCGCGTTTGACACCGAGTTCGTTTCGGAGTTCACGTACCGTCCGGAGCTGTGTCTGCTGCAATTCGCCACCGCCGAACGGTGCGTCGCGGTGGACCCCTACGAAGTCGCTGACCTCAGCGCGTGGTGGGAACTCATGGCCGATGACCAGACGATGGTCATCATTCACGGCGGACGCGAAGAGGTTCGCTTCTGTCTCACGTTTGCCGATGCCCCGCCGTGTCGGCTGTGGGATGTGCAGGTTGCCGAGGGACTCCGTTCTCGCAGCTTTCCGCTCGGTTACGAAGCGATCGTCAAGCGCGTTCTCGGTCGCGAGGCTCACGGTCGCGAGACACGCACCGACTGGCGACGACGACCTCTCACCAGCGGACAACTCGAATACGCCGTCGATGACGTGCAGCATGTCCTTGAAATCTATGAACGGCAGCGGCAATGGTTGGACAAGAATCAGCGACTGCCGTGGGCCGAGTCCGAGATGCAGCGGATGATCGACGAAGTGTCGGCGGAACGTTCGCCGGAGAGTTGGATGCGGTTGACCGGCTTGCACCGCCTGTCAGCGAGGGAACTGGCCGTCGCGCGCGAGGTCTATCGTTGGCGTGAAGCCGAAGCGGCGGCGAAAGACCGTCCGATGCGCAAGATTCTGCGTGACGATTTGATCTTGGAAATGGCCAAACGCAAGCCGACCTCGGAAGCCGATCTCCTTGCAGTCCGCGACATGAACCGGCCCGAGTACAAACGAGCCGCACCAGAGTTGCTTGCGTGCGTTGAGACGGGAATGAGCCTCGCCAAGTCTGAGTTGCCCGTCCTGCCGAAGTCACTCGACGAAGAGAAGACTCACGACGAACAGGTGATTGGCCAGTTGCTCGGCCTCGCGCTGGCCAACCGTTGCGCCGAACTCAACGTGGCGATGAGCCTCGTGGGGAAGACCTCTGATTTGCGGCACCTCGTCCGCTGGCATGCCTACGGCGAACGCGAAGGCGATCAGCCGCGGTTGACTCAAGGCTGGCGTGCCGAAGTCTGCGGCGACCTGCTCACCGATGTCCTGAACGGCAAAATCTCGCTCCGCGTGGCCGACCCTCAGTCGGATCACCCGCTGGTGTTCGAGCGCCGCGACGAAGCGCAGCCGTAGGGTGCGTGGAGTCCTTCGTTTGCGGAAGTTGTCGCGGGTGAGTCCCGTTTCGAAATTGCCGTCAAAGTAGCCATCATCGCTCCGCGTGATGAGCCTTTCGCCAGTCGATGCCTGATCCCACAAGGCTCATCACGCGGAGCGATGATGGCTACTTTGATCTAAGGCGGAGCCTCACTGGAGTCTTTGGAACGTACCGATGAGACTCGGCCCTCCATCAATGCCGGTGCGTTCCGAAGTCTTCACGCACCCGACTCGCAGAGCCTGTTCTCATCCAACGGTCGGCAGATAATGCTGATTTGAATCGCTCCCGCTGGCACCACTTCACATCAATGAGGCCGGGTTGTCAGACCGGTCCCGCTACAACGAAACCGGTCTCGCCGACTTCTGGCTTCAAATCTATCATGTCGCCCCTTCGTGGGCTGAGGCGGGGAAGACTGAAGATTTTCCGGCAACTCAGTCGAACTTGTTCCTGACGAACAACGAAGGACCGCGCGGCGGCGAACGTTGGGCGACACGATCACGAATGCGGAGACAGGGCCATGGATCGGCGACAGTTTCTAAATGGAATCACTCTCTTAACGGTGGCCGGTGTGACGGGCCAAGCGGTTGGTTGTCGGAGCGGCAAGCAGGTCGCCCACGTCTTGAACGAAAAAGACGGCGACATGGTCGGCAGTCACACCGCCGGAGCCGAGACGTGGGAGCCGCTGATCGCGTCCTCCGTCGGGCAGTTGCTCGGACGACAAATGCACGGCATTCAGACGGTCTCGCACGACGGGCAACCTTGCCGCAAGCGAATCTGTTTTGTCGGTCTCGAAAACAAGAGCGCGGAAGAAATCGGCGACTTCGGCGAGCAGATCTACGAGAAGATCGACTCGTCGATCAACGAGTCCGAAGTCTTCGAGGTCATCAACCGCCGGTTCGTCGAAGCGGGTCTGCGCGAGTGCCGTCTGCGCCCCGACGACCTCTTCGTCCCGAATCATCAGCGGGCGTTCACGGCCTCGATGGAAAAACTCGAACAGCCGTTCGACTATCTCCTCTACGCCAAGGTCACGTCGGGTACGACGCGCAGTAATCAAAAGGACTATCAGCGCGACTACCTGCTGACGCTGGAGCTCATCAACATGCAGTCCGGCCACGCCGACAAGGAATCGGCCGAGCTGCGCAAGGGCTACCACAAGTCGAGGCTTGGGAAACTGAAGCACTACGGAGCGGGATGAGCTCCGTTCGGGGTTATACCTCTCGCGGCCTAAGATGAGAGTTTGGCGAGCCGCGTGCCGTGAGGCCGCGGGTTCTTGATATCTAGGAGGAAACCCGTGGCCTTACGGCACACGGCTCGCTTCGATCATCGCGCTCATGGCCGTGCGAGGTATAGGTGCGTCGCGTAGGGCCTTCGGAACGCACCGTCGATGACAGTTTGACCATGTGCTGGTGCGTTCCGAAGACTCCACGCACCCTACTGAAGGTCACGACCCGATTTCTTGGCCGAGTAGCACGCGATGAACTCACGAACGACAGCATCTTGCGTCAGATCGGCTCGGCCGAGTGCCGTGGTTCGTTCGTTGTTGCTGTTCGCGTGGGTGCTGCCGCTCGCCGGGTGTGCCTCGCACTACGACCGCATCTGGAGCGTGCGCGAAGCCTACTTTGCCGGTCATCTGGCCGATGCCGAAGCGCAGGTCGAGAAGCAGCTTCAGAAACACAAACGCGAATCGGATGCGTTTCTGCTCGACAAGGCGATGCTCGAATTGGCGGGCGGTCGTCCGAAGAATGCCGAGCGAATTCTGCGCGGTGTGCGCGACCGCTTCGATCATCTCGAAGAGAAGGACGTGGGTGAGTTCACGGCGTCGATGCTGACTGACGACACCCGCCGCGCCTACGCGGGCGAGGACTACGAGAAGGTTCTCATCCGCGCGATGCTCTCGCTGTCGAACCTGATGTCCGACGGTGGTGACGCCGGGGCGTATGCTCTGCAAGTCGTGGACAAGCAACAGCAGATCATCAACGCCGTTGTTGAGAAACAGAAAAAGGAGACCGAGCAGCCTCCCACGGAGTTGGCTTACAAACAGGTCGCCCTCGGGCCGTACATTCGTGCGATGTTGGCCGAGGAATCGCCGCTCACGTTGGAGGACGCGGCGCGTGCTCGCGTGCAGGTTGCGAATTGGGAACCCGGCTTCCGCGATGCTCAAGCCGACGTGCAACGTGCCAAGTTTGAGAAGCCCGTGGGACAAGGGCACGGCGTGCTGTACGTCTTCGCTCTCGTCGGCCGCGGCCCGATCAAGCAAGAGAAGGAGGAGATGCCAACGCAGGCCGCGCTCCTCATTGCCGACCGGATCGTGAACGCCTTTTCAAACCGCAGCATCCCGCCAACGCTCGCTCCCGTGAAGGTGCCGCAGGTCATCAACTTCCCGAGCATCGCCGATGCCGTGGCCGTGCGAGTCGATGGCGAACTGAAGGGCCAGACCGCGACGATCGTCGATGTCGGCACAATGGCTGCGCGACAACAAGAGGCTCGGTATCCAGAAGTGATCGCCCGCGCGGTGGCTCGTCGCGTCATCAAGAAGGGAGCGATCTACGCGGTGCAGGAAGTGGCTGATGTCGATAAAGGGTCGCCACTGAGTCTGCTCGCCACCGTGGCTGGAGTCGCGTGGGAGGCCACCGAAAATGCCGACACGCGCTGCTGGGGATTGCTCCCCGACATGATCCAAGTCCTGCGGCTGGAGCTTCCTGTCGGAGACCACGAGATCGCTCTCCGCCCCGCATCGCGCAGCGGCGAGTTCGCTTCGTCAGCTCGCACGAAAGTGACCATTCACGATGGACGCAACAGCTATCTGATGGGCACGCTCCCCGCTTCCGACTTCGTCGGTACACTGCTGACCAGCGGCGGGCCGGTCGAGTAAGGAACTGGTCCAGAATAACTCCCCGAACTCCTGACGTGTGTGGCTGGGGTCGGCGCTTCGCCGCCCCCAGCCACACTAACCCGAAGCGTGAGCGAGGATGTGGGCGGCGTCCTCGCTTACGCTTCGGGTTAGTGTCTGATTTGGCCGAGTGAGTAAATTGGCAGAGCGACACGGTGCAGAGGGCGACAGGTTGAACAACTCTCTTTCATCACCCGCCATTGCCAGCAGCCAAGTCGGCACCGAGTCCGCTCGCCCCGCGCGACGGTGGCAGCGCGTAGCGATCGCCCTTTTGTGGCTCGTCGCGTTCACGGCCTGGTTCCACAGCTTCGGTCTGCCAAATAACCCACCTGCCGCACGATGGATGATCTGGACTGGGTTGCCGTTCGATCTGCTCGATTTGCTCGACCCACCCGTCGTCAAGAATGCCGCTTCATGGAGCTGGCTGTTCCTCGCGCAACGCCTGCCGTTTCTGTTGATCGCGGTCGTGATTTGGTCGGGGGCGTGGGGGCTCGGGTCGCTCCTCTTGCGCGGACTACGACTGCGCGCCGAGTTCGATTCGGTCGAGCGCTGCTTCTTCGCGTGTTGTCTCGGCCTGTCAGCCGTGTCGCTGCTCATGCTCGGGCTGGGGCTGCTTGGTGCGATGAGTGGCTGGTTGCTGGGAGGGCTGCTGCTCGCGGTCGTTTATGTGGAGATCACGCTCTCACCACGGCAGCTCCCACTCACAAACCCCACCGGGCTTGCCCCGGTGGCTCGCGGGTCTTTGCACTACTCCACGCTCGACAAGGCATCGCACGCTGTCTGCCCTGACAAGACATCCAGCACGGCACGAACCAGCACGTCACGAAGTAGTGCCGAAACCTGCGAGCCACCGGGGCAAGCCCGGTGGGGAGTGGCCGTGCTGCTGTGCGTCGTCGCGCCGTTCGTGCTGTGCATGTTGCTCGGCGCGATGTCGCCGCAGACCGACTTCGATGTGGTCGAGTACCACTTGGGCGGGCCGAAGGAGTGGTTTCAACAGGGCCACATCGCGCGGTTGCCTCACAACGTCTACACGAGCTTTCCGTTTCTGACCGAGATGCTGCTGCTGTGCGGCATGGTGCTGCGCGGTGACTGGGAATCGGGGGCGCTCGCGGGACAAGCGGCCGTCGCGGGGTTCGTTCCGCTGACGGCACTCGGTCTATTCGCGACCGGTCGCCGCTGGTTCAACTCCGCCTCCGGAAGCCTAGCGGCGCTCGTGTGGCTGACGACGCCGTGGGCCTATCGCATCGCCATCGTCGCGTATGCCGAAGGGGGCTTGGCGTGTTACTTGTTCGCGGCGCTGGCCGTGGGGCTGCGGATCGTGTGGGGCGAAGGGGACAGTAGGGCGAGCGGTGAGAACGCTGTATCAGCAGAAAATCCGGAAGGAAGAACCCCTCACCCTAACCCTCTCCCCTCCAAGGGGAGGGGCGAGGGGACAAGGCGCAGGCTGGTCGCGATGTGTGGTTTGTTGGCCGGTTCCGCGATGGCGTGCAAGTACACGGGAGTGGTCTCGGTGGTGGTGCCGCTGGCCGTGATGATCGCGCTGCGTGCGGTCGCCGCGAAAGAACCGATTGGTCTCTGTGTTACGCCTCGCGCGGTCAATGATGAGACATCTGAGCGGGGCGGCGTAAGCCTCCTGGTTCTTGGGCGTAAGCCCTCTTTGGAAGAACCGAAGGACTTACGCCACCCCGCTCAGAAACCTCTCACTTTGTATCGCGTGAGGTATATGCAAGCGGTTTGGGAATTGGCTCTGTTCGGCGCGGCAGTCTTGCTGGCCGTCGGGCCGTGGTTGGTGAAGAACGCGGTCGAGACGGGCAACCCCGTGTTTCCGCTCGCGTACTCCGTCTTCGGCGGTGAAGGACGTGATGCGGCGATGGATGCTCAATGGCGACAAGGTCACTCCGCGCCGCCGTATCGCAGCGTGAGTCACCGGCTGTCGGACCTCATCGTCAAACTGACCGATGTCGCGGCGAACAACGACTGGCACAGTGCGTTGATGTTCGGGTTGGCTCCGATCGCGGTCCTCGCTTCATGGCGGCGGCGCGTCTGGTGCGTGTGGGCCTTTATTGGTTGGCAGTTCCTCAGTTGGTTCGTGCTGACGCACCACATCGACCGGTTCTACGTCCCGATGTTCCCGGTGGTCGCGCTGCTGGCGGGAGTCGGTGCCGCGTGGCTGTTCTCGGCGCTGAGCGATCCGTCGGGGGAGAACACCGAGGCGGACGTGTTGCTGAGCGAGGACGTGTTGTTGAGCGAGAAAGAAAAGAAGAGGAAGACTTCGCTTGCGCTTCAGGCTTCGATGGGAGGCGGCTCGTCGAGCCTGCGCACGCTTTGGACGAGAGTCGCGTCCACATTCGTCGTCTTTGTGATCGGAGCCAACGTCCTTTACAACGTCGGCGTGATGATGAACCTCGGCGGCTACAACTCAGGACGAACCGAGATGAAAGCGGCGCGTGAGACTCAGTTATCGCGCTGGTACGGCGCGCAAAAATGGATCGATGACGAACTTGCGGCGGGCCGGTTGCCGCACAATTTGAAAGTCCTCTGCGTCGGTGAAGCGGCTCTGTTTCACGCCCGGTTTCCCTACGTCTACAACACCGTCTTCGACCGGTCGCTGTTCGAGCAATGGTTCGCAAAACAGACTTCGTCGGGTGAGTTCCAACTGCGTTCGGTCGCAGAGATTCGAGCCACACTGCTGCAACACCGCATCACGCACGTCCTCATCAACTGGTCCGAAGTCCTGCGGTATCGCGAACCGGGAAGTTACGGCTTCACCGACTTCGTTCACCCGGATCAGATCAGCGAACTAGTGCGACTCGGCGTGTTGCAGTCCGTCCCGCTCCCCGCGTCGGTCGCACTGCAACCGCTCAAAGGTGCTCGACTGAAGCAGGTCGAAGACTGGGCACCGGCTCTCAAAACAACCGTCGAGGACCAGCCCGCTCTGACTGCAATTCAGCTCTTCGAGTGAGTCGAGATGCCAACAGGTGACGATCGCGACTCAACGACGATCCGACGATTTCGTTCTGCATGAGGACTCGGGGAAGCCTATCTTCGCGTGGCCGCAACTGACACATTTGCGTCCTCAAGACACTAACCCGAAATGTGAACGAGAATGCGAGTTGCGTCCTCGTTCACACTTCGGGTTAGTGTCAGTTTCGGCCGCGCGGAGCCTACAGTCGCTCGAGCCACTCGGCCGTCGAGACCACTTCGCTGATGAACATTTGCTGGGCCACCAAGATGGATGTTTGCATCTGTTCCGCCGTGACCGAGCCACCGGCGTTCTCGACGCTGAGCGTCCCGGTCGCATCGCGCAGGAATTCGACTTTGTAACCGCGATGAAATGCCTGCTTCGCGGTGGTGTCGCAGCACATGTGAGTCATGTAACCGGCGATCGTCACCGTGTCGGCTCCCACTTTCTTCAGCCACTCTTCCAGATCGGTCTTGGTGAACGAACCGGGGAACTGCTTGTCGATCAGGATGTCGCGCGGACGCTGTTCGACTGCGGGATGAAGCTGCCACTGGTCCGAACCTTTGCAAAAGATCGGCGACTGAGGATCGGCCTGATGATGGCGAATCACCGCCGTCGGAATACCGGCCGCAGCCGCGCGATCCATCACCTCCAGAATGCGGTCGAGATGCCCCACCGGATGCGTGATCGGCAAGGCTCCGTCGAAGTATTCGTTCTGAACGTCGATCACCAATAAGGCTCGTGTCATCTTCTCAAATCCTCTGCAAACGCGGTTGATCATTCGTTCGAGGCACCGTGGCGATTCACGGCCGCAGTGCGGTTGTTCAGGCAGCGACATGGCGGAACAGGACCTCGCCCTTACCGAGGGCCACGAGGTCGCCGTGGAAGAGATCGAATTCGGCGGACAGGAGTGACTCATCGACGCCGAAACCTTGATCGCGCAGACGGCGCAACATCAGTCGCACCATCTGTGGCTGGTAGGTCGAGGCGAAGCGGAAGGTCGGCAGGAGTTGCGGTGGGTTGGGACCGAACAGCCCGAGTGTGCCGCGACGCATCCCGGCACCGGGGCGGATGCCGCACTCGCCGAACACGAGGACCGTCCCCGCGATCATGTTGAAACCGACCATGTCGCCCGCCGCGCCGCCGATCGCGATCAAGCCGCGCCGCATCGTGCAGCCGACTTCGTTGCCCGCGTTACCATCGACCAGAATCGTTCCCCCCGTCATCCCCTTCGCGGAGCCTCGATACGAACTGCCCACCAGATGCCCCGCGTTCCCCTTCACATGGATGAGGCCCCGTTTCATCTCGGCTCCGACCCAGCCGCTGGCATTACCGTGGACGTGAATCTCACCACCGGTCATCTCGCTGCCGATGTGCCGTCCGGCGGGACCGTGGATGTGAATCTGTCCCGACGCCAGCTGCGCGCCGATCCAATGCACACCGGAAAGATTGCCCTCGAAATCGAACCGCTTGTCGCCGGGATCGCCCTTGACCGCAAACATCTCAGCCAGCGGGATTTTGCAGTTGCCGTGAAAGATCTCGAACCGTTCGATCTCGGCCAGAGACTTGTCGCAGGCCCAGTCGGGAGTGAATCCTTCGATCTCAACGGGAACGGACGTGACGCCGTGATAGGCAAGCGTGAGAGCCATGTGAGCGAAGTTCCTCTAAGGATGTGGGACTTTCGGTGAGTACGGTATATACCCCGCGCAGTCATTGGCGAGACACCCCTTCAATTGAAACCTTGGTGAGCCGGGCGGCGTCAGCCCAATGGCACTCACTTTGGAAAGTAGTAGGCACATTCCATGTGCCGTAACCGGCGAAATGCGGACGGCACACGGAGTGTGCCTG
>JAYTQJ010000402.1:0-9088 GCA_043746775.1 Schlesneria sp.
CGTGCCCCGGCTTTGCCATCCGTGCTACGTCTTCCGCAACGGGATAGCACGGATGGCAAAGCCGGGGCACGGATGAAAGCCAGAAGGCAAGGTGGCTTCTGATTCACTTCGCCATTCATTTCACTTCAATTCCGTCAGCAGCCCCACTTCAAGACTCACGCTGCGGTGGCTTGGGAATCAAGACGGTAACACGCTGAGTGACACGTTCTGAATTTTGTTCTGGCCCGACTTCTGAAACGGGCGCGGCAGCGGTTGAGCGACGCCGTTAGCGTCGATCGTGCGACAACGCAGGTCGTAGTCACCGACGGCGACATCGGCCAGCAAGACGGCCCAATGAGCGAGCGTGTTTCGCATCGGCCATGTTGTCGGACGGTTCGTGTTCGGATCGAAACCGAGAACCGGTGAAGGGAGCTTGCTGTCGGGGAGCGTCTTCCACACTGTCGGGGCTGGCAGCAAATCGGCATCGCGCCACGGGGCCGTGGTGAAATGAGGATCATCCTTCGACCAGTCGGTTCCCTTGGGACTCAGCCAGTATTGGACCTTGCTCAAGCCCGACATACCGACCTGAGCCAGTCCCGTGATCGGCAAGGCTTCACCCAGCTTCGCCTTCGCCGGATGAGACACGAACCGAGCGAACGTTTTCATCGCGCTGTCCACGTCGTTGTTGCCGTCGGCGTAGGTGTCGTTCGCAAACGGGGCGTTGGTCAGCACGACCTTCTGCAACCACTTCACCGACTTGAAGCCGTAAGCGTCCGGCACGAGCATCCGCACCGGCCCGCCGCGTTTGCCCGACAACAGTTCGCCGTTGAGCTTGTAACAGAGGATCACCGGATGCTCGCCCGGCGGGTCTTCCAACACGCGACCGATCGGCAGCGAGCTGCGAAAGATTTGCTTGGGGTCATCGTTGTGGTAGCCGAAGTAAAACAGTCGCCGCAGGTTTTCCTTGGGCTTTGTCAGCCAGACAACCTCGCGCAGCGGCACACCCTCCCACAGCCCCATGCCGAGCGGTGAGCCACCGTTGTTGCACGTCATGATCTTGAGGAACCGCACAGCCTTCGTCTCGGCGAGCTTCATCAAGCCGTCCCAATCGAGTGCGTTGCCCGCTTCCTTCGAGAGCGGGTTCTCCAGCGTGGCCGGTTTGTCGGGGTCGGTCACCACTTCGAGCTTCCACGTCTCGCGAGTCATCCCGACCTCACGCAGCTTCTCGACCGGATGCGTGTACGGCAGCGGCGTCCCACGTTCGACGGTCCCGAACTTGTCAGGCAGCGTGAAGTAGTCCAGCGATTCGACCGCGCGGGCCAGTGCCTCTTTCGCCGCACCTTCGTCGGCGTGAGCCAACCACGGAGCAAGCCCCAGTCCGGCCGCCCCTGTCGCCCCCAAACGTAGAAAGTGACGGCGAGTGACTTCCCGATGTTCGGTCATCAAGTTTTCAAGGGTCTGCATGTTGAGGCTCCCGACGTTCGTGTTGTGATTCCTCAGTAGCCTTCATCGCTCCGCGTGAATTGAGCCGATTGCCAAGCGACGTAGTTGTAAAAACTTTTGGCATCGAACTCGCGCACGGCTGTCTTCACGCGAAGCGATGAAGGCTACTTTGAAGTGACAGGCATCTCACACATTGCCCATTGGCCGAAGTTCTCTTCAATCTCGACGCGGAGTGAGTCAAGTTTGTGGGCGGAGTGGTTGCGGATGAGGTCTCGCAGTTGAAGTGCCATCCAGCGGGCGATCAACTCGGCGGTCGTGTTGGCGACGGGAAGTAGGACACAGTCTTCGCGCGGGAAGACCCAGCGACGAGCCTCAAATGTGGCGGTCACTTCGCGGTCATCGGCCTGCACGTGGATGGCGGGATGCTGCATTGGCAGCAAGACGCGGTGATCAAGTTCGTGGACCAGCTTCTGCGTCGCATCGCGCAGCGCGATGAAGTCAAAGACGTAACTGTTCTCATCCAGCGGCCCGGCCACCTCGACCGCGACCCGCCAGTTGTGGCCGTGCAGTCGTTCGCAGATGTTGCCGTTGAAGGTGATGAAGTGAGCGGCGCTGAAGACCAAATGGTCTTTGGTCACTCGCACGCGATAACGTTCGTCAGTCATGTTGAGAGTCTTGTCTGAAGTTCGATTTGTGTGTCGCCCGCGTTTCGGAGCTTTCAGTCGCCGTAGGGTGTGTGGAGTCTTCGGAACACACCATTGTAAGTACGGCTTTCCTCGAACCGGTGCGTTCCGAATACTTCACGCACCCTACGGCGACAGCCCACTACTTTCTCGGCGTGAACAGCAGTCGTTCCGCGTGCGACAGAATACGGTCTCGCGTCGGGAAGTGAATCGCACCGTCGCGGAGCGCGGCAAACAAGACAGCCGCGACGAGATCGGCCGAGGTGCCGGGGTTCAGCCGGTGGCCGTCACTCCGCAACCAGAGGTCGAAGTCATCGAAGCGACTCCAACTGGCGAGTGACTGCGGCCAGTCGAGGTCAACGAGTTCGGCAGCGCGTTGTCTGACTTGCTCTCCGATATCCTCGCCACATTTGCGCACAATGAGCGAATCGGGCGCGTCGGCCATGATCCGCAGATGGAGTTTCTTGACGGCAGCCTCCCACGGCGCGACCGGCACTTCGTCGCGCATGCCAGTCCGGCTGAAGATCGACAGCGGACACAGTCCGAGCCACGTCCAATCTTGATGGAGCCAGTGCAAAGCTTTGTCGAGGACGAACGTGAAGTCAGTCGCATACTGCTCGGCGATCCGATCACGTCCGGCGGCGAGGGACATCGCATTGCGGAGCGTCACGGTGGGCGACGCGTGTACGTCTTGAGACTCCGCCTTCCCGATGCCGCCCGGCTTGGCGAACCGGATCGCTTCGTAAACGAGTTCCGCGTCCTCGACCGTGGTGGAATCCAACACGTCTCGCACACCGTCGCTCAGTGCGACCCCTTTGGGAACAGCGGCCAGCGGCGCGAGGAGCAGCACGATCCCAAGGTTCGCGTTCGACCAGACCTTCGCTGCGCGCGTCGCCTTCATCGCCGTGAGGATCGCGCGGCCAAGTCCGATCTCAGCCGCCTGAGCCAGCGGTTCAGCAACGGCTCGTGCGGCGTCCACGAAGTCGGCGTAATTGAGATCGTCGAATGCCGCAGCGGGATGGACGTTGCCCGCCTTCCGCGCCGTCGCTTCGATCAGGCACGCCAGTTCAATCTGTTCGGCCAGCGTCATGTCTGTGACTTTGGAAGTGAGGACTCAACTTCGGAAACTTGCGTACATCACTCTTTCGTGAGTTGAAGTTCCTCGAAGGTCACCTTGAAAGACTTCTTGCTGGTGTTCACCGCCGCGACCCCGACAGAGACTTTCTTGGGAAGGGCCATCGAGACCGAGCCGCCGGTTGTCCAATCCATCCCATTGTGGCTAACGGAACCTGTCACGCTGTCGCCCTGGCGCGACAGGCGGAGCCAAGTAGCGGGAGTGTTGAAAAACGTGGCGGGAGCCGGAGGTGGGCTGGTTCCCGTCGGGGCACCCTTCACCATCACTTCAAACAAGGGAGGATGGCAGCTCTCAACGCCGGGAGCATCGACCCAGATGTTGCGTTCCAAACGGAGAAACAGGTCTTCATCAACCCACAACAACAGCCCGGCTCCGTTGTACGCCTTGCCGCGCGGTGCGACCGCCGATGCGGGGCTGGGTTTGAAGTCGCCCGAAACCTTCACTTGGATCGTGAAGTCTCCCTCAACTTCCTGCAACACGCGCGGAGCCGACAGATCGCTGATGACCTTGTTCAGATTGCGAGGCGATCCGACCGTCATCGTCAATTGCTTTTCATCGGACTTGAGCTTGCTGTCATTCTTCTTGTCCGTGACGGTGCCCCAGCCTTCAATGGCTTTGATGGGCTTTGTTTGTGCGGAGCTAGGAATTGGGGCGAGCAAGCTGAGCAGCAGTGCAACCACGCGGAGTCGATTCATCTCCGGCAACCTTTCAAAGCGAGGTGACAGAACGTGAGGTAAGACGGGGCATCAACCGGACTTCTTCGAGGGGAACTCGACGATGACCTTGATCGCTCCATCGCGTCGGTCGCGGAAGAGTTCAAATGCCTCTTGCAACTGAGCCAGCGGGTAACGGTGCGTGATGATCGGCGCGACGTTGATCCGGCCTTCCGCGATCCACTGCATGGCCAATGGGAAGTCGCGACGGAAGTCTGGGTTGACCGACGTGTGAACGGTGACGTTCTTGTAGAAGAGGTCTCGCCAACGCAGGCCGTTGATGATCTGAGGCGGCACGCCAAAACAGAGCAACTCGCCTTTCTGCTTGCAGAGGTCGAAGCAGAGGTTCATCTGTTGATCGGCGTGACCGACGCACTCGATCACGATGTCGGGCAAGTTGCCGTTCAGGATGCGCTTCACGGCGGCGACCGGGTCTTCCTTGGAATTGCAGACGGTGGCGGTCGCTCCCATTTTCGGACTGACTTTCAACCGATCTTCGAGCAAGTCGATGCCGATGATGTGACGTGCCCCCATGTTCGCCAGAGACGCATTCATGAGTTGGCCCATCGGTCCCTGACCGACGACAGCGACATCAAGATCCAACAGATTTGGAAGCTTCTTCAGCGCGAAGATCGCCGTGCCAAGCGGCTGCGCCATGAGAGCCTCTTCCTCGGGAACGTTCGTCGCGATCGTGATCGCCCGGTTCTCGTCGAGGACGAATCGCTCGGCCAACCCTTGCTGCATGACGGGGACCGCAAGGACGCGCTCACCGACCTTCCACCGCTTCCCGTTGGTGGCGGTGACGGTGCCGATCATCTCGTGCAGCGAATGAGCCGTTTCAATCGGCCACTCGTCCCAACCGTTGAAGTACGGGAGATCGGACCCGCACAGGCAGGTCGTTTCCGGTTGGAAGATGATCTGCCCCGAAATGCCTTCCGGCGGCGACGCATTCAAGGTCGGCTCGGGTTGTTCGATCAGACGAATCTTGCCAGGTGCGTACATGTCGCCAGCGAGCATTGATGCAGTCTCCAAATGCGTGGGGATGTGCGGTCGGTTCGTGGGGATTCTGCCAAAATCCGCCGTCTCAAAACAGCGAAGCCCGGCTTGTCTTCAAGCCGGGCTTCGCGTGATCGTCGGTACCCGCACGGCAGGTGGGAAACCTGCCTCACGGACTTCAGGGGTTCGTACTACTTGGCCATTGCAGCGCGATCGGCTTTATCCTTCTTGCGCTTCTCAACCACTTCTTCGACGAGGTTGCGTGGCAGCATCTGGTACTTGCAGAACTCCATGCTGAACGTTCCCTTGCCCTGCGTCATCGAGCGGACTTCGTTGGCGTAGTCGAACATCATCGCGAGCGGCACTTCGGCGACGATCGTCGCCATGCCGAGATTGGTCTCGGTCGAACCGACCAACCCGCGCTTGCTGGAAAGATGGCCGGTGACGTTCCCTTGGTACTCCTCGGGAACTTCCACTTCCAGCTTCATGATCGGTTCGAGCAACCCGATGCCCGCCTTCTTGAGCGTCTCACGCATACAGTCGAACGCGGCGATACCGAACGCCATTTCGGACGAATCGACATCGTGGTAGCCACCGTCTTGGAGGATCATCTGCACGTTGACCACTTCGCACTCGCAAAGCGGCCCCTTGACCAGTGCTCGCTGGAAGCCTTCGTCGGTCGGCTTAATGTATTCCTTCGGGATGCGACCGCCGGTGACATCGTTGACGAATTCGTAGGCGATCGCACTGTCTTCGGGCAGCGGAACCAGCTTGCCGACGATGTGGGCGTACTGTCCCGAACCACCGGTCTGCTTCTTGTGCTTGTAGTTGAACTCGACTTCGCGCGTCGGCATCTCGCGATAGGCCACGCGCGGATTACCGACGATGCACTCGATGCCGTATTCGCGCTTGATGCGTTCGACGTAAATGTCGAGATGCAACTGGCCCATGCCGGCGATCAACGTCTGACCGGTTTCTTCGTCGGTCAGCACGCGGAACGTCGGGTCTTCGCGGCGGAAGCGTTCGAGTGCCTTGCCGAGTTTGTCCGCCCCTTCGCGTTTGACCGGTTCAATGCTGAGTCGAATCACGGCGTCCGGAACGAAGATGCTCTCCAACGAGTACGTCACTTCTGCACTACAGAAGGTATCGCCCGAGGCGCAATCGACACCGACGAGGGCCACGATATCTCCGGCCTCCGCGATATCGACATCGACACGGTCGTTGGCGTGCATGCGCACGAGTCGACCGAACCGCACCTTTTTGCCAGTACGAGTGTTGAAGTAGCTGTCGCCCTTCACGATCTTGCCCTGATAGATGCGGGTGTAAGTGAGTTGGCCGTACTGTTCGACCACGGTTTTGAAGGCCATGCAGACGAGTGGCTTATCCGGGTTCGAATCGAGATTGACGCGATTCCAATTCGGTTCTTGGACTTCAACGCCAGGCGTCGGCTTCTTGAGTTGATCGATCGCGGTCATCTGTCGATCGAGCGGATTGGGCAGATAGTAAATCACGCCGTCGAGCGCCTCTTGAACACCCCTGTTCTTGTACGCCGAACCCATCATCACCGGAGTGATTTGCAGAGCGATCGTTGCCTCGCGAATGACCGCACGAATCTCATCGACCGAAATTTCTGACGCTTCCAAGAGCTTCTCCATCAGGGAGTCGCTGAACATGGAAAGTGTTTCGAGCATCTTCTCGCGAGCCGCGACCGCAGGGGCTTGGTATTCCGCTGGAATGGCTTCGCGACGGACGTTCTCGCCGTCCTCACCATCGAAGAACACCGCCTGCATCGTGATGAGATCGACCACGCCGTTGAAAGCGGCTTCGCGGCCCATCGGGATTTGCAGCGGCACGGGGATCACGTGCAGCTTCTCTGCAACCATTTGGATGACCTTCTCGGGGTTCGCGCCCGCGCGGTCCATCTTGTTGATGAAGGCGATGCGCGGAACCTTGTATCGCTTCATCTGGCGATCGACCGTCAGCGACTGGCTCTGCACGCCACCGACCGAGCAGAGGACGAGAATCGCGCCGTCGAGTACGCGCAGCGAACGTTCCACTTCCACGGTGAAGTCCACGTGGCCGGGGGTGTCGATGACGTTGATCGTGTGATCGTTCCACTTCACTTGAGTGGCCGCCGCCGTGATCGTGATCCCCTTCTCACGCTCGAGTTCCATGAAGTCCATCGTCGCGCCGACTTGGTCCTTCCCCTTCACTTCGTGAATTTCGTGGATGCGGCCCGAGTAAAACAGGATGCGCTCGGTGAGCGTGGTCTTGCCCGAGTCGATGTGGGCGGAGATCCCAATGTTGCGGACAGTTTTGAGGTTCATTGCCATGGACTTGATTCACATTCGGTGGAAAGAAATTGAGGTCGCGGCAAACAAACCGAGACCATTCGGAAAGGGATGAGCCACGTGCTGTTTCACGAGTGCTCGGTATTGAGTGACACGCTGAAAACCGACACGCTGATCGCCGGGATGACTCGTCGAAACGAGACTCTCTCTTCAATCAGGCGGCAGGCTTACAGGGGCTGGAGTTGGGGGATGCCTCGAAGGACGTGCGGCGGGGAACGATCCGACGGCTAGGTTCACCACAGAGAGGCGCTGCGATGAACCCTACCGAACTGAACGAATCGAACACTTTCGCGGCATGGCAAAACCCGCTGAACTTCGCATCGCCGAGATTCGGCAGAGCATTGGGCAGGAACTTATCGGAGCAGACGAATCGGATGGAACTTCTACCGGCCCATCGCAAGGGCGGGGATCGTAACGGCGGTCAATCCCAACGGGAAGAGCGGATTCCTTCCTTCGCAGGAATTTCTCACACGCGAGAGGTTCGTCACAGAGCGTTCCTCTCCCTACAAAATCAGAGAGGAAGTGGCGAGCCGCACAGCCCACCTGACTCCGATTCCCGATCGCCCTCGATGTCTCCGCAGCCAGCCTCACTTCAAAAGGAAGATGATTCCGACAGAACTCAGAGTCGGGCGAACAGTGGCTGTAGTCCGGACCCCTTGGTCCGGACGGGGCTTGGAATCTCAACGCATTCAGCGGCTCTCTTGTGCGAGGTCTCGTCCGGACCAAGGGGCCCGGACTACGACTGCGGGTTCTGTCGGAAACGACAAGGAGGAGATCATTTCGACAATGAGTCTCAGGCTTGCTGTCACCAAGCATCCGTGTAGACTGTGCGGCCCCATTGCAGCCCAGTTGCTGATCTCATCCCCGAGTTTAAGTGGAACTTGAGATGCTCCTGCGGCGAGTCTGCGGGATGATGGTTGGCAGTCCATGTCGCATCCGTAGCTCAATTGGATAGAGCATCGGTCTTCGGAACCGAGGGTTGGAGGTTCGAGCCCTCCCGGGTGCATTTTTGTAAGTTCTGCCTGTTGCGATGGTTGCGTACTTGTCGATGGTCGATGACGCAGCTCACAAGCCTCTCGAATAGTGGTACTTTTACCACAGTTCGCAGGGCGATGGAGCTGCGCAAATGACTCGTCGATCTGTTGTACCAACCTACACCCACCATCGAGTCTCTGGCCAAGCCCGCGTTCGGCTGCATGGTCGCGATGTGTATTTTGGGCTGTATGGTTCCGCTGAAAGTCGTGAACGATATGCCCGACTCATTGCTGAGCGGGCGGTCGAGCCGCAATCTGCGAACCAATCCCCTGCACCGTCGGTCGCTGATCCCGTTTTGACGGTCGGCGAACTGGTGCTGCGGTTCTACCTGCACGCCAAGGTCTCGTACGGGGAAAAGAATAGGAGACCTACGGAGTCCGCGATGCCCTGCGTCCCGTGAACGAACTCTATGGCCATGCGCGAGCCCGCGACTTCGGTCCCAAGTCGCTCAAGGTCGTCCGTCAGCACGTGATCGATGTTCAAGACCTCTGTCGGAACGAGGTCAATCGGCGAATCAGTCGTATCCGGCGGGCGTTCAAATGGGCGGAGTCGAAGGAGCACTAAGGCATGGCCTTCGTTGGCGTGTTGTGTGGCGGCGACGATTGGAAGGGGATCGCGGCCATCGCCGAGGAGCTCGATTCGTCGCCGACGCGGGCTACGACAGCGACGACAACACGCCAGACGTTCGCTCGCACGACCTGACTCCGTACATCGCCACACAACGACTGAAGCACCACGAAGAACTGCCGCCCG
>JAYTQJ010000403.1:0-9083 GCA_043746775.1 Schlesneria sp.
TGTAGCTGAAGTCGTAAGACTTCAGACGATCATCAAAGACGGCTGAATTCTCACGAATTCAGCTACATCAAATAGATCGTCAATTTGAAATTCACTCAAAGTGAGTGCCATTGGGCTTACGGCACCCGGCTCACCAAACTCCAACAGTTGGTGATGCGACAGTCCTTAACGAGACCGCTCGCCTTACTCTTCCATCATCCCTCCGCACCACGAGATCAGTTCGGCGCGGCTGGAGACCGCGAACCGTTTGTAGATCGCCCGGGAGTGCGAGTGAACCGTGTTGATGCTGATGCCGAGTGGCACCGCGATCTCCTTCTCCGATCGACCACGGAGCAGTTGTTCATAGACGCGACGTTGAGCGGGCGTGAGCTGCTGTTCGAGGGCGATCCGTTTGTGATCGTTCGCCACTGAGACCGGCACGCTGCGTGTCGAGCCTTCTGGATCGAAGGCGTCTCGCACGTGGATCGAGTCGGCTTGCGCTGAGAGCAGATCGCCGAACGTCCGCATCGTGTAGGGGCCAATCTGCACGACGACCGATTCCGTCAGCGGAGCCTCAACGATCGAGATGCCGTTCAACTGCGTACCGTTCCGACTGCCGAGGTCGCGCAGCACGAACCCGGCCGCCGTCCGCACGATCACCGCGTGTTGTCGCGAGACCACGGGATCGGGCAGACACAACGCACTGGTGTGAGTCCGACCGATCAGCGTTTCGGTCGCCTCAATGACCTGCACACGCTGCAAAATTCCTTCGTGTCGAATCGTCAAGAACAGCTCGTTGGCCATGCCGCGCACCCCTTGTCAACACTCCGCGCCTCACCTGTTTAGGTGAGAAGACTCCGCTTGCGAACGCGCGTCAAGACTCGATGATGATGCCCCGTCAATTGAGGCCGTTTCAACACCAACCCGCAGCGTGAGCAAGGGCGTCGCGATTTCCAGCATGTGTTCGCGCTCGCCTTTGCTCTCGTCCTTGCTCACGCTGCGGGTTGGTGTTGAAGCCGCCTCGTGTTGAATCCGCCTCTCATCGAACAGTTCTGCTTTCCCTATCCGAGGAGTCGATCATGCCCCACGTCAATTTTGGAACGAAGGACACTCAAGGGTTCGAGTTGGATGTCAGCCCCGATCTGATCGCGGTGAGAACACGCAGTCTGCGATCGGTGCGCGGAGTCGGGCCGGTGGCGAGTCCCAGTTCCGCAGAAGTGAGTGATGGCAACTTGGTCGCCAGCTTTCCCGAGGCCGGGGTCGAAATCTATCGCGTCCCCACAGCGACGCGATCGCTCGACGCGCGCAAGCGTTCGCTACGCACTGAGTCCGATGTTCGGTTCGCGGGGTCCGTGCTCGTTCAACCCAAGTCGGGCAAGCCCGTGCTCTACTCCGAAAACATCTACATCCGGTTCAAGCCCGAGATCGACTCGGACGACTGCGAAGCGGTCTTGTTAGAGGTCGGACTCACGATCCGTGAGCACCTCGCGTTCGCCGACAACGCCTATTTCGTATCGGCTCCCGAAGGGACCGGCCAGCGCGTGTTCGACATCGCCCTCAGCCTGTTGAACCGGAAAGATGTCGTCTACTGCCATCCTGAACTGCTCTCCAAACGACAGCTCAAGACGATCTTCCCCCAGCAATGGCATCTCAAGTCGACAACGATCAACGGCGTGACTGTCAACGCGCACGCCAACGTCGAAGCGGCTCATGTGCTAACGCGCGGCGCGGGGACGACGATCGCCGTGATCGACGATGGCGTGGACACGGCGCACCCCGAGTTCGCCGGTGCGAGCAAGATCGTCTCCCCGCGCGATGCGACTTTGCAAACGGATGATGCGAGACCCAAGCTCAATGATGAGAAGCACGGCACAGCCTGCGCGGGCGTCGCCTGCGGCAACGGCACCGAAGGGGCATCGGGCGTTGCTCCGGCCGCGCGCTTGATGCCGATCCGACTCCGATCCGCACTCGGCTCCATTCGCGAGGCCGATGCGTTTCGCTGGGCCGCCGATCACGGAGCCGATGTCATCTCGTGCAGTTGGGGACCGGAAGACGGTGCGTGGTTCGACCCCTCCGATCCGCTCCACACCACGCCGGTTCAACTCCCCGCCAGCACCCGTGACGCGATCAACTATGCCGTCACCAACGGGCGCGGAGGCAAAGGCTGCGTCGTGCTGTTCGCGGCGGGAAATGGCAATGAGTCCGTCGATCTCGATGGCTACGCCAGCTACGTCAATGTGATCGCCGTGGCCGCGTGCAACGATCGCGGTGTGAGAAGCGTTTACAGCGACTTCGGCAAAGCCGTCTGGTGTTCCTTCCCCAGCAGCGACTTCGGCGATCCCGCCACCGGCCGCCCCGAGCCACTCACTCCCGGCATCTGGACGACGGATCGCCTCGGCACCGCTGGCTACAACCCCGGCAACCTTCAGTTCGGTGATGCCGCTGGCAAGTTCACAAACGATTTCGGTGGCACCTCCAGTGCGTGTCCCGGTGCAGCAGGTGTCGCCGCGCTCGTCCTCTCCGCCAATCCCGGCTTGAGATGGAACGAAGTCAAAGACCTGCTGCGACGTGCCTGCGACCGGATCGATCCATCCGGCGGAGCCTACAGCACGACCGGCCACAGCAAGAACTACGGCTACGGTCGCTTGAACGCCGAGACGGCCGTCAAACTCGCCAAACAAAACGTCGGCCGTCTAGTCGTCGTCAACAAACTCCTCAACGAACCGATCCCCGATCTGGGCCGAGTCTCCGGCACGATCGACTCGACCGAGACCACTCCCGTCGAAAACGTCTTGATCTCAGTTCGCCTCCAACACACCTATCTCGGCGACCTCGTGATCACCGTCATCCCGCCAGCAGCGAGCGGCCTGTCCAAAGTCATACTCCACAACCGCACCGGCGGCAGCCGCAACAACCTCGATCGCCAATACGACCCCTCCAACACCCCGGGCCTCGCCGCTTATATCGGAAAGAAATGCCACGGCACTTGGACCGTCCAAGTGGAAGACAAAGCCGCCCAAGACTCCGGCACCCTCATCCAAATCGGCCTCCACCTGTCACTCCCCCCGGCAGCGCTGGCCAATGGTGAGGCGACTCCGCGTGAGACCGCGTCTTCGTCACCGAAACGGGTATCGAAGTCCAAGGCCGCGCCCAAGAAGGCCGTACTCAAGAAGACTTCCAAGCGGTGATACAGCTTGCGGCAACGGCTCGGTGATTCAATTGTGACGCCAGCCCCGGTGATGCTTATACGTGCAGGCAAGATTTAACGATTCGCCAGCGCCAATTTCGTCCATTTGCGTTGGAATGCTGCAACTCGACTGGCAATACCCTCTGCCCATTACCATGATTTCGCACCACTTCTGGGCAAAATACAACTGGAAGATTGAGTGGTCATGGAAGACATCAACGAGTCTGCCAAGCCGATTGGCTGGCAGAGATGGTTCGTAGAGTCGAGGTTTTCATGGCCAACAGCGAACAAGTCACGTTCAATGATGTTCTCAATGCCGAGGTCGCCGAGATTCATCGGCGCCGTATCGCGGCCCGCATCGGCGGCGATCAAGCGGCAGCGTTGGGTATCCCAGATCCGGAGTCACTCGCCGCATCGGGTGCCAAGCGACCGGCCACTGTCGGCTTGGCCATTTCTGGGGGCGGCATTCGCTCCGCATGTGTCGGCTTGGGACTGCTTCAGTCGCTGTACCGAAGAGGAATTCTCAGGCACATCGACTACCTCTCCACCGTCTCTGGGGGCGGCTATGTCGGAGCCTATCTCTCGTCGTTCCTCGCAACTTGTAAAAGTAAGATCGACTGGACACCGGGCAACCCCGACACGCACGACGCAACCAAGCTGCCATTTCACGCGGAAGCCGGTGCGCCTCAAGCATCCAGTGTGTTGCGCATGGCCAACCGTGGCGAAGTGATGAAGGAGCCAATCAAGTTCCTCAGCCGGCACCTCTGGGGATTGATCACAGTCAACCTGTTCGTCTTCAGCGGGCTGGTCGCCCTCGGTGCGGTGGCTGCCTACCTCTTTCGCTTACTCGATTCACCCGAGAGCAATCTGTTTCTCAAACAACTCGGCTTTCAGGATGACATCGGGCACGCATTCTTTCCCGCATTCGTCATGTTTCTGGCATGGCTGTTCAGTCATGCTGCTGCGGGACTCCTGCGACAGCGTCGCCTCAAGATTCCCCCGTTTTCCTCGGTCATGTACTTCCTGTTTGTCCTCACTCTGGTCATGGGCTTCGTAACATTGCTCGCGACGAAGAACGTCGAAACGAAATACTTCGAGAATGTGTGGGGCATGACACGGGAAGTGAGCGAAGGAATTCGCGCGGTATTGGATCACGCCTCACAAGGGTTGCTCGTTCTATTCGCGATCGCCGTGGCTCCGCATCTCAATGTCAGTGCCGTTATCCGAAGTGGAACGAATCCCAAGTCACGACTTGAAAGTTGGGTCTTCAATCTGGCCAGTTCGGCGTTGCTGTTCGGTTCACCGCTGGTCGTGTTCTACGTCTTGTCTACGGAGAACATTTCCGGTTGGAATTCAGCTCGACCGTCTCCCAACACGATGTACCGCCCCACAATCAGGAATTGGCCGGAATTCTGGCGGCTCGTCGGTGAGCCGCTCGATCCCAAGAAGCTTGAAGGAGACAAAGACAAGGTGTTGCTCGACGACAGCACGACACCCAGTGATGTGATTTGGATGTGGCTGAATGATGTCAAACTTCCAGGTGATTTCACGCTCAAAACCGAGTCGCCAATTACGTCGGAGAAAAACATAAGCAGTGATCCCAGCGGGCCACTCCGGAACTCGACGGGAACGCTGTTTAATCGAGGTTCCAATGCTCATCCCGCAGCGAAGTGCGTCCTGTTAGCGGAAGAGATTAAACGGCAGGAAAAGACTTCGGTGACAAATCGTTGGCTCCAAGCTGTAGCAAACTTGGTGCAGTTTGACGATCAGTTCGTGCGCCGTTGGAACGATGACATTCGGTTGGGGCTGTGGAAAGATGCGATCATTCAAGAGCTAAACGAGGAGGTGTTGTCCGATCCGTCGTTCTATCTTTGCTTCGCGGACGGCAATCTGAGCACACCTTTTAAATCACCAATTCCATCACCAACTGGCACCGGAGAAGACCTTGCTGCGAACGCTTTACAACAGAAGAACAAGCCAGCGGCTGTTGCGCCTAAGGCCGGGGCGTCCTCAGAACGCTATCGAACGGCGATTCAATTCTCTGGACTGACCACTACAAAAGGTGAAGTTCCACGCGCCGCGAACAACAACGTCAAGCCGACTACGGACTCAGCGAACACTTTCAAGCCGACCACTCAGGATATACCCGATCAGTTGTTGTCTGGACTTGAGGAGCGAGCGACAGTAATTCACACCCTGATTCATCACTGTCAAGATTTGCACCGGGACGTTCTTCGTCGGTATCGGGAAGAGTTGGAACACTGGCTCAAGAACGAGAATGAGCGACCTCCATTATGGAAGGAAGTTATTGGCGACAAAAAGGATCTCGCGGCATTCGAGATCGACCTGACGAACGTGTGGGAGGAGTTGCTGGGATCACTGAAGATTGCGAAGCTGGAGGAAGACCACCTCGTACGCGAATCGGCTCTCGTTTCACCCGAATTTCACAGCGCATTGCAACCCGAATTGACGGACGCCAAAAACAAACGCCGCAAACTCGAAGACCTGATGAACCACGTCCAGCGACTGAACTGGAACCTGCTGCGGGCTTACTTCGGGAAGGATATGGTCTATCCCCAGTCGGAGGTCTTTGCACTCGTCGTCAACAGCCACGATCAACAATTGCGGCTCCGCATATTTGGTTTCAGCGGTTTGATGTTCGTTTTGTTGGGGCTGTTGTTCAGTGTCAATCCGACCATGCTGCATGGCTTCTATCGTGATCAGTTGGCGGCGCTGTGGTTGCATCCAAACCCTCAGCATGGACTGGCCGTGCCGTTGCACGAGCTCAAGAACTGTGAGTTGGGTGGGCCATTGCCACTGCTTCACGGGACGTTGAACTTGTACGGCCCGCGCCGCGACCATGAGTTGGACGCGGCCGTCCGGTTTACGTTCTCGCCCCTACATGTCGGAGCCAAGCGGGTCGGGTACAGTCCCACCGATCAATACATGCGGGGAAGTTGCGATTTGGCGGATGCCATGGCGATCTCCGGGGCCGCCATCAGTCCGACTGCCACGGAAAACATCCTCGTTCGCGCTCTGCTCGTCCTCTTCAACTTCCGCCTCGGACAGTGGCTGCATCATCCGCGAAGACCGCCAGGCGATTTGGCTTGGCCATCACCGTTGCGGCTCGTGTGGGGCTATCTGATGGTCGAACCACCGCTGCGCGACTACCTGTTCGTGAGCGATGGTGGTCACACCGAGAACACTGGTATCGCGGCACTGATTCAACGCCGCTGTCGGCTGATCATCGCTTGCGATTCCAGCCAAGACGGTGGTTATGAGTTCGCCGATCTACGCAAGCTGTTGATTGAGGGAGACAACAAGTACGGCGTCCGCTTCTGGACGACCGGCAAGGAGTCACGTCCCGTCCGACTGGACGATTTGATGCCCGACGAGACCACAAAACTCGCCAAGCAACATTTCGTTGTGCTGCGAATCGAATACCCGGCAGACAATGTAACTCGCCTCGCGACGTTATCTTCCCAACCAAGTGCCAAAGAAGGGGAGCTGCATCGCACGGGATACCTCATCTATATCAAGCCGAATCTGACCGGAGATGAATCAGCGCAGTTGTTGAAATTCAAACTGAACCACGCCGCGTTTCCGCACGATCCCACGCTCGACCAATTCTTCGAGCCGAACCGGTTTCTGGCCTATCGCGAACTGGGTGAACATATGGGCGACGATGTCTGCCAGCAGTTGTTCACCGGAGAAAGTCTCGACCGGGCGACCGACTTCCCGTGGCTAGCCTCAACTTGGGTACCTGATACTGACTTGCCGCCAAAGCCGACGAGCGACGCCGAGTTTGGATTGCATTCGCTGCCGGACGGGCCTCTTACAGTGGAGAACATCGAAACCGTGTTCGCGATGCTCAAAAGTTCCGACCCCGATTTCCGCCAAGTTGCGTGTGCCTTTCTCTGCGAGTATGGCCCCACCGCTGATCCGGACCTCAAGGCACGCACGGTCGAGATGCTCGTGAAGGCGCTCGCGGGAGAAAAAGTGACTGCCGTTCGGATCGATTTGTGCAATGCGATGAGCTTGGTCGGTGAAGACGATCCGAAGCTGATTCAGGTGTTGCAGGACCGAATGGATGATGAACACGAAGCTTCGGCTGTGCGAGCAGTGTGTGAGTTGTTGGTGAAGGAACTGTCAAAAGGTTCGTTCGCGGTGTGACGCGCGGCGACTCGTGCGAATGTGAACGCACGCAACATCAGCGTGCGGCGGGATGAGGTCTATTTCCGAGGAACACTTCATGTCTCACTTTTTTGTCGTGGCGACCAATGAGAACGGGATCATTACCGACGAGTATCTGGCGAAGGATTTGGAGCTGGCGTTTCGGAAGCCGTTCGACTTCTCGGATGTCTTCATTTACTCACACGGCTAGTGGAACTCGCCGAACCGAGCGACTCAGGATTACAACCGGTTCACGATTGAGTTCGCACAGTCGATTCGCGATTTGGCCGCTGCCGCGCCCCCTGCGAAGCTGCCTCGTTCGTCGTTGGGAATCGGCATCTATTGGCCATCCATGTTGAGTGCCGATCCGGGGGCGTTCTTCAACAACTTTCAGGCGACTAGCTTCTATACGATGGAGAAGCGCGCCGACGCGGTGGGAGAACACGCGGGCTATTTCCTGCTGAAGACGATTGCCGCCGCAGTGTCCGCTGCGGTCCAGCCTCGATTGGCGCGGCTGCATCTGATCGGGCATAGCTTCGGCTGCAAAGTACTGGCCAACGCCTTGCAGACGATGACCGAGGACAAGCGCGATAAGAACGATCTCGCAGCGCTGAATCAGTTGGCGGTCAACCTGATCCTGCTGCAAGCCGCCTTTGATGAAGACCACATCGAGAAGGGGGACCAATACGGCGACATCGCGGCGAAGTTTGAAAACATCCGTGTGTTGGCGACGACCTCAAAAGAAGATCGGGCACTCTCCAAATGGTATCCCTCTGCGCAATCGGCCAAGATCGTCACGTTGCTGGATGAGCGTGAAGCGATGGGAGCGGTCGGGCCGACGGTCAAGGCGGCAAAGCCGTTTGGCGGAAGGAAGGACATTCGCGTCGATCCGAACTTCCAACGATCAACGGTCGCCATACTGAAGGACCGGTTCGTTGTGGCCGACATCACGCCGCTGCATCAGGACCAGCCGACGCTCGATGCGGCAAAGGCCAAGCCCGACGAATTCTCGGGACACCACTCGACCATTTTCCTGCCCAAGATTTACGACCTGATGGCGGGGTTCTTGTTCGGCGTGTGATGGACCGCGCGAGCGCTGCGGAGTCATGTACTCCACCGTGCGGTCTTGTCCTGGTGCGGAGAGCGTGCGCAAAAAAAGCGGGACGAGCAGCTCTTGCTCGTCCCGCTTGGCTCAACTCAGAAGACGGCGGATCGGGAAGTGAACCCGTCCAGCGAGCCCCCCGCGACGATCAGTCCTTCTTCACGATCGACTTGATCTCCGGCTTCTTGGCGTCCTTCTTGGGTTTCTTGTCCTTCTTGTCCTTCTTCTGGCTGTTGTTTCCCTTGCCCATGATGAATCCTTTTTACCTAAGCGTGTTGAACGGTCCCGATCGCGTCACTCGAAATCGGTGAGGGAGGCTGACTAAAGCACTCCGGGGGGCGGCAACAATACCAGATGGCTGCGTTGGCTCAATCCGAGGTCGAGGCAAAATGTGCGTGCGGAGTCACGAACGAACCCGCTTGTTCGGTATGGTGTCCGTGGTGTTCGCTTCGAGTCACGTGGTCCCTCGAAACTCAACCTCAGGCTTGGTTCACGTTGGGTAGCAGCTCAGCGGAAGCCCCCCTCACCCAACAGCCTGTTGAAAAAGGATTGTTGGGAGGGCGAGGCTCCCGCCGAGCCGCAAGAAACAAGTGATATTCCACACACATCCGGCTCGGCAGGAGCCTCGCCCTCCCTTTTTCA
>JAYTQJ010000404.1:0-21726 GCA_043746775.1 Schlesneria sp.
GCCCCCGGACGTGCTGGATTCTCGAAAAAGTCCGGGGGCTGACGCCGCCCGGCTCACTCGGACTGCGTCTGAACGATCATTGGGCGAGTGCTGCGGTCACGGGCGTCTTGCTGATCGGCTGCGTGAACTCTGCACTGGCTCAGACCACTCCGTCGAAACGTAACTTTGAGGCGACCGCGTCCGAATTCGTCACGCCTGAAACGCAGAAGTCGATTGATCGCGGCTTGGCGTACCTTGCCAATCGCCAACATGCGGATGGTTCTTTCGGATCGGATCGGACGTATAAGCGAAACGTGGCGGTGACGGCCCTCGCGGGAATGGCCTTCCTTTCCGCCGGCCACACGCCGGGGCGAGGCCAGTATGGCAAGCAGGTGGATCAGTCGATCGAGTTCCTGCTGAGTTGTGCCAAGCCGTCTGGTTACATTGTGCGCGAAGACAGCACGGGACACGGCCCGATGTACGGGCACGGTTTTGCCACGCTGTTTCTGGCCGAGGTCTACGGAATGACGCCTCGCAAGGACGTGCGCGAGGCTCTCAAGGGGGCAGTGCAGCTCATCGTGAACTCGCAAAGTCGCGAGGGTGGTTGGCGGTATGACCCCGATGGCAAAGATGCCGACGTGTCGGTGACGGTCTGCCAGATGATGGCGCTCCGCGCGGCTCGTAACAGTGGCATCGCCGTCCCGAAGACGACCGTCGATCAGTGCGTGGAGTACGTGAAGAAGTGCCAGAACAACGCGGACGGTGGTTTTCGCTACCAGCTCAACATGCGTCCGCAAAGCGACTTTCCCCGCTCGGCCGCAGGCGTGGTGACGCTCTACAGCGCGGGGCTGACCGAGGGGCGCGAGATCGAACGAGGACTGGCGTTCTTGATGAGGTACACACCGCGAGGCGACTTACTCCGGTATGACACGCATTACTTCTACGGTCAGTACTACGCGGTGCAGGCGATGTGGCACGCGGGAGAGGACTATTGGAAGCAGTGGTATCCCGCCATTCGCGATGAACTGACGGCCCGACAACTGCCCGACGGAAATTGGTCAGACTCGCTCGTCAACCCCGAGTACGCCACCGCCATGGCGTGCCTCATCCTGCAAATGCCCAACAACTACCTGCCGATTTTCCAGCGGTGAAATTCCGCCTGTGCCACATATCGCGCGGTACACGCGACACTCACCCGAGGCGTAAGCGAGGATGCCACACACGTCCTCGCTTACGCCTCGGGTGAGTGTGAAATGTGCCATCCTCATTCGTGTGCGGTACGACCTGACTTTGTCGTGTCGCACACTCGGAACCTTCTCGCCGAATTGGGGTTCAACCCTCACTTGGTCGTTGTCTGCGTGAGACTTGCGACGCGAAACTGAATGTTGCCTGAAGCGATTTGTGTGAACGGCAACACAACCTTGGCTTGGTAATCCCGTGGTCTTGTTTAGAGGACTGAACATGTTGAAACGCTCGATGTGGTTTTGCAGTGCGGCACTCGCCGCGATGAGTGGAGGCGGGATGACCGCCTTCGCTCAGGATGTGGCTCCGGAAGCCGAGGCTCTGTTCCAGAAGCTCGACAAAAATGGAGACGGCAAGCTGTCGAAAGACGAAGTCCCCGAAGAACAGACTCGCTTCTTCGAGCGACTCGTGCGGCTGGGTGATGCGGACAAAGATGGCTCGCTGACGAAGGACGAGTTCAAGCAAGCCAACAAGCCTGAAGAGAAGACGAACGCGCCGGTGGGTGGGCGCGGCGATGGTGGTGCGGGGCGCGGCGGCGATCCCAAGCAACGCTTTGAAATGCTGGACAAGAACAAGGACGGCAAGGTCACGCTCGATGAGGTTCCCGAGCAATTTCGTGATCGCATGAAGCCCGCGTTTGAACGACTCGGCAAGACGGAACTCACGCTGGAAGATTACGCGAAACTCACCGGTCCCGGTGGTCCACGCCCTGATCCGAAAGAGAGCTTCAAGCAGTTCGATAAGAACGGCGATGGCAAGCTCACCAAGGATGAACTGCCCGAACCGTTGCGAGAGCGTATTGGCCAGGTCTTTGATCGACTCGGCAAGACTGAGTTGACGCAAGAAGAATGGATCCAAGGGGCAGAGCGTTTCATGGGTCAAGCGGGCGGGGCCGGTGGCCAGCGTCCTGAACCTGGGGCTGCATTCAAGCGATTTGATGCCAACGGAGATGGCAAGTTGACCAAGGACGAGCTTCCCGCCGAGATGCGTGAACGGATGGCCCCGCTGTTTGAACGACTCGGCAAGTCGGAATTGACGCAGGACGAGTTCATTCAAGGAGGTCCGCCGGGTGGGCGACCCGGCCAAAACCCGCAGGGTCGCCGCCCTGAAGGCGGTCGCCCCGCAGGAGCGCCCCCCGAGGGTGCAGCAGCCCCCGAAGGTGCTCGACGCCCGGAAGGGGATCGAGGACAGGATGCTCGTCGCCCTGATGGCGATCGCGGTCCTGATGGTCGCCGCCCAGAGGGTGAGCGCCGCGAAGGGGATCGTGGCCCAGAAGAGCGACGGCCGGAAGGAGAGCGCCGCCCCGAGGCGCGCGATCCGGAAGGACGCGGCCCTGAGGGAGATCGCCGCCCGGATGGTCCGCGTGGTCCGATGATTATTCGCAAGCTCGACAAGAACAATGATGGCCGTGTCTCGAAGGATGAACTGGCCAAGCTGGTGGATCTCTTCGATGAACTCGACACCAATCACGATGGCCAGCTTGATCCGTTCGAGTTGGTCGGTGGCCCCATGGGTCCGCCACGCGACGGGGGAGGCCCCAATGGTGATCGCCGCCCTCAAGGCGACCGGCCTCAAGGCGATCGTCGTCCTGATGGTGATCGTGGGCCAGAGGGTCGCCGTCCAGAAGGGGATCGCGGCCCGGATACTCGTCGCCCCGAAGGCGATCGTCGCGATTCGCCGCGCCCAGAACGGCCTCGCGGTGAGGGCGATGAACGTCGACCTGAACGGGATCGTGAAGAACCACGTGATCGCACGGAGCCACCTCGCAACTGACGCTTGTTCTTGAATCACGGCTCTTCGCCAGCAACCCGGCCCCCGCCCGAGATCACTCAGGCGGGGTCTTGCTGTTTGTTGGCATCAAGCAAACGCACGGCCTTCACTCGATGATCGCTTCGCGAGGCTCGCTGCCGTTCACACCAGTGTTCTGCACGACCGTGCGCTCAGCCCAGCGATGATCGCGAATGCTGAAATCCTAGGCTTTTCAATCATCAGCCCGTCCCGAAACTGAGAATTCTCCGAGGCACTAGTTCACGGCTTTGACATGCTCCGAAACCACGGCTAGCATCCCGCCCGCCCATCGGGTCGCGGTTGTCCGAAGGAGTTTTTCTCGTGGCAGACGACCTCAAAACCACGGGGCCAAATGACGCCAATGACCAAGATCAAGACGGTCGAAGCGCGATGGCACGAGGCTATGTCCTTGCCTCGCGGGTGATGTCGATTGGCTTCCAGATGATCATCCCTGTGGGATTGGGCTGGTGGGCGGATTCGGCATGGAAGACCAGTCCTTGGTTGATGCTGCTTGGCGTTGTTTTAGGGTTTGTGGTGTCGACGATGGAGCTGATGCAACTCGCCCGCGAGTCGGCTCCTCCTAAGAAGGCGCGGCCAATCAGTGCCAAGTCGGATCAGGGCGTCGATGGGTTGAGTGGTGGTGATTCGTGAGGTCGTTGTTTGCTCAGCAGTTTTGGTTAGCGATTACGGTTCTTGCCGCTTCGCTGTTGCTCTGGTTTCCAATTTCAAATCGCTTTGGCGATGTGGGTGTTCAGGGGTTGGTTGCTGCCGCCCTGCTCTGTTTAGCACCCGGTTGCGTGGTTCTGCTAATTCCTGTGCTCATGCAGCAAAGCCAGTTGGCGGGGTTGGCGGCACTCGCGGCAGGCGTGCTGCGAATGATGGTGGTGTTGGCGGGGCTGGTGGCCGTTGTTGTGCTTCGGCCAGATATTCCTCCGATGGTGTTTGGTGGCTGCTTGGTTGTGCTGTATCTCGTTTCGCTCGGTGTTGAGACTTGGTTCGTTGTGAAGTCTCTACGTCCCTCCGCGAAAACGAGTGATGTTCCTTTGTCAGGCTGATGCTGATCTTCCTAGTTGGGATTTTGGACACATGTCGGCTGGTCACGGTCCTTTCGATCACGTTAAAGACAGCTCGGTCTTCGAGCTGCCTCAGTTCGTGTCGAGCGTCTTTGGGTCCAGCCAGTTTCCGCTTCCGAAGATCGGTTCGTTCCAGATCACGAAGTTCATGGTGCTGCAAGTTGTGGCGGCCGTATTCACGATCATTGTGTTTCGCGGACTGGCCAAGCGAATTGCTGGCGGAAGTCCTGCCTGTGGTCGTTGGTGGAACTTCTGGGAAGCGATCGCGCTCTTCGTTCGAGACGAAGTCGTGCGGCCTTCGATTGGTGTTCCACACCACGACCATCACGGGCATGGTGAACACGCCGAGCATGGTCATGCTGCCGTGGCTCATGCTGTGGCTGGCGTCTCGGTGGGTCATCCCGCTGATCGGTACTTGCCGTATGTTTGGACGGTTTTTTTCTACATCCTGTTTTGCAATCTGCTCGGGGCGATCCCGTTCTTGGGGTCTCCAACAGCCGATACCGGGATCACTGCTGTTCTGGCGGGCATGACGTTTCTGCATGTCGTTCGTTATGGATCGGAACGGTCGGGCTTCGTCGGTTTTTGGAAGTCGCTCGTCCCCGGGATGGATCTGCCGGGTCCGCTTGGGTTGATTTTGGTTCCCATGATCTGGGCCATCGAAGCTGCTGGATTGTTGATTAAGCACATGGTGTTGGCGATTCGACTTTTCGCAAATTTGATGGCTGGCCATACGGTGCTGAGTGTGTTTCTCGGCTTCATCGCGTTGGCGGCTAATGAAGGGGCGGTGTGGTGGGTGGTGATGCCCTCCAGCACATTCGCTCAGTTGGCGATTGGGTTGCTGGAGTTGTTCGTGGCCTTCCTTCAGGCGTACGTCTTCTCGTTGATGACTTCGTTGTTTATCAGTGCGGCAGTGAATCCTCACTGATGGGTTTGCTTGTTGATCGAGTGTGTTTCTGCGAATTCCCTGTCGAGCCGTTGCTGCTCGCGGGCTGATGCAGTTTGGGTTGGTTGTCCCGGTTTCAGGGTGAGGAGAGTTCAAGTGAGTCAAATGGTTCGACTGATGGCATGCGCGGCGGCAGCGTTTCTCGTCCTGTCGGCTCCAGCGATGGCTGCCGATGGCATGGGTGGAATTCACTTTTCGGGTGCCATCGGCGCCGCAGTGACGATTATTGGTGCCGGTCTCGGCATCGGTAAGATCGGCCAAGCGGCCGTCGAAAGCATGGCTCGCCAGCCCGAAGCGGCCGGTCAGATTCAGACCGCGATGATCATCGCGGCCGCGCTGATCGAAGGTGTGACCCTGTTCGCGCTGGTGGTTTGCTTCCTCAGCAACGGTTCCTACATGCCGTTCAAGGCCGGTTGAGACCAGTGGCCTCTCACAAGGCTGGCTTCTCCGGAGTGTGCTGCTGGGTCCGTTGTTTTGGCTCTCAGGTTTCGATCATGTCCCGATATTTTCGCTGGCTGTCTGTTGGGGTGCTGTGCATCGCCATTGTTGTCGGGTTAGCAGGCTCGGTCTTTGCCGAAGCTCATGCCCAGCCCGGCCATGATGCCCCAGCAGCACATCAGGATGAAGGCGTTCCGGGGTTGATTCCTCGAGGCGACTTGGCGTTTTGGTCCTTGGTGACCTTTACGCTGATGATGCTCGTGCTGGGCAAGTTTGTCTGGCCAGCGTTGAATGACGGATTGATCGAGCGTGAGCGGAAAATTCGCCAAGACATTGCCGACGCGGAAACGGGTCGGCACAAGTCCGAAGCGATGGTCAAAGAGCACGAGGCTCGATTGGCCAAAGTGCAAGACGAGGTGCGTGAAATCTTGGCGGAGGCTCGGCGCGATGCCGAGCATGCGAAGCTGGAGATTGTCACGGCGGCACAGAAAGAGGCTGAAGCCACGAAGCAACGGGCGATTGCTGAGATTGGTCGCTCGAAAGATCAGGCTTTGGCCGAGTTGTTCGACTTCGTGTCGAACAACGTGCTCTATGCAACGGAACAAGTCATCGGCCGGAGCCTGACGGGGACCGATCACGAGCGGCTCGTTCGCGAGTCGCTCGCTCAGTTGAATGTTCGGAGAAACTGAGCGGCAACAATTTCTGTCGGCTCACCCCGGTGAGCCGCTCAGTCCCCGCCAATCTGTTTCGGTCGTCGAGTGTCAAGACGCGAGCGAGATCACTCGGTCATCAGGATGAACGTCGTGGATACCCAGGTACAAACTCGAATCCCCAACGTGATGGAAGACCCCGGTGCTCAATCGGTCGCCAAGGTTTATGCGGTCGCGTATCTCGATTCGGCGGGCGCGTCCGGGGGCGAAACGGCGGTGACTGAACTGGGATCGTTTGTCGATGACGTGTTGTCGGCGAATGCTCAGTTCAACCTGTTGGTGTGTGGCTCGGCACTCGGGCGAGATGAAAAATTGCAGTTGATTGATCGGGTCGTTACCGGTCGGGCCACGCCGTTGTTTGCGAACTTTTTGAAAGTTCTCGCCAATCACGGACGGGCCGATTTGCTGAGATCGATTCGGCAGCAAGCCGACATCGAACATGAACGCCGAGCGGGGAAGAGGCGAGTCAGCGTCAGCAGTGCTGCTGAGTTGTCTGCGGACTCGGTGGCAGCGATTCGTTCTTCGCTGGCCACCTCGCTCGGATGCGATCCCATTTTGGAAACGCGAGTCGATCCGTCGCTGATTGGCGGTCTGGTCGTTCGCGTGGGAGACACCGTCTACGACGGTTCCCTTAAAACACAAGTTAAGCAACTTCGTGCTCGATTGCGCGAGAGGTGTCTGAATGAAATTCAACGCGGGCGAGATCGCTTCAGTCATCCAGAAGGAAATTGAAGACTTTCGCGGCCAGCTTCAAACCAGTGAAGTCGGTCGTGTGGTCGAAGTGGGTGACGGTATCGCGCGAGTCTACGGCTTGGCCTCGGCCATGGCCGGTGAAATGGTCGAATTCTCCAGCGGTGTTCGCGGACAGGTGTTCAACCTGGAAGAGAACTCCGTCGGCGTGATCATTCTCGGCGACTACCTCAAGATCGCCGAAGGTGACGAAGTCAAAACGACCGGCAAGCTGTTGTCGGTGCCGGTCGGCGACGCGCTCCTCGGCCGAGTCGTCGATCCACTGGGCAATGCGCTCGATGGAAAAGGCCCGGTCGTCACGAGTGACTTCCGTCCACTCGAAAACACGGCTCCCGGCGTGTCTGGTCGTCAGCCCGTCAAGCAGCCGCTCCAAACGGGGATCAAGGCTGTCGATGCCATGACTCCGGTCGGACGCGGCCAACGTGAGTTGATCATCGGCGACCGCAAGACGGGCAAAACTGCTGTCGCGATTGACGCGATCATCAATCAAAAGGGTGGCGATGTCATCTGCGTGTATGTGTCGTGCGGCCAGCGTGCCAGTTCGACCGCCGCGATCGTCGAAGCTTTGACCAAAGCCGGTGCGATGGACTACACGATCGTCGTGAGTGCTTCGGCCAGCGATCCCGCTCCGCTCCAATACATCGCTCCTTATGCTGGTGCTGCGATTGCCGAGTACTTCATGTACCAAGGCAAGCACACGCTGGTCGTGTATGACGATTTGACTCGCCAAGCCACAGCCTACCGCCAGTTGTCGTTGCTCATGCGACGGCCCCCCGGTCGCGAGGCTTACCCCGGTGACGTGTTCTACTGCCACAGCCGTCTGCTCGAACGAGCGGCCAAGCTGAGCGATGAACTCGGTGGCGGTTCGATGACCGCTCTGCCGATCATTGAGACCTTGGAAGGCGAAGTGTCGGCGTACATCCCGACGAACGTGATCTCGATCACCGACGGCCAGATCTATCTCGAACCGGACTTGTTCTTCAAGGGCGTTCGTCCGGCCATCAACGTCGGGATCTCGGTCTCTCGCGTGGGTGGTAATGCTCAAACGAAGGCCATGAAAAAGGTCGCCGGTAGCTTGCGACTGGACCTCGCCGCGTTCCGAGAACTCGAAGCGTTCGCACAGCTCGGTACCGAACTCGACAAGGCGACTCAACAACAACTCGATCGCGGCTACCGCATGGTCGAGCTGCTCAAGCAGCCTCAGTTCCAACCGCTCGGCATGGCTGACCAAGTCATGAGTATTTACGGCGGATCGAAGGGTTACTTCGACAAGGTGCCGGTCCCCCGCGTGCAGGAAGCTGAGAAGCACATGCTCCAGTTCATGCGAGATGAGAAGAGCGAAGTTCGCGACGCGATCATCCAGGGCGGTGCTCTCGATGATAAAACGGAAGCGGCACTGAAGACGGCATTGGGAGAATGGCGCACCCGTTGGGAAACGACGGTTGCCAAGCCGTAGATGTCGTAGAGCGGGCGGCTCGCCTGCTCTGCTTTTCATGCGGCGTATCAGATGTGACGAGGGTACAGGCGAGCCGCCTGTGCTACGTGTTGTTCAGTAAGCGTTTGTCAGGCACGAGTAATTCATGGCCAAAGCACGAGCGATCATCAAACGGTTGAAGGCCGTTCGCAACGTCCGCAAGATCACGCGGACGATGGAACTGGTCGCGACCGCTCGTTTTAAAAAGGCGATGGATCGCGCCACGCAAGCTGCCGCGTATACCAAGAAGATGTCCGAGATCGTCGCCGACTTGTCGGAGGCGTTGAAGAACAGTGGCTCGTCGATTTCGCACCCGCTGCTACAACAGCGCGAGTCGGAGAAGAAGAGTATCCTGCTGGTCGTCACTTCCAATCGAGGCTTGTGTGGCGGCTATAACGCTGCCGTGCTGCGGCACACGCAACAGCGCGTCAGGCAGGCTCGGGCTGACGGCGTGCAACTGGATGTCGAAGTGTCGGGCAAACGCGGGATTGGATTCTTCAAATTTCAGAAGCTGCAGACTACGGCCAGCTACACACACTTTGAAGATCGAGTTTCGTTCGACGAAGTGGATGTTCTGGCGAAGCGTTTCACAGAGCAGTTTATTTGCGGTGAGATCGACCGACTCGACGTGGCCTATACACGGTTCATCTCGATGTCGCGGCAGGTCGCGGTCGTAGAGACCTTGTTGCCAATCGGAAAGTTCGTTGGAGCGGAGCCGAAAGCAGCCACCAAGTCCAAGACTGAGTATGAGTTCCTGCCGTCACCGCAGGAGATTTTGGAAGAGATCGTTCCCGCATCATTCAAGGCCCGGTTGTTCAAGTGTTTCCTCGACGCGGCCGTCAGCGAGCAAATCTCACGCATGGTTGCCATGAAGAGCGCGACCGAGAACGCGGACGGCATGATTCGCGTGTTGCGTGCCCAGTACAACCGAGCCAGACAATCACAGATTACCTCGGAACTCAGCGAAATCATCGGCGGAGCCGCCGCGCTGGAGTGACGAGTTTCAAACAGGTGTTCATCCGTTTTGTGTGACAGAGTGGCCGCGAGGCCGTTCGAGAGAAGAGACCTCAAGTCATGACCACAGCGACCGGCAACATTGGCCATGTAACGCAGATTATCGGCTCGACGTTCGACGCGGAGTTCGACGGGGCACATCTGCCGGGCATTTACAACGCCGTGAAGATTGAGACCGAAATCAAGGGCCTCAAAATCAAGGTCACTGGCGAAGTGCAACAGCACCTCGGCGGTGGACGCGTTCGCTGCGTGGCTCTCGGTTCCACCGACGGCATGGTTCGCGGCATGGACGTGCTCGATACGGGTGGTCCCGTCACTGTGCCCGTCGGCAAGGGAACGCTCGGCCGCGTGTTCAACGTGCTGGGCGATCCGATTGACGGTCGCGGTGAAGTTCAACACGAAGAACGCTGGTCGATCCATCGTGATCCTCCCAAGCTGGAAGACCTCAGCTCGAAGACCGAGTTGTTTGAAACCGGGATCAAAGTCATCGACTTGCTCGTGCCGTTTGTGCGCGGTGGTAAGGCCGGCCTGTTCGGTGGTGCCGGTCTCGGTAAGACTGTGATTCTGACCGAGTTGATCGCACGTATCGCGGCGGCTCACGGCGGGTACTCGGTGTTCGCGGGGGTCGGTGAACGAACCCGTGAAGGAAACGATCTGTGGCTCGAAATGCAGGAAGCTGAGATCGGTGACACCGGTCGTCACGTCATCGAGCAAACCGCGATGGTGTTCGGTCAAATGAACGAACCGCCAGGTGCCCGTCTCCGCGTGGCGTTGACCGCCCTGACGATGGCCGAGTGGTTCCGTGATGCCACGGGTGCCGACACGCTGCTGTTCGTGGACAACATCTTCCGATTCTCGCAAGCCGGTTCTGAAGTGTCCGCGCTGCTCGGCCGTATGCCGTCCGCAGTGGGATACCAACCCACACTCGGTACGGAATTGGGTGCCCTGCAAGAACGAATCACCTCGACGAATCGCGGGGCCATTACTTCGGTGCAAGCCGTGTACGTCCCGGCCGATGATCCGACCGACCCCGCTCCCGCGACTGCTTTCGCCCACTTGGATGCGTTCCTCTACCTCGAACGCCGCATCGCGGAAAAGGGCCTCTATCCAGCTATCGACCCGCTGTCGTCGTCGTCGCGAATCCTCGACCCGTTGGTCGTCGGCGAACGTCACTACAAGATCGCCCGCCGCGTGCAGCAGATTCTCCAGCGGTACCGCGAACTCCAAGACATCATCGCAATTCTCGGTATCGACGAGTTGAGCGAAGAGGACAAGCTGGTCGTGCATCGTGCTCGCCGCATCGAGCGATTCCTGTCGCAGCCGTTCCTCGTGGCGGAAGCGTTCACCGGCAAGAAGGGCAAGATCACGTCTCGTGAAGAGACGATCGTCAGCTTCGAGGAACTGTGCGACGGCAAGTGGGATCATCTGCCTGAAGCGGCATTCCTCTACGTCGGTGGTATCCAAGAGGCCGCCGAGCAAGCCGAGCGATTGGCGAAGAGTTGAGAGATTGAGTTGAGAGAGGCCCGGCAGCTCTCCGAGACAAGGCGAAGATCATGACCACGATGAACGACGGCATACGGTACGGGGCCAATCCCTCTCGTAACTCAGTGGTGAGAGCAGCCTTTTTATAAATGGCAGGTCGTCGGTTCGATTCCGACCGGGAGGATTGATCCCGGTCATTGCGCGACAATTCAGACAACTGCATTCGGTTCCCAAACTATGTCCACCGGTGAAAAGCTGCGGCTGGTAATCGTGACGCCCGAGCGAACTCTGTTCGACGAGCCGGTCTCCGCGCTGCGCTTTCCGTTGTACGACGGCGACATCGGCGTGCTGCCGGGACGCCTGCCGTTGATCGGACGTTTGGGCAGCGGTGAGTTGAAGGTCACGTCGGCATCTGGCGAGCGGAGCTTCTTTATCGACGGCGGCTTCGCTCAAGTCGAAGGGGCTGTGATCTCGCTGCTTACACATCGTGCCGTGGCGGTGAATGAGTTGTCCGTGACCGATGCTGAAAAGCAACTGGCAGCGGCGGATGCGAAGGTCGCCAAGGGTGAGATCGAAGTGACCGCGAAGCTCGCCGATCAGCAGCGTGCTCGCCGGATGTTGGCTCTCGCGAAGCGAAGCCGCTGAGGGTTCGCCGCAGTCTTATGAGATCGAACTGACAGGGCACGCCTCGCGCGTGCCCTTTTCTTTTGAATACCGTCGGCGTTATTGCATAAACCCGTTTTCGGGTGAGCATCTCCACTGAAGTGGCTCCCGCCCGATTGCGAACGTGTGGACGAGTGCCTTTAATGGCGACGGCTGTCGTTGGAATGCCTGTTCGTTCTGTTCTCGTGAGGAGTGATTCATCGTGGCTCGACTGACTGATGAGATTCATGCTCGTTGGACGTGGTGGGCGGTGGCCGGGGCGGCGCTGAGTGTTGTGTTGTCGGTCTGGCTGGCGGCGGGGCCGTTGGTTGAGGCTCAGACCGGCAAGGCCAAGGCTCGGCCCAAGACGGTCAGTCCGAATGAGATGAAGAAGCTCGACGTACGCATGGATGACGTGCAGAAGTCATTCATCAAAGAGACCGCTACTCTGATTCGCGACTTCGAGGAAGCCGGTCAGCCCGAGCGAGCCAAAGTGCTGCTCGAAGTTTTGCTGAAGCTTGATCCGAAGAACGATTCGATTCAGAAGAAAATCGATGACTTGAACGACAAGATTCTCGACCAGAGCGAGTTCGAGTTTGAACTTGATGTGAGCAAGTCGTGGGTGCAGGTCGGCGTTGTGACCGGAGGCAAGCTGGCGCGAATTACGGCCGAAGGGGACTACAAGTTCGACGCGGGTGGCAAGCTGACGGCCGATGGCGTGCCATCGCAAGACCCGGCCAGCGACATGGTCGCGGGAGTCCCGATGGGAACGCTGATGGGCGTCGTCATGCCGACGAATTCTCAGCCAACTCGTACCAACAATGGTAACCCCAATAAGCCACCGCCGTTCGCTGTGAAGTCTGAGTACGAATGGACACCCAAGCAGGACGGCGTGTTGCTGCTAAGAGTCAACTTTCCCGCTGGCACGAAATGCACGGGTAAGTTGAAGCTGAAAGTTAGCGGCATGTTGAAGGCCGCGTGAACGGAGTCTCGATCCGATGACGACGCTCGATCGGGACATGTCGGTGGCTCCGCCAATTTGCGTGGGATTAATTGGCTCATCGCGGGCGAGCCGCTTCTTCTGCGAGAGACTGTCGCTGCGCAGTGATTTGCGTCTCGTCCTCGCAGGAGTGGAAGAAAGCTCGGAGACCGCAGTCTCTGGCGCACGCGGAGACCACTTCGCAGGAGCCGATCTCGCGACGGAGCCACTGGTTCTCTCAACGGCTCGCGAAGTCTGGGAGGCTCCAGATGTGCGAGTTGTGTTTTTCGCGAGGGGTTCGTCGAGCGGCGCGATGTTGAGTGCGCTGGCCCGGTCGAAGTCGATCCTCATCGAGTCGCCGCTGGAGATGTCACGCGCCGAGTTGGAGCAGCTTACTGTGGCGGAGGATCGTCATGCGCAATTGGCCGCGATCTACGAGCCGCGCCGGTGGGATCGCGACTTCCTGCAAGCACGCTCGGTGTTGGAGAGTGGTCGGCTCGGCAAGCTGCTGCGGTTGAGATACTCCGTCCACGACAGTTGCTTGCCAGGCGAGTTGTTCCCGCTTGGGATCGCAAAGGAATTGGGATCGCACGCCCTTGACCAGATGCTGCAACTGATCGGGCCGATCGCATTGAATGTGCAACACGGAAGCGAGCCGAGTGTTGTCTGGCGGTATTTCCCGTCGGCTCGCGATCACAGCGAAGGCTTCGCCGCCAGCTTCGAGTTCGCCGAGGACGTGACGGCGATGGTCGAGATTCAGACACACTCACTACTCAGCTACCGATCGGGTTGGATGGTCGAAGGGACCGAAGGAGCCTATCGCAACGGTTGCCTCTTCACCCGAACGTCCGATGGTGAGATCGTCGATGAGCCACTGTCCACACCGACCGTATCGAGCGATCCGTTTCTCGATGCATTGTCGAACAAACTGCGAGGCAACTCCGCCGATCTCCCCACGGTGCGCGATGCCATTCGTGTGGCGGCGCTGTTGTCCAACAGGTCTGATTCGATCAAAGCCTGACGCGCAAGCGAAGTCTTTTGTCCGTACTCCTTCGCTTGCGCGTCAGGCTTCAAACGCCAACAACTGAGCCACCGCATACGCACACGCCGCTTCGGCGATGCCCGGTGTGAGACGGTCGTCAAGCGAGACCATCTTTGCTCGCGATGTGCGGCGGTTCTCCGCAACGAGCCGCCGCGCGAGGAACAAGCCGGAACCGGAGACGACGACCGTTTCAACAGGCATCTCGAACCGCGAGGCAACCCGTTCGAGCGATCCGGCCAGCCGCTGACGCTGCACGTCGGCGAGGAATCTCGCGATCGCGACGGCCTCGGCGAATGAGACTTCGTCGCGGTCGCAGCACAGCATCCGCGCGAGGCGATCATGCGCGGCGGCTTTGGTCGCCGACTTGCCGTTCGCTGTCTCCAAATTGTCAGCGTCTTCGGCGATGTCGCCGAGTAAGAGATACACGTCGAGAGTCGTCGCAAACAACTCCGCCGCCAGTGGGCAGTAGCCGTCTCGAAACGGCACGGCATGCGCGATGGCACACAGCGGCGTCCGCTTCACTCCCGAGTACGACAGCTCACCCGTTTGCAGACGCCCCACATCGGTCAGCCCCTGCGCCACCGGCTGACCATCGATGAGCGGAATGATGTCGGTCGTTGTCGTGCCAATGTCGATGAGGAGTGTCGAGTGATGAGTGGGAGCAAGTAACTCTCGCCCGCACCACGTCGCCAAAGCCTGCCAGTTCGCCGCCGCGACGAGCATCGGTTGTGAGGTGGCTTCTCTCGCCGAGACGAACCGCCCGGCTGTTGTCCACACATCAACCGGCAATGAACCTGCACTGGCATGGGCCGCAGCGAGGATGAACCGCACCCCTTCACTCTTCGTCGCGAAGCAGTCAGCCAACTCGGCGGTCATCGTGACGGCGACTCGCTCAGTTAGAGGAAACTCACACAGGATCAAGGCCAACTCGTCGGCCAGCCGTTCGGGATGCTTCCACATCGCAAACGGACGACTGATCGTCCGCCCGGTCTCATCCGCCGCCTTGATGTTCGCACCGCCAATGTCGAGTCCGAGAATGCTCATGAAACGATTAGCCCGATGAAGAGGTGAACCACGAAATACGCGAAAGACACGAAAGGGAAGGCGAAGAGGTTGGGACCACGAATCTCACGAATCGACACGAATCTAAAACAGGAAGGGATGAAGTTCAGGATGAAGGGAGACTGACGAACCTATTGTCGAGCATCGAAGACAGACTGCTCTCAGGGCCTTTGCTTCACACTCGTTTCGATTCGTGAGAGTCGTGGTCGGAACCTTCCCCCGCCTGCTTTGGTGTCTTTCGTGGTTCACGCCGCATTGATTGCCCGCGCCAGACCCACCCGCCATGATGCCCGGGTTGTGAGTCGATCTCTATCCGACACTCGCTCATTTTTCGAGGGACTTCCCATGCGACGCCTGCTGGCTTTCATCGCGATTCTGTCCGCCAGCACTCTTGTTCTAGCGGACGATGGCCTGCCGGACGCGAAGTCGCCCGCGGCGGCGAAGCAGTCGATGCGCGTCGCCCCCCGTTATCGCGTGGACCTCGTCGCGCACGAGCCGCTGACGATGGACCCGGTCGCCCTCGATTGGGGACCGGACGGCAAACTGTGGGTCGCCGAGATGGCCGACTATCCGAATGGCATCCCTGAAGAAGAACCCGACCCCACGCTTCCTCCCTCCCCTCGGCGGGGAGGGCCGGGGAGGGGGGCTGATGAAGGGACAGGCATCGACTCGAAGGCAGCCCCCCTTCCTAACCCTCCCCGCCGAGGGGAGGGAACAAAGCCAAAAGAGGGAACAAAGCCAGAGAAGGCAGAGGGCCCCCTCACCCTAGCCCTCTCCCCGCAAGGCCGGGGCGAGGGGACAAAGCCGGAGAAGACCAAACGCGCGGGACGCATCCGCTTTCTCGAAGATACCGACGGCGATGGGCAGTACGACAAGAGCACGCTCTTCATGGAAGGCGTGCCGTTTCCGAATGGTGTGATCGCGTGGAAGAAGGGGGTCCTCGTGTCAGCCGCACCGGACATCTTCTATGCCGAGGACACCGATGGCGATGGCAAGGCCGATGTGAAGCAGGTCCTCTACACCGGCTTTGTCGAAGGGAACCAACAGCATCGCGCAAACGGGTTCTCGCGCGGGTTGGACAACTGGCTGTACTTGGCCAACGGAGACAGCGGCGGGACCGTGACGTGCGTGCAGTCGCTCAACGAGGCATTGGCTGACTCAAGCTCCCCTCGTCCCGGCCTTGCGGGGAGAGGGGCTGGGGGTGAGGGGGTTCGGGGCGAGATCACCGCTCGGTCACAACAGGCAAAGCAGGATGAAAAGGGCAAAGAACCCCTCACCCTAACCCTCTCCCCGCAGAGCCGGGGCGAGGGGACAAAGCCGAAGAGCGAGCAGAAAACAATCGACATCCGAGGTCGCGACATCCGCATCCGGCCCGACACCGGCGAGATCGAAGCGGTTGTCGGACAGTCTCAGTTCGGGCGCAATCGAGACGACTGGGGCAACTGGTTCGGCAACAACAACAGCCGGCCGATGTACCACTACGTCCTCGACGACCACTATCTCCGCCGCAACCCACACCTCGCGGCACCCAATCCGCAGAAGGATGTCTCGGTCACACCGGGAGCCGCCCCGGTCTTTCCGACCAGCCGAACGCTCACGCGGTTCAATGACTTTCACACGGCCAACCGCTTCACGTCGGCCTGCTCGTCCATGGTTGATCGTGGAGGGTTGAGGGTTGAGGGTCAGAACGGATCGAACAAAGACTCCTTCACTTCACCCTCAACCGTCAACCTTCAACCCTCAACCATCTTCATCAGCGAACCGGTCCACAATCTCGTCCATCGCGAGGTCATGACGCCGGACGGCTTGAGCTTCACCAGCCGGAGACATCCGGACGACGAGCAGTCCGAGTTCCTCTCGTCGACCGACAACTGGTTCCGACCGACTCAGTTGAAGACCGGACCCGATGGCGCGCTGTACGTGGCGGACATGTATCGCTTGGTCATTGAGCATCCGCAGTGGATTCCGATCGAGTGGCAGAAGAAGCTCGACCTGCGGGCCGGTCACGACAAGGGCCGCATCTGGCGAGTCGCTCCGGTTGGCGAGAAGCTCCGCCCGGTTCCCCGTTTGGACATGATGGCAACTGCGGAACTGGTGGCTTCCCTACGTCATTCCAACGGTTGGCATCGCGATCTCGTCCAACAGTTGCTCATTGACCGAGCCGCCCCGGAGGCGGTGCCGCTGCTGCGGGAGATGGTCTTGGCAGGTGAACGACGGGTGGCCGGGGTTGGAGCGCTTCGCGAAACCCCGGGTTTCTCCGACGCACAAACCGGGGCTTCGCCCAAAGCGGCTCCAGCCCCGGCCACCCAAACAAACACAGCAGCCCTCGCGCGGGTTCACGCTCTCTGCACGCTCGATGGGTTGAAGGATGGTCTCACGGTTCCAGTCCTCGTGGCAGGGTTGAAGGACGAGCATCCCGGAGTCCGTCGTCAGGCGATCCGGTTGTGTGAGCAGGCCGATCTGCCGAAGGAAGGGTTGGTTGAACATCTGGTCAAGCTGGTGGATGACGCCGATCCGCAGGTTCGGCTGCAACTGGCTTACACGCTGGGCGAGATCAAGCACACTCAGGCGGACGTTGCGCTCGGCAAGTTGGCGGCGAAGGCGAATGGTCAGGCGTGGATGATGGCGGCGGTGCTCAGTTCACTCCGCGCGGACAACCTCTCATCGGTGATGAGCGAAGCCATTGCGATGGCTCCCGACGACACGAATCTGTTGCAGCAGTTGCTCTCGCAGGCGGCGGCTTTCAAGAGCGACGCGGCGGTTGTGACGTTGCTGATGCGCGTCACCGAGCCATCGCCCGACAGCGGCTTCGCCCGCTGGCAATTCTCCGCGCTCGAGCAGTTTGCTCTAGCTCAGGAGCGGCGCGGCGAACCGTTCAATCCGTTCGCGAAGGTTCCGGAGGGACTCCAGTTGCCCGAGCGTTTCATCGCGATGATCGTGGTGGCCAAGAGACTGGCGTCCAATGAGGAAGCCGACATGGCCCATCGTGAGTCGGCTGTTCGAGTCATCGGCCTTGGCGACGAAGTGGATGTCCTGCAAAGCCTGCTCGTGCCGCAACAGCCACCCGCGTTGCAGTCGGCGGCGATCACGGCCCTCGGGCGAATGAAGCGGCCCGAAGTCTCGAAGTGGCTGCTGTCGGCCTATCGTTCGCTCGCGCCGGGCCTGCGCGCCGAAGCGGCCTCCACGCTGCTCAGTCGCGACGCATGGCGAGACGAACTGTTGGCTGCTCTCGAAACGAAGCAACTGACGCCGACTGACCTCGACGCGGCGAGTCGTCAGCGATTGCTCGATCACAAATCGAAAGAGGTGCGCGAGCGGGTGGCCAAGTTGCTGGCGGTCGATCCCAACACCGACCGGGCGAAGCTGGTGGCCGAGTACCTGCCGACGGTCCGCGCAGGGGGAGACGTGCAGCACGGTAGCCAACTGTTTGCGAAGCGGTGTGCGCAGTGTCACAAGCTCGGCAACGTCGGGCACTCGGTCGGGCCGGACTTGGCGTCGCTGACCGACAAGTCGCCGGAAGGAATGCTCATCGCAATCCTCGATCCGAATCGGGCGGTCGAAACTAAATTCCTGACCTTCACCGCAGTCACGAAGTCAGGCGTCACACACACGGGAATCTTGGCGAACGAAACGGCGAGCAGCCTCACACTGCGCGCGGCCGAGGCGAAGGAGACCGCCCTGCTCCGCAACGAACTCGACGAACTGCAATCGACGACTAAGTCGCTCATGCCCGAAGGGCTGGAAAAGGAAGTCAGCCCGGCCGACGCGGCGGCGCTGATCGCCTACATCCGCAACAGCGTGCCGCTCCCCGCACGCAAGACCTTCCCCGGTAACGAGCCAACCGTCGTGAAGCCGAACGCCGATGGCTCGATCACACTCACGCCGTTTACCGCCGAAATCTACGGCTCGACGATCGTGATCGAAGAGCAGCACAAGAACCTCGGGTGGTGGAGCAGCGCTGATGACGCGGTTTCGTGGACGATCACGGCCCCGCGCGCGGGGCGCTATTCGGTCTCGTGGACGTGGGCGTGTGAAGCTTCCGCCGCAGGCAACACGGTCGTCATCGAAGCCGTCGGGAAAACGGTCCGCCACAAAGTCACGGCCACTCCCGGTTGGGACCAGTACCAGTCCGCCAACCTCGGTGAACTCGAACTGCCTGCGGGCGAAGTACGGCTCACTCTGAAAGCCGCCTCGCGCCCGCTCCCCGCGTTGGCCGATGTGAAGTCGGTGACGCTGACTCCCGTGAAGTGAGGATGCGAAGTCTCGGGCCTGCATTGTTTGTCGCGCGGGTTGTTCATTTCGCGTCGAACTGCTATCGGCATGGCTCGCGCGGATGCAATGCGGTTAGGTATGAGACGAGATTCTTGGAGAGCGGCGAATGGCGTTGTTGAGTTTTCGGGACGTGACGTTTGGGTTTGTCAGCCCTCCGTTGTTGGATCATGTCAATTTGCAGATCGAGCGGGGCGAGCGGGTCGGGTTGCTCGGTCGTAACGGGACCGGCAAGTCCACGCTGATGAAGCTGATCGTGGGAAGCCTGCCTCCCGATTCGGGCTTTGTCGAACGGCAAGCGGGAACGCGCATCGCGCGGCTCGTGCAGGATGTTCCCGTCGGGCGGACGGGGACGATTTTCGATGAGGTCGCGGCGGGGTTGGGTGAGATCGGAGATGCCGTCGCCGCCAACTTCCGACTGCATCATCCCGACGCCAACCACACGGACGCCGATCACGCCTCGCTCACACAGCGCGCGGAATCGTTGGAGTCTGACAAGGTCTGGCAGGGCGAGCATCAAGTCGATGTGATTCTCGAACGGATGCAGCTCAATCCGCTGCTCCCGTTTGATTCGCTCTCGTCGGGGATGAAGCGGCGCGTGCTGTTGGCTCAAGCGCTGGTTCTCGAACCCGATGTGCTGTTGCTCGACGAACCGACCAACCATCTCGACATCGACGCGATTCAGTGGCTGGAAGACTTCCTGTCACGGTACTCGGGAACGCTGATCTTCATCACACACGATCGCGTCTTCTTGCAGCGGCTCGCCCGGCGGATCGTCGAGTTGGACCGAGGCCGTCTGTTCGATTGGCCGTGCGACTACGCGACGTTCCTCGTGCGGAAGGAAGCGACGTTAGCGGCCGAGGAGCAGCAACAGGCGCTCTTCGACAAGAAGCTGGCGTTGGAAGAAGTTTGGATTCGGAAGGGGATCAAGGCGCGCAACGTCCGCAACCAAGGGCGCGTACGTGCGCTCAAGAAGCTGCGTGAAGAACGGGCCGCGCGGCGCGAGCGGATCGGGTCGGTGAAGGTCGAACTGCAAGAGGCCGAACGATCAGGAAGCTTGGTCGCCGATGCGAAGAAGGTTTGTTACTCGGTCCCCACGGAGACGGGTGAGCGGACCATCATTCAGGATCTCACGACGACCGTCATGCGCGGCGACAAGGTTGGAATCATCGGGCCGAACGGGTGCGGGAAAACGACTCTCCTCAGACTGCTGCTGGGCGAGCTGACTCCGGAATCGGGCAATATCCGGCTCGGGACGAAGATCGAAGTCGCGTACTTCGACCAATTGCGCGAGCAGCTCGATGAAACGAAGACGTTGCAACAGAACGTTTCAGACACCGACAAGCTGATGATTAACGGCCAGCAGCGGCACATCATCGGGTACATGGAAGACTTTCTGTTCACGCCCGATCGGTCGCGCAGTCCGGCGCGGCATCTGTCGGGGGGCGAGCGGAATCGGTTGTTGCTCGCGCGGCTCTTCTCGAAGCCGTCGAACGTCCTCGTGCTGGATGAACCGACGAACGATCTCGATGCCGAGACGCTCGAACTGCTCGAAAGCCTGATCGTCGAATATCCCGGCACCGTGCTGCTCGTTAGCCACGACCGCGCGTTCTTGAATGAGGTCGCCACGCACACGCTCGTGTTTGAAGGGGATGGTGCGGTCAAGGAATACGCGGGCGGGTACGACGACTGGATCAACCAGAAGCAGGCGGGTGAAACCGCGCGGCGCGAAGAGCAAGCGGCGGTCGCGGCTGCGGCCAAGACAGACCAAACCGTCGCAACCAAGCCCGCCTCTCGACCTCGCAAGCTGAGCTTCAAAGAGCAGCGTGAGCTAGAGCAACTCCCCAAGCAGATCGACGCCCTCGAAGTGGAACAGCGATCATTGCACGAAGCGATGGCCGAGCCGAGCTTCTATCAACAAGACGGGGCCGCGATCGCGAAGGCCCGGCAGCGGCTGGAAGTCATCGAGCAGGAGCTGGCCGTCACGTTTGATCGCTGGCAATCGTTGGAAGCGTCGGCGCAGTGAGAGTGTGATTTGCTCGCCTCGTACTACGAGGCCTCAGATTCTTGTTCGCTTGCGGGGATTTGAACGGCCGCGCGATCGGGGTCAAACGGTGCATTTGAATTCCTCTGCCCTCATTCTCTTGCTATTTCCGTCTCGATGTGGAGGTGTCCCATCGGTCAAAAACGTTGGCAGAAGAATGGTGGCAGAAGAATGAAGCCATTGAGCCAAATCGTCGCGTGGGCAGCACCTACGCCCTGACTTGAATTGCGGCCAATTGCCGCGCCGGTTCACCGCGTGGGCAACGCCCCGCGCGTCGAATGGTGAAACGGCTTTCTACACCGCACGACGCGCGGGGCGTTGCCAACGCGGTGAAACGATTTGAATCTTCTCGTTTCGACATTCGTTCCGAGGCCGGTCATACTCCGCCCGTGCCGATTCGCAACAAACATCTCTGGCGAGACCACTTCATGAAGATCACCTTTCACGGCGCGGCGGGCGAAGTGACCGGCAGTCAGCATCTCATTGAGACCGACGCACTGCGGGTGCTGCTCGACTGCGGTCTGTTTCAGGGACATCGCGCCGAGTCGCGGCGAAAGAACGAACGGTTTCAGTGTCACCCCAAAGACCTGAGCGGCGTGATTCTCTCGCACGCTCATACCGATCACTGCGGCAACTTGCCGGGCCTATTCAAGGCGGGCTATCGCGGGCCGATCTTCTGCACTCCCGCCACGGCCGATGTCGCGGCGGTGATGCTCTCTGACAGCGCACACATCCAGCAGGAAGACGCCAAGTATTTGAAGCGGAAGCTGGGGCCGGGCCATCCGCCGGTCG
>JAYTQJ010000405.1:0-9059 GCA_043746775.1 Schlesneria sp.
CTCTTGCCCGTCTCTTCACAGCCGAAAACGACGGGCAAGAGTGCCCGTCCTACGGTCTGCAATCGGCCCCTCACTCGTACCCTTTCCGCTTCCATAACGTCCTTAAAGCTCAGGACCGAAACTATGCCTACGACTCGAAAATTCATTCGCTTCACGCGCGCCGTCGTTTGCCTCGCGGCAATGCTGGCGGCGGTGGCCACGTCGGCCCGAGCGGCCGACGATGCCAAAGCTTCCTCTGAAAAAGAACAGGAACTGTTGGCGATCCTCCGCTCGGAGGCTCCGGGTGCCGACAAGGCGATCGCCTGCAAGCATCTCGCCATTCACGGCTCCGACGCGGCGGTTCCCGACTTGGCCAAGCTGTTATCCGACGCGCAGTTCGCCTCGTGGGCGCGGATCGCTCTTGAAGCGATTCCAGGCTCGGTGGTTGACGAAGCGCTGCGGAAGGCGACCGATTCACTCGATGGCAATCTGCTGGTGGGGACGATCAATTCGATCGGCGTCCGCCGCGATGCCAACGCCGTCGAGACTCTGACCGCGCGATTGCAGGACAAAGACGGCGAAGTGGCATCGGCGGCGGCGGTCGCTCTGGGTCGGATCGGCAACGACGCCGCAGCCAAGTCGCTGCGGCTGTCGTTGGCGTCGGCTCCAGGCTACGTGCGGTCGGCCGTGGCGGAAGGCTGTGTCCTTTGCGCCGAGCGGCTTCACGCCGCAGGCAAGTCGGCGGACGCCGTCGCGATCTACGACGAGGTCCGCAGAGCCGATGTCCCCAAACAAAGAATCATCGAAGGGACGCGCGGCGCGATTCTCGCCCGCAGTCCACAAGAGGGACTGCCGCTCCTGCTCGAACAATTCCGTTCGGCGGACAAGGCACTGTTCCAGCTCGCGCTCGGAACAGCGCGTGAGTTCCCCGGCAGCGATGTCGACAAAGCCCTCGCGAAAGAGATGACTCGCGCAACGCCGGATCGCGCCGCGCTGATCATCCAAGCGATGGCTGATCGCCCAAGTACCGTCGTCTTGGCGGCGGTGATCGAAGCGGCCGGAAGCGGCCCGAAGCCGGTGCGGTTGTCCGCCATCGGGGCACTCGGGAGAGTCGGCGATGTGTCGTGTCTGCCGTTGCTTCTCGACGCAGCCATCGATGCGGATGCCGATCTCGCGCAAGCCGCCAAGGGAACGCTGGCCGATCTTCCGGGGGCGAAAGTGGACGCTCAAATCGTCGCCCTGTTGGCCAAGGCCGAAGGGAAGAAGTACCCACTGCTGATCGAACTCGTTGGCAAGCGGCGGATCGAAGCGACGGCCGCGTTGCTGAAGGCGATGGATCACGCGGACAAGACCGTGCGCGGTGTCGCCTTGATCGCGCTGGGTGAGACTGTCACGCTTAAAAATCTCTCGGTCTTGGTCACGCAGGCCATCGCGCCGAAACGCGCCGAGGATGCTCCTGTCGCTCAACTGGCACTCAAAACGGCCAGCATCCGGATGCCCGATCGCGAAGCGTGTGCGGCCGAACTCTCGACGGCATTGGATCGTTCGCCCGCGGCCGCGAAGAGCGTGCTGCTGGAAATCCTCGGCGATGTCGGCGGAACCAAGGCGCTGAACACGATTGGTTTGGCCGCCAAGAGCAAGGATGCCCAACTCCAAGATGTGGGCAGCCGGTTGCTCGGCAAATGGAACAGCGTCGAGGCTGCGCCGGTCCTGCTAGATTTGGCCAAGACCGCTCCGGAAGAGAAGTACCAAGTCCGCGCGCTGCGGGGTTACATTGGCCTCGTCCGAAAATTCCCGATGGCGGATCAAGAGCGCGCCGCGATGTGCCAGAAGGCGTTCGATGCCTCCCGCCAACCGGCTGAACAAAAGCTGGTCTTGGATGTCATCAAACTGCATCCCGGCTTGGAGACACTCAAGCTGGCCATCAAGACCATGCAGGTCGCCGACCTGAAGGATGAGGCCACGCAAGCCACGTTGGTCGTTGCCCAGAAGCTCGGAGCCAAGGGAGTCGATGTCCGTGAGCTGCTCAACACGGCGGGCCTCGACAAGGTGAAGCTGGAGATCATCAAAGCCGAATACGGTTCCGGAGCGACTCAACGCGACGTGACCGCCGTCCTCCAGAAACAAGCGGGCGACCTGCCGCTGATCACACTGGCCTCGGCCAGCTACAACGCCAACTTCGGCGGAGACCCGCTGCCAGGCAGCGTGAAGCAACTGAAGGTCCAATACCGCATCAATGGCAAAGCCGGTGAAGCCTCCTTCCCCGAAGACGCCCTGATCGTCCTGCCAATGCCGAAGTAGGACGCTTCGTACCATTGAGTCATTTACGACTCGTAGCCGAGTTCGCAAGAACTCAGTTACGAGCCGTTTGTTTTGCCCCGTTCTGTGACATGGAATGAGGCATTGACGAGCCACATTTAGTCCGAGAGCCATCGCCTTTCTCAATCGAAGAGAAAGGGAGCCACGGTCACGGAGCTTCGACGTGGCCGTGAGAATGTGAAACAGCCTTCACTTCTACGCACGGCCACGTCGAAGCTCCGTGACCGTGGCACCCTCAATGGAATCAGGCAATGGCCCTGCCGGACACCGCTCATGGCAGACTTGTCTTGCCGGGTTGATGCCTCGCTGGTCCAATACCGCCCGATCAGGCGGGATGCCTGTGAAGCGACTCCGACTTTTTGTGAGAGGGTCCACGGATGGACATGCTGGTGATTCGAGGCGGACAGCCGTTGCGCGGTACGGTGACGGTGGGCGGAGCCAAGAACGCGGCGTTGCCGATCATGGCCGCGACGCTTGCGGCAACAGGGACGACCGTACTGCATGGCGTGCCGGAACTCGTCGATGTTTCCACGCTGTCGCAAGTGCTGCGATCGCTCGGCATGACAGTCGAACGTCGTGCGGGCGGGGCACTCGAACTGACCGTGACCGACGATCAGCCTTGCTTCGCCGATTACGAACTGGTCCGCCGCATGAGAGCCAGCGTCTGCGTGTTGGGACCAATGCTCGGTCGCCGCGGCCGCGCGTGTGTCTCGCTTCCGGGCGGCTGCAACATCGGGCATCGGCCGATCGACCTGCATCTCAAGGGGCTGCGAGCACTCGGGGCAGAAATCAGGATTGAACGTGGATACGTTTTCGCGCGGGCCGACGTTTTGCGCGGGGCCGACATCTATCTCGGTGGCTCCTTCGGCAGCACAGTCACGGGAACGTGCAACGTGATGTCGGCGGCGGTCTTCGCCGAGGGAACAACGACCATTTCCGCAGCGGCCTGCGAACCCGAGGTCGTTGATCTCGGCAACTTCCTCAACGCCATGGGGGCGAAGATTGTGGGGCTTGGCACGCCTCTGTTACGAATCGAAGGCGTTCAGGAACTGAGAGCCGTCGAACACGAAGTCATTCCCGACCGGATCGAAGCGGCCACGTTACTCGTCGCGGGAGCCATCACGCGCGGTGAACTGGAAGTCGCCAATATCCGTCCCGAACATCTGTCCGCCGTCATCGACGGACTACGCGCGGCGGGAGCATCTGTCGAGCTGCACGGCACGCGGGCACGCGTCTCGATGAACTCGGCACCACGACCGATCGACGTGACCGCGCTTCCGTATCCCGGCATTCCAACCGACGTGCAAGCGCAGCTCACCGCGCTGCTGGCGATGGCCGATGGAATCAGCGTTGTCACCGACAAAGTGTTTCCCGACCGTTTCATGCACCTGCCCGAGCTGATGCGCATGGGAGCGAACGTGCGGCGCGAGGGAGCCTGTGGAATCATCAGCGGCGTTGCACGACTGAGCGGTGCGTGCGTGATGGCTTCAGACCTGCGAGCCAGCGCCGCGTTGTTACTCGCCGCTCTGGCTGCGGACGGCGAATCCGTTATCCGCCGCATCTATCATCTTGATCGCGGCTACGACCGGCTCGAACAAAAGCTGAATCTTGTCGGAGCCGATATTCGCCGCGTGACCGATGCCCCCGAGAACCTGCCCGCCAGCCTGCATCTCTCGTCCGAAGAGGAAGCCGTTCCGGCAGTCGAGACGAGCGATGTCCCGCCAGCACCGAAGTTCTTGTCGCACCCAAATGCTTCACGACAGTACGAACTTAAGGACACCGCACGTCACGGTTGAAAACGGGCGGGTCAAGGGAAACCGAGGAACGTCTTCTTCGTGAAGCGACTGGTGATCGTGGTCAGGAGATCGGCCCCGAGTCCACCGTCCACCAACAGCGTGGAAACCGTTGTGAGCCGGATCGTGATCTGATCGTCTCCCAGCCCCAACTTCACGTTCATGGTTGAGCAGTTCATTCCCGTGAACGTGACCACATCATGGCCTGCTCCCAAATCAGCCATCACAATGATTGGGCCGACACTCACGGCAAATGCCACCGCAGCCTGGCCGTTCACTTGCGTGCCCGGTCCCGCAACAACTGTCACCACCCCTGAGGCGTAACTGACGGCGATCTCGTTGGCGCTCGTGTCACCTGTCAAAGTCAGTGTCTTGGCGAGGTCGTCGTAAGTGGCAATGACCTGTGGCCCAACGGGAACCGGCCCCGGTTTGCCAAAATTCCCAATCCAAGTGCCAGACGTGAAACTCAGGGCAGGTGTATTCTGAGCAAACATACTGCTGCCCCAGACTCCTCCGTTGAGCGTTGGATCGAGGGCGATGCCGTTGTACTTGCCCCACGCGCCGCCAAATTGGATGGACTTGGAGGTGCCGCCTTTCAACTGCTTGCTGACCTCGAAGGTTGTTTCGGTTGATTTCTTTAAGGCGTAGCGGCATTCGGCGAACGAACCTTTGGAACTGCGATTGAAAACCGCATAGACGTTGTTCGTGTCGTCCGCCGTCACGGCCGGGAACGAGTAGTACTCGCCGATCGCTCCCAGAACGTCGTCCAACACCTTCGTTTTGGTGGTGACGTTGATGGACTTAATCCCCGCTGCACATGGGAAATTCCTGGCTCGAATACTATGACCGGTATAGACAACTCCGTTGCGGTACACCGCATTGAGCAGGCGACCGTCGCTACCGTCCAGCAGAACCGCAGTTGCGGGCTGACTCATCTTGGATGGAGCCGTCCAAGCGTTGAACAGAACCTTGGCTTCGACCTTGAGCAGCGGTGGTGTTAGCGTGGCGTTTGGCCAAGTGCCTGTCATTGAATAGAGCGTCAGGTTGTCTCCAGCGGCCAAGGGTGCGCTGACCAAGAACTCCCTACCGGGAACTCCAAAAGTCACACAAGGCCGAATCGAAGAGGCGAGCGCCGCGTTCGCATCCAACACACTGACCTGATCGTGAAACTGAATCGGGTTGACTGTCGGGTAATAAAACTGATGCTTCGCGGCGACTCGAATCTTCGCGAAGCGAAATGCACCCGAGGGTGACAACTGGTTCGTCGTGAAGTAGAGGTTCGTGTTGTCGAGCCCGAGGGTCAGAGAATCGCTGAGAGCGTCGGTGTCAGTGATTCCGTCCACATCGGAGCGGAGTGTGAATAGCCGCCAGCCCTGAGTCGGATTCGATGTCAAAGAGACCTGAATCAACAACGAACTCTCGGACCCGGAGTCGTTGACCGCTCCCCACACGATGACGAACCGGCTGGAAAAATGGTCATAGATCGCAGTCGGCCCCAACGGAGCCGAACGATTTGGGTAGACGGTGTAGCTGGGATTGGCCAAGTAGAAAGCGTCGAACAGAATTCGCGGATCGACCGTCGCCACTTCCACGCCGGTCTTGTCCGAAATTCGGAACAGCGAGTTAATCGCTTGAACGACGTGCGTCGGCCCCGCCGCGATCTGGGCACTTGCAGGACCGAATCGTTGCGAATCTTCGATCCCGGCAAACCCGGCATTCAGCTCGGGTGATAGGGGGAGGGCCGAAACAGGAGCCGAACCACCAGCCCCTTTGGCGGCGGGCAGATTTTGGACCACGATGACCGGCGCGGAACTCGATCCGGCACCACCACCGGCCGCCAACGTCACTCCACAAACACAACTGGCCAGCGCCAGGCTCAACGAGCAAATCATCATCGCACGTGGTTGTCCAAAAATTCTTGCCACGATAGACGCCCCCCAAAATGCTGTCGCCAATTACGTCCGCGAAGGAGACGTAAAGACGCCTCTCACGTTCGCGAGCCACCACGCTGACCAACGATCAACGGAAGTTTCATTCGTCCTGAACAGACCATTACAACCCGCGAGCGACTCGCGCTGTTCGCCCCGATTTCTTGCAAACGGGCAAACTTGGCCGATCACAACAAATGGGACGCACAGGCTGAGGAAACTCACTCGAATAAGCTATCGGAGTGAGTCTGGCGCAAGAATGAACTCACCAACACGGAAACAAGTCGCGTCACCGACGAATTGCAATCCAACCCCGACAACCATCGAGCCTGCTGAACCTTGCCCGATCCGCAACACCCTCACCACGCACACGCATCAACACCAACCCGACTCAACACCAACCCGCAGCGTGAGCAAGGCGTCTTCTTCCTCTTCCTCGATCATCACGGATGGAAAGTGAAGACGGAGTGAGTCCTGAAGTCGAACGCCGGGCGAACACGGAACCTCAGCGCGAGCCTCTCGCTCCAACATCAGTCACTTCTTCCCGAATTTCTTCAGTAGAAACAGCAACACCAGCGCACCAACCGTCGCCGTCACGAGCTGTCCCATCAGTCCATAAGCTTTCAGACCAATCAGCCTGAACAGCACTCCTCCCACAATGGCACCGATCACGCCGACGAGCAGGTTGTTTGCCAAGCCAAAGCTGCCCCCCTTCGTGATCTGCCCCGCCAGCCACCCGGCGCAGAGACCGATCACCAGCAGAAAAACCATGTCCGTGACACCCATGACACCAACCTCACCTTCCCATGACGCCGTAAATCCAAAGCCGCAGGCAACTGTGTCAGTTCACTCGGGCTGGGGCAACTGATGAGTCGCGTTGTTCTGAAAACGGCGAATCAGCACGCTGGGAGTCAGCGCCGCGATGAGGCCACATCCCATCATTTCCAAGCCGAAACAGTACGCCGGGCAAAGCAGACGCCTGTTAGGCCAGTCCAGAATGAACACTCCACTACCGTCGTCGGGGAACATGAAGACGCAGCCGCTGATATCCATCAATGAAAACATGGGGCCGAGCGCGGCGCTGACAGCTTTCTTAGCGATCCACCAAGGTGTCATGATCGCGATCAAACCGGACGCAAACCAAAAGACCCCCAAACAAACGACAACCCCGTGGAGAATGTTGATGACCGTCCATCGTTGGCGTTGAGGAGCCATGTCGATCACACCCACTCGTGGATCAGGTTGTCCGTTTCGAGCAACTTGACCGGGCGGCCGTCGGGGCTTTGGGCGTGCAGATCGAGAGGCAGGCCCAGCTTGTGGTAGATCGTGGCGACGATGTCTTCGCTGAAGTATTGGTTGCGGATCGGTTGGCCACCTTCGTCGTCGGTTGCTCCGATGACGCTGCCGCCGGGGACGCCTGCTCCGGCCATGATGGCGAAGCCGGACGAAGCCCAGTGATCGCGACCGCTCGCCGAATTGATTTTCGGGGTCCGACCGAAGTCGGTCAGCCAGACGACCAGCGTCTTTTCCAAGAGGCCGCGTTGTTCGAGGTCGATCAGCAACTGTGGCAACCCGCGATCAATCTTCGGGATCAGATTGTCTTTCAGAGCTTTGAAGTTGTTCTGGTGAGTGTCCCAGCCGCCATCGGTGATCGTGACGAAGCGGACTCCCGCTTCGATCAGTCTCCGAGCGAGCAGGCACTTCTGACCGAACGGGTTGCGACCGTATTGCTCGCGCAGCTTCGGGTCTTCCTTGTCGAGTTGGAACGCGCGGCGCGTGTCATTCGCCGTGATCATGTCGAGCGCCGTCGCGTAGTTTTCGTCGAGCGACTGGAACTCAGACGGCTGCAAACTGGAGGGCCGTTGCAGGGAATCGACGAGGCTCAGCACCTTGCGACGGCGATCGACTCGTTCGTTGGTGATGCCGGTCGGCGGAGTGATGTCTCGGACGACGAAGTTCTCGGCATTGGGATCGGCCATGATGGCGAACGGGTTGTGTTCCAGGCCGAGGATGCCCGACGTGCCCCCACCAAACCGGCTATCGACCGCGTTGCCAAGTTGAATGAACGGAGGCATCGCCGTCTTGAAACCCATCTCGTGCGAGACGACCGACCCGATCGTCGGGTACGGCATCGCGGGATTGAACTTGCGGCCCGACATCAAATGCTGGTCGGCAATCGCGTGGCTGCCATTCATCGGGTTCCAACTTCTCAGCAAGCCGAAGCGTCCGAGTTCCTGAGCCATCCTCGGCAGGATCTCTGTGAATTGAATGCCCGGCACCGCCGTGTCGATGACGCTGTATTCGCCCTTCACGCTGATCGGAGCCTGTGGCTTGGGATCGAACGTGTCGTGGTGACTCGTCCCCCCTTGAGTCCAAACCAGAATACAGTTCACATCGGAACCGCCCTTCGCCCCGTGTCCGTGACCTTTGGTCTTGGCCAGCGCCCGTTGAGCCATCGCCATCGGCAGGCTCACTCCGAGACCAGCCAACGCGCCGACCTGCAAGAAGTTGCGGCGAGAAACACCTTCACACGAGCGGACCGTTCCGGGGAAGAGATTCAACATGGCGGGTTCCTCAAGGTGGGGGCGGCTGTAGGATGGGCACTTTTGCCCGTCCGGCTTTGGGCAACAAAAGTCGGGGTTGAGTGGACATCCTTGCAAAGCCGGACGGGCAGGAGTGCCCATCCTACAAATTGGTCTCTGGCAAGTTCGTATCAGGCAGGCGGGGTGGGCCGTGAGGCCGGTGAGACAGCGGGTGGATTCTACGGGTGTCAACGGAGACCGATCAAGACAGTCTGTTGTGATAATTGCATCGGCCCGGTCGATGAGACATCATGACCGCCATCGACGAGGCTGATCCAGTCGCCCCGTCTTCCCGCCTTGCCGCCTTGCCGCCCACTGCCATTACCCCGGAGACCCGCCATGTCGCTCCGACCTGAAACGAATTCGACGCCCGTCCGTTCCCATGTTTTTCGGAGCGGGGTGGCGTCAGCCCCCTGTTTCTTGGGCGTCAGCCCTGCATTAGATCAACGCGGAATCAG
>JAYTQJ010000406.1:0-1773 GCA_043746775.1 Schlesneria sp.
CACTTTGAGCGATTATCAAATTGACGTTCAGTGCGACGTAGCTGAATTCGTGAGAATTCAGCCGGCTTTGATGATCGTCTGAAGTCTTACGACTTCAGCGACACCCCAAAGTGAGTGTCATTGGGCTGACGCCGTCCCGCTCAGAAAGGTCTCAGCCTTGGCCGCGAGAGACATCAGAACCTGTCCAAGAACAAGTCCGCCGTTTGTCGCCTTTCGCTCCGCGAAAGGGCGTTCTTTCGCGGAGCGAAAGACGACACTGTTTTTGGACGAGTCCTAAGCCTGCACCGTGCGCCTGATGCGTTTGCGCCGTGTCAATTCACGGTCGCTTGCGCCAAGGCAACAGTCTGTCCCAGAGGCTGCCGCGAGTCGTCGCGATCGGTTGGCGTTTGATGAACCGTAGCAAATCCGCCGCGAGTTCATTGGCGGTCGCGTAACGGTGACTCGGCTCCTTGGCCATTGCTCGCAGGATGATCGTTTCGAGAGCAACAGGAAGCTGCGGCCTGCGTTCTCTCGGCGCGGGAGGCTTCCCTTCACAAATCAAATCGGTGAGTTGCCGGAGGTCCTCGTGATCGAACGGCGCTGAGCCGGTGACCAATTCGTAGAGCGTGACCCCGAGGGCGTAGATGTCGGTCGCGGCACTCGGATGTCCGTCGAGTCGCTCGGGAGCCATGTACCGCAGCGTGCCCACGGGCTGGTCATCCTGACTGGGGTTGCCCTTCGCCCAATGCAGCCCGACACCGAAGTCGGTGACGAAAATCTTTCCGACCGTATCGAGCAACAGATTGTCGGGCTTGATGTCGTTGTGCAGTGCGCCTTCGCGATGCGCATACGCGAGAGCCTGCGCGACCTGCACTCCCATCCGGGCAAACGCCATCCATGAGTCTCGCGAAATCGTGCGATCGGTCGTCTCAACCATCGGTTCGACGAGTCCCTTCACCGCGAACGAACCGCTGCGCGCGATGCGGTGGATTTCCTCGGCCGTCACGAGACCGGCAGGCTCACGCAGGCGGCGCGTGACCCAACCGAGACTGACTCCCGCCACGTACTGCATCACGTAGTACCAGTAGCCGTCGTGCTGGCCGAACGAGTAGATCGGGACGATGTTTCGGTGCCGCAACCGCGCAATCGTCGCCGCTTCGTTGCGGAGTTGCTCGGCACGCTGAGGACGGTCCTCACGGAATCGCCAGGGGAGCAGCTTGATCGCGACGGGACGTTGCATCCCCGGTTCAAACGCTTCAAACACGATCCCCATGCCACCGCGACCCAACTCCCGCACGATGCGATATTCCCCGAGTTGCTCGATCCGAAACTCTTGCGGGAAGCGGTAACGCAGACCTTCAGACTCCTTCCGGTCGCGGCAATGCTCCAGCGTCTCCACGAGCGGGAACAGTTCGCGAATGTCGTCCGCGAGTTCCTTGTGCCGCTGCGCATACGCTTCGATCGACGGGTTGAGTCCGGCACGCACCTCGTTCGTGAACAGTGTCATCAGGACATCGAGTTGCTCGCAAGACGCCAGACCGGTGGAGTCCAGTTGCGAGGGAAAGCCATCGAGATTCAGCTCCGAGAGATCGGACGAGAGAGGCATGTCAGGCAGACCATCACGAAGGGGAATGAAGGCGACATTTTTTTTGGACAGACATCACGCGATCGTCGAGAGTACCCCACTCATGGTCCCAACAGGTTTAGCAGCCTGCTGAAAATCACTTGTAGGGTGGGACCAGCGGCGCTTCGCCGCGCCGGCCCACCATCAGAAGTCGCTCTGCTTGATGGTGG
>JAYTQJ010000407.1:0-3975 GCA_043746775.1 Schlesneria sp.
GGCCACGTCGAAGCTCCGTGACCGTGGCACCCCAATTTGAAAAATTGGCGATTGCCCTGCTGTCGTCACGGGCTTCCGCTGACCGCTCCGCGATCAGCCGCAGGACCATTCAGTCCTTTGAGCCATGCCACCGCAGAGGGAACGCCTTCGTCGATCATGGGTTGGTAATGGTCGCCGGTCGGGACGAGTTTCAGTTCGACCTTCTTTCCCGCCGCTTGAAGCAGTTGCGCCAGCGTTTGCGAATCGCCGACCGGGACGTTGCTGTCGTCTTGAGCGTGGAACAGGAAGACGGGGCAGTTGATCTTGGCCGAATGAGTTTTCGGTGAGCTTTGTTTGAGGAAGCTGGTCAGGTCGGGAAGCAGGATGCGCGTGGCGGCGTTGTTCATCGGGCCGAGCCGCGCCTCGACATCCGAACACGCGGCGAAGCCGATGCTGGCGGCGAGTCTCGGTTCATGAGCGGCCAGCAGCAGCGAGACATTCCCTGCCGAACTGTGACCCGCCGAGTAAATGCGTTTCGGATCGACCTGCGGCAGTTTGGACAGCGCAAACTCAAGGGCGTTGCGTCCGTTGACGACACCCGCCATCGCGGCTCGAAACTTCAGATAGGCCACGCCCAGCTCAGCATCCTTGCTGTTCTCCATGTCACAGGGACCGTCGAGCGAATAGAAAATCACAGCCATTCCGGCTTCGGCGTACGGCAGCGTCTCCTTGTGATAGTCGTCGTTGTCCATGTCGTTGCCGATCAGCAGGTTCGTCCCGGCGGGAGCGACCAGCACGCAGGGGATCGACTGCGGCGCGTGATCGCCCGGCGGAACGTAAACGCGAAAGTTCATACCGTGACCGGGAGCCGCTCCGTGCTGCTTCGGCATCTGGACGAAGTGAACTTTGACACCGGACGGCTCCAGCACTTTGGCCGGTCCCAACTCGGGAAACGTCGGCAAGGGAATCTGTCCGACCGGGAAGAGCGAAGTCGGATCGCCGAACGCGACCTGCTTGGCCGGATCGATCCCGGCCTGCTTCATCATCTCCTTCTGCATCACATTGCCCAACATGCCGGGAAGGGCACCGCAACAGATGACCATGCAAACCAAAAACCCCGCGCCGATCCCACCAATCCAAACCCAAGGAGACGACCAAGCCGACTTGCCCGACTTCTTCTTCCCCTTCTTCTTGCGAGGCGACTCATCCTCGTCGTCACTACGACGCGACACCGTCGAACGCCGCCGCGCCTTGGGCGGCGGTGAGTCGTAGTCCTCAACATCATCCACATCCACGAGGTCCGCGAAGTCATCGAGTCCCTCCGTTTGAGGAACCACCATCACCGCGCTGCACGCTTTGCAACGGACCTTCTTCCCGGCCAAAGCGTCCTGCAACTTGTACGACTTCCCGCACTCGGGGCAGTTCAGTTCGATGGGCATCAGGGAAGATCCGATTTGTTTTCGGGAAACTGACGTGGAGTGTGAGAGATGCGAACGACTGATCTGTAGCCAACAAAACTCACAACAAAGATGAAAACACCAAGCCCGGTCGTAATGAGCCAGCCGTTTCCGCTGGCTTTTTGAAGCAATGCCAACGTCTCTGATCTCTTTGAATCGTCTGCCAGTTCAGCCGAAGTCAGTACAGCATCCAGTTGAATATGTGGCAGGACCGGGACGAGAATTAGTCCAATGATGACGAGGCCAATTCCTGTCAGCATCAGACAAGAAAAGCAATTGGACGGTGTACGACGTTCGTACTGCAACGCGGTGTTTCCGCTTCTCTCGTTGGTCATCGCATCACTCTTTCGTCACGGCTTCATCGAGATTCAGCAGTACGCGGGAAACGGCTGTCCATGCGGCGGCTTGAGCGGGTGACGCGCCGTTCGGCAACGCGGGCGGATGGGTTGGATCGTTGGCAGCCAGCTCCCACGGTTTGGCATCCGGTGACGAGAATTTGGTTGTTTGTTGGGTGAGCAGATTGAATAGGACTTCGCGTTCGGTGTCGGTTGGCGGACGGGAGACGCAGCGGCGGAAGGCCCAAGTCAGGCGAGTGGTCTCGTCCGCACCACCTTCTTTCAGCGTGAGGAGCGCGAGGTTGCGGGCGCATTCGAGGAAGATTGTTTCGTTCAGAGTCGTCAGCGCCTGAAGCGGCGTGTTCGAGCGGGTGCGTCGCACACACGAAAAGTCTCCGTTCGGCGTGTCGAAGTTGGTGAGCATCGGATACGGCGTTGAGCGCCTTCTGAACGTGTAGATCGCGCGGCGATACCGTTCGGGGCCGGTCTCGTCGTTCCAGACGAACGGGCCGTAACTGGCGGGAGGCACGAACAGGAAGGCCGGTGCGGGGGCGAAGACGCTCGCGCCGCCGACCTTCGGGTTGAGCAGTCCGCTCGCCGCGAGGGCGATGTCGCGCACGATCTCACCCTCGACGCGCAGGCGCGGGGCGCGGGCGAGCCAGCGGTTGTATTGGTCTTGTTCATAAAGGGCGGGCGTAACGCGACTCGACTGCCGGTACGTGGCACTCGTCACGATCAGGCGATGCAGGTGCTTGAGACTCCAACCTCGCTCCATGAACTCAACCGACAGCCAGTCGAGCAACTCGGGATGCGACGGCGAATCGCTCTGCGTGCCGAGGTCTTCGCTCGATGCGACGATCCCCGTGCCGAAGTACGCCTGCCAGATGCGGTTCACATGGACGCGCGCCGTCGTCGGACTGCGCCGATCAACGATCCAGTTGGCGAGCATCAGGCGATTGAGCGGCGGCGTGTCCAACGTAGCCGTGTCGCTCCGCGACACGTCGCGCGATGGCGAGATATCGCCATTTTGGGATTGGGCGTTCAGCGATAAGGTGGACGCGGGTTCTCCATCTCGCTTCCTGTCGCGGAGCGACAGGGCTACGTTCAGCGGATGCAAAAACGCGGGCACCCCCGGCGTGACCGGCTTGTCCGGCTTGAGCCAGTCGCCACGCAGCAGCATCCGCGTGTCGCGCGATTCGGTGCGAGCCATCAGCGTGAGCGTCGTCGAACCGCGCGGCCATTGCTGCGACAGCGTTTCGATCTGGTCGTTGGCCTCCTTCCATTCGGGGACCGTCGTCCGCCAGTACGAAAAGACGGCGGCGAGTTGCTCAGGCGAACGCTTCTCGGGCGACGTGGCGAGCATCTCACGGACTCGCGCCGGCACGGGATCGGCCTCGGGGTTCGCGACCGTGGTCACCGAGACGCGGAAGCGGCCGAGGTTGTTGTTCATGTTGTCATCGCTGTTCCACCCGCCGTGCATCTGCTTGAGATTGATGTGCAGCCGCGTCCCGCCCTCGTAGCCGAACGGCCTCTCGGGGACGAAGACGGCGTTGCGAGGCTGATTGCGTCGGCCCGGTCCCTGGTCGATGCCCCACGCTGTTTCGTCCTTGCCGTCGATCGCGAAGTCGATGTGACCGGTGACGCGCTTCTTGTCGGTCTTGTCGAAGAAGTTCGGTTCGAGGTCTCGTTCGGGGTTCGAGTAGTCCGCCGTGACCTTCACGAACTTGAGCTTCTCGCGCTGGCCCGGCTTCGGCTGGCCTTCGACCTCGCGTACCGGTTCGATCTCGACGGTGAACTCGGTCAACGCGCATGTCCCCATGAACGACCGGCCCGGTCCGTTGCACGGCAGATTCGGATCGTTGAGCAGTTCCAGCCGGAAGCCGGTGATGTTCCGCTCGTCGGTCTCGCCTCGAAGGCTCGTCGAATACTTGGTCGGTGCGTAACCCTGCGCGAGGATCGAGCCGTCGCCCATGTCGATGTACCGCTGCCCGTTGTCACCCGCGTTTTCGAGTTGCAGGATGTGCCAGTCGCCTACCGTAGCCTGTTGTGGCCGGTCTCCTGACCGCGCCACCGGCTCGACCGAAGGTCTCCTCTTTGGAGGTGTCGCGTCGGAAGAGGGAGACCTGCGGTCGGACGTTTCGGCGGGGTCGGGAGACCCGCGCCGAACAGAGACCGTCGCCTCCCACGCCGACAGGTTCTCGCGC